>JAEWWL010000029.1 GCA_023396365.1 Methanobacteriota archaeon
TTATTCAGGGACAGCGCCTTTGTCTGCCTGCCCCGCGTACCTTGCATATCTTGCAAGAACGCCTTTTAGCTCCCTCTCAAGAGGCTTCCACAACTTTCTTCTGTTTGCAAGCTCAGATTCGTCAACCATAATATCAAGCCTTCTCTCAAAAAGATCAACTGAGATTGTATCGCCTTCATGCACAAGACCTATCGGCCCTCCCACAGCAGCTTCGGGTGCAACATGTCCGATGCAGGGCCCTCGTGTGCCGCCTGAGAACCTTCCGTCTGTTACAAGTGCAACGCGGGTATATCCAAGCCCCATAAGTGCAGATGTCGGAGACAGCATCTCAGGCATCCCCGGCCCTCCCTTCGGCCCTTCATAGCGGATTACGACAACGTCGCCCTCATTTATTTTTCCGGCAAGAATTGCATCCATTGCATCGTTTTCACCCTCAAAGACACGTGCAGGTCCTTTATGCCTCCACATTTCATCAGCAACCGCTGATGATTTAATAACGCAGCCGTCCGGTGCAAGAGTGCCTTTTAATATTTTCAGACCTCCTGCACTGTGAACGGGATTGTCGATGCTTCTTATTACCTTCTCATCGATGTAGCGGACAGTGTCTGCAATCTGGTAGACTGTTTTTTTCGAAACTGTAATGCTCTCATCGAGATGCCCTTTAATCTGTTTAAAAACGCCGGGAATTCCGCCGGAGCGGTGCAGGGTCTGCATTGAATGCGGACCACCCGGCTGCATTGAGCAGATATGGGGAACTCTCTCACCAATTTTTGTGAAATCATCAAGGCTTAGGGCAACTCCGGCCTCCTGTGCAATCGCCATTAGGTGAAGCACTGTGTTTGTCGAGCCGCCAAGCGCCATGTCAACAGCGATTGCGTTCTTCAAAGACTTTGATGTGATAATATCAGACGGCCTTACATTCTCTCTTAAAAGTTCAACTGCCCGAAAGCCTGACTCATATGCGATGCGGAGCTTTTCGGCATCAACTGCGGGAATTGCGGCACAGCCCGGAAGAGACATGCCCATTGCCTCTGTCATGCATGCCATTGTATTTGCAGTGTAAAGCCCCTGGCAGCTTCCGCAGCCCGGCATTGCATGTGCTTCAAGCTCTGAGAGCTCCTCTTCTGTCATCTTTTTTGCCGCAACCTTTCCCACACCTTCAAAGACATCTGTAAGTGATATTTCACATCCCCTGTGATATCCGGGAAGCATATTCCCGCCGGTTACAACAATTGCAGGAATATTGCATCTTGCCGCCGCCATCAGCATCCCCGGGACAATCTTGTCGCATGTGCATATACAGACCAGAGCATCAAAGCGGTGGGCGTTTACCATAAGCTCTACAGAATCGGCAATATTCTCCCTTGAAGCAAGCGAATATCGCATTCCCTCATGGCCCATTGCAATCCCGTCGCAGATGCCTATTGTGTTGAACTCAAAAGCAACTCCCCCCGCAGCAGAAATCCCCTCCCGCACACGTTCGCCAACCATTCGAAGATGCAGATGACCCGGAACGATTGTATTCCATGAATTTGCAACTCCTATGAAAGGCTTTTTCATCTCCATATCAGTTATTCCAAGCGAACGTATCAGTGACCTGTTTGCCGCTCTTGTATATCCTGACTTCACATCATCGCTTCGCATCTTAACCACAGAAATAAATGCACTGAAAAATATTAAAACAAGCGGCGAAAAAAAAAACCACCATGTAATTTCTTTTCAGGTTTTTTTTTATATTTCCAGAGACTAAAAAAACTTATCAGCCCTAAAAAGAGCTTTTAAAATCCAAAAAACAATCCATTTTTAATTTTAAAAATTTTAAGATTACGAATTTAAAATTCAACAGACATTAGAGATTTATTTTTGCAATCCAAAAAAAATTCTGCGCAGATTTTAAATAAGGCTTTGTTTTTGCTTTTTAAAAAAACTGTTAAAAAGGATTGATTATTGTTATAAAATCCGGTTAAAACATTTAAATGCCAAATCAGGTAAATTTTCTTCTCCTGAATCAATCACAAACTTGAAAAACCAGGAATAAAAAACCTAATTGATCTGATTAATGGACATTGTGATAATAGTCATTGCTGCCTACCTTCTCCTTATGCTTGGCATAGGATTTTACGTCCAGAGAAGGGGCGGAGTTGAAAGTGCAAGCGGATATCTTGTTGCAAATAAAAATGTCGGCCCTGTCTTAATAGGCGGGACATTGTTCGCAACATTCTGGGGAGGAGGAACACTTCTTGGCGGTGCGGGTGCGGCTTATCAGTATCATCTTTTAGGAACAATTGCAGACCCCTGGGCATCAGGTGTCACCCTTCTGCTGCTGGCCGCATTCTTCGTCGTCATTTTAAGAAAATTAAAGATTGCATCACTTGGAGAGATGTATTATCTCAGGTTTGGAAAGAGAGGAGCGCTTGTTGCATCTCTTCTGTCGCTTCCAACACTTATATTCTGGACATCAGTCCAGATTCTTGCAATAGGAAAACTGCTTAATGTAATAGCCGGCCTTCCGGCAATAGAGAGCGGGGTTATCGCCGGACTGATTGTTATTGCATACACATATCTTGGCGGAATGCTTGCTGTCATTTACACTGACAACATCCAGATGGTGTTAATCATCCTGGGGCTTTTGGTTCTTATTCCGACAGGAATCGTATATGTCGGAGGGCTTGATGTGATAGCGGCGAACACGCCTGCTGATTTCTGGTCTATTCTTCCTTCTGACTCATCGCCGGCAGGAATTGGCTGGACAATAACCGGAATACTTGCCTGGTTTGCGGCATGGTGCGGAATGGGTCTTGGAAGTCTGGCATCGCTTGATATATCACAGAGAATTTTTTGTGCGAGGGATGACAAGGCAGCACGCCAGGGTCTTGTATTCGGCGCCGGACTCTACTGGGTTGCAGGTCTTGGGCCGATATTTATCGGACTATTAGGCATTGTAATGGTAAACACCGGCCTCATTGACCCCTCGGTTCTTGCAGCAGACCCTGAGCTTATCGTTCCACTTCTTGCAAAAGAGCTCTTAAACCCCGTTTTAATGGCGCTTTTTGTAGGCTCGCTGATGGCTGCCATTATGTCTACGGCAAGCTCTGCCATATTTGCATCTGCGGCAGTAATCTCAACAGAGCTTATTCACGGCTCTTTATCTGAAAAGAATACAGACAAGGGCGATGTCCTAAAGCTTACAAGGATTTTGGTCGTTGCAATAGGGCTGTTCTGCATTGGAATCAGCTTTGTCGCCCCCGGGCTTTACGACCTGATGATCTTTGGATTTACACTTTTGTTTGCATGCCTCTTCTGGACAATTGTCTGCGGACTTTTCTGGAAAAAGGCAAATATTCCCGGAGCACTCTCATCTATGATCTCCGGATTTGCAGTTGTTGTTGCAGGAGTTATTTACATGTCAGTTTCAGCAGGCGAAATTATTGTGGTTCCGCCTGATAACGGGTGGGTGATATTTTTTACATTTGTTCCGGTCCTGATAAGCGGTACTGCAATGTTTGCAGTATCCCTTATGACGCAAAAGAGCCATCCTCCTGCACCCCTCTGCGATACAGACGGAAATGCTGTAAAATGGCCTGAGCTGAAGGGTTAAAAAAATCAGAATAAAAAATATCTTTTCTTTGCACCAGAATGGAAAAAAATACTCTGAAAAAAAATTTTAAGTGCATGCCAGGTGATAAAAAACCCAAAGCCCTGTGCTTTTTTTGTTTTGGAATACTAAAAAAAACGTTATTATTATCTGCAAATATCTACAATATATAGTTTCATCAAAGCATAAGCCTTTGACTAATTTTTCTCTTATGCCGGGATAGTCTAGTCCGGAAAGGCGGCGGCCTCGAAAGCCGCTGGTGTTCGCACCTCGGGAGTTCAAATCTCCTTCCCGGCGTTTTCATCAGTAAATAACGTTTTTAAAAAAAAGCTGCGGGTTAAAAAATATTAATTTTTAAAAAATCAGTTTTGCCTCTGCGAAAAAAAAGATTGCACTTTTTTTTAGCTTAGGATCATGTCCTTTATGTTCATTGTCTTCATCTCGCCGCCCTCAACAATAAAGGCAACACCCCACCTGTCTGTTGCCCATACAGACATGCCGTTCATCTCATCGCTGACAGGCACAAATGAGCAGATGTCAGATTTTGAAATGATGTCATCAATATCCTTCTCAACACCAAATTCATCATTTAAGACTGCCAAAACCTTTTTCATCTCTTCAAAGTATGACAAAAGCTTAAAGGCTGTTCCGTCGTACTTTACCGGATCCCAGTTTTTTATTAAATCTGCCAGGATCAAAGTATATTCTTCAAACTTCTCTTTTGAAAAAAGAGTTCTGTCATCCCAGTATATCGCTTTTAATTTCGGCATGCTACCAAAAGTCTCCTAAAATCAAATTCCCCAAAAATTCCGGAAGAGCAGGCCCCCCCCTGCCACAAAGGGCATCTTAAAAGATCTCCCGAATGAAAATATAATATTATATATATACCTGATAGGCTTTAATACTGTTGATGCTCTTAAAAAAACGCTTCTTTGCCCCCCGTACCTTATCATAAAAGATTAATTATTACCTGAAACCAGGGTTTTAAAAATAATTGCAATTTATTTTTCCTTTTTCCACAAATCTTTCATTGTAACTTCATTTTTGCAGTGCGGACATAAGTAGACATTTTTTTCCTCTTCAGCCCTCCCCTTCTCCTCAAGCTGCCTTGAAAATCCGGAGGCAAGAATACCTGCCGGAAGAGCAAATATGCCTATTCCAAGAAGTGCAATCAAAGAGCCGAATATTTTTCCTGCCGGAGTAATTGGTGTGATATCCCCATAGCCTATTGTTGCAAGTGTAATAACGCCCCACCACATTGATGCCGGAATGCTTGAAAAAGCCTCGGGCTGTGCGGCATTTTCTATCTGGTACATAATTGTTGCAGCAACTATTAAGACGATAAACAAAACCGCATAAGTAGTTATTATAGTATCTTTCTCATTTTTTAAAACAGCAATAATGTTGTTAATGGAATCAGAATATCTGACAATCTTGAATATCCGAAAAACCCTTAAGACAACAAGACCGGTTACATCGACTCCGAATATGATGAACAGATAAAAAGGAAGGACTGCAAGAAGGTCTATTACCGCATATGGCGTGAGCATCCATTTAAGCCTGCCAAAAACAGGATTTTTGTACTCAAAAGAGAGAGTGCAGACCCACAGCCTGAGCAGATATTCCGCTGAAAATACAACCAGAGTAAAGCAGATACAAAGATAATGAAATCAAAATACCTGATGTATATTGCACTGACACTTCCAAGAATGATTACAAAGATGTTTAATGCAATAAGGCCGGTAATAAAATAATCAAATAAACATCCTGCTGCATCCCTTTCGCGGGAAGCCTCAAGAACCTCATATATTCTGCTTTTTAAAGACAACAGCCCACCTGAGTGTTGGTATGATTTAATACAGATTAAAATTTCTCATTTCATAAAAATAGAGGTTAAAACCTGACAGAACACAGGAATTTTAAAAGTTACTGCTGAGGAACTCTGATTGTCCATTTTGTTCCTTCGCTTCCGCTTTCAAGTTTTATTGTCCCTTCAAGCTGCATTGTAACTATGTTTCGAACAAGCGTCATTCCAAGGGTTCTGGTATTTTCAAGATCAAAATCCTCAGGAACACCTGTGCCGTCATCACCGACTATAAGATTTACCATATCTTCAGAGCAGTCCATCTCAATAAAAACTCTGCCCTTCTCCCTTCCCTTAAAGGCATATTTTATTGAATTTGTTAAAAGCTCATTTACAACAAGACTTACAGGTATTGCCATATTCAGTCCAAGCTGGCAGTCGTTTGCAGAAATATCAAGTTTTATCCTAAAGTCAGGGGAATAATTGCCAATTATCTCCTCGCCAAGAATCCTGAAATGCTTTCCTGCAGGTATTGTTGATATAGAAGAGGACTTGTATAAGCCTTCATGAACAGCAGCTATTGAATAAATTCTTGTTTCAGCCTCACGAAGAGAGTCTGATACATCTTCAGATACGGCATTTCTCGCCTGCATGGAAAGAAGAGAATTAATAAGGGCAAGGTTGTTTTTGACGCGGTGGTGAACCTCCTGCAAAAGTATGGTCTTTTCCGCTAATGCCTTTTCAATTAATTTTGTCGATTCAATCTGATCTGTAATATCAATTAAAAAATTAAGGGTTGCAGGATGCCCTTTCCACTGTATAAGTGTGGTATTAAAGTCCAGTGTTCTAAGTTCCCCTTTTGAATTGTAGGCGCGGATAAAATATCTTTCAGGAACATCGGTGTTTCTTCTGCCCGAAAGCCTCTTCCTGTGGTTTTCAATGACTTTGTTTTGATCATCACTGTAAATGAAATCAAGAAAGCTTTTTCCCAAAAGCTCTTCGTTTGAATGCCCCATAAATTTCTCTGCCGAGGGATTTATGTAGCAGAATTTTTCATCCTGTGTAATCAGGATATTTATCCTGGAATTTTCCACAACAACACGGTAACGCTCCTCGCTTTCCTTTAGGGCCTCATCTGATCTCTGCTTTTCTGTAATATCGGTCAGAAAATTAAGTGTTGCAGGCCTGTTGTCCCATTCAATGGCAACTACGTGAACATCAACGACCTTTACAGCACCTTCTTTGTCAATTATCCTGACCTTATAGTTGTCCGTTGTGTGAAGTCCGGCATGGCGTTTTTTGTTGAGATCCATTATAAATTCAAAGTCTTCGGGGCAGACAATCTTCGAAAAAGGAGTTGATGTAATCTCATCAGCGCTCATATTAAGAATCTTTTCAATAGACGAATTTGCATAAACCACTTTGCCGTCCTGGAAAATTTCTATGCCTATTGGGGATTTGTCAACAAGAGTCCTGTATCTAAGCTCGCTTTTCCTTAAAGCATCCTCAATATTTTTCTTTTCCGTAATATCACGGACAATTAAAAATACGTTTTTATGAATTCCAAAAGAAACCGTATTGATGCTTACACTGGCATGGACAATCTCTTTGGACTTTTTTAGAGCCTGCCACTCAAAAATCCCGATATTCTCACCATTGAATGCTTTTTCAACAATCTCTCTTATCCTGTCTGATGAACGCCTCCCGTCAGACTGAAATTCTGGAGATATGTCCTCAACACCATGTCCCAAAATCTCATCTTTAGTGTAGCCAAGAAGTGTGCACATTTTTGTATTGCAGTCAATGCAGACCTTACCGTCACCGACATATATTGCATCATTGGCATTTTCAAAGAGCATTCTGTATTTCTGCTCAGATTCATAAAGATTAAGCTCTGCATCCTTTGTCTCTGTAATGTCAATTGCGATGGCGCCGATAAGGTCTCTCTGCCCGCTTTCTGATATGGGAAAGAGGAGGAACTTTAATGTGTGGGGCTTTTTGTCACTCAGAATGAAAGTCCCTTCTGTCTCCAGAAGTCCGATTTTATGAATTTTTTCGTTTATCTCATCAAGAGCACCCTTATCGGTTTCACCATATATCTCGGGAGACCCAAGTATGCTCCAGTTGTCAATATCAAAGGCATTCTTTGTGTATTTGTTTGCAAAAAGTATATTTCCGTCTTTGTCCCGAATATATGCAAATGCCGGAAGCTGATCCATAAAGGTTGTAAAGCGGCTGTTTATCTCAAGAAGACGGTTTTCATATTTTTTCTCCTTTGTAATATCACGCCCGCAGCCGACAAGCCCGAGAAATTTTCCGCTCTCATCACAAAATGGCGCCTCGTAAAGATCCACATAGCGGACTTTTTTATTCTCTTCAAACATAACCACAGACTTTTCCGGCTCGTTATATACTGCCATGTCTGCCGGATGATTCTTTAAGCGTTCATCAAGGACTTTTACCAGTGAATCTTTTTCATTTTTCTCCCTTAGTCTGTTCACATAAAAATCCAGGGTTTTTCCACAGGGCTCATCAGTATTGCTGACTCGAAGAATATCATTGCAGAGAGTCCGGTTTGTAAATGTGTACCTGCCGTTTATATCCTTGGACCATATCATGTCAGGCACATTATCGCAGAGATTTCGGAGAAGATTATAAAGGCTTTTGTATTTTTCTTCATCCTTTTTTTTGGCGGCATTTATTTTTTCATTGAATATCGCATTGCCTATTATTGCTGCGGCTGCAATAAGGCCCTCCTTTTCACCCTCAGACCAGTCTTTAGCATTTCTGGATGTTTCAATGCACAAAAAACCCCATAATTTTTCTCCTGAAAAAACAGAAATTCCAAGAACGGATTTTATGCCGCGTGATTTAAAATAATCAGGATCAGGACTTTTTATAGAGTCTGCACCTGAAATGAAGATTTTATTTTTGTGCAGCTTATTTTTAAAGCAGTCATCAAAAGCAGCAGATAAGGCAGACAGTTCAAAAGCAGAGCTGTCTGATTCATTTTTAATATCCCGGAAAAAGAATGGTTTAATAGATAAACTCCCATCCGATGCCTCAGAGCTCTTATAAAGGCCGGTCCTTTCAAAACCCGTATAATTTCCAAGTGCACATAGTGTTTTTTTTATGCTATCATCAAACGGGTGTCCTGATAAAAATTCTCCGGCTGCAAACCCCACTGCCTTTAATATGGACTCTTTTTTTCTCATGCTCTCTTCTGCTCTTAGAGCACGGTGACGGCCTGCTGCAATCTCTATTGCAGCCTTTATCTCCTGTGAACCTGCAGGTTTTGTTAAAAAAGCGTAAGAGCCGGTCTGCACGCATCTTTCAATGCTTTTGTCATCATTATATGCTGAAAGAAAGATTATTGGAACGCTCATCTCATTGTTTATCCTCTCGGATACCTCAAATCCGTCCATATCCCCTTTAATGTGTATATCCATTAAAACAACATCAGGATTTTTGGAAAGTGCCATTGATATCGCCTCTTCTCCCGAAGCGGCAATCCCGGATACGATATATCCCATCTTTTCAAGACTTTTCTGAAGACCAAGCCCGACAAGCGCCTCGTCCTCAACCACAAGGACTTTTAAACCCCCATCCATCAAATCCTCCTGCCAAAACTTTTCCTAAAAATCCCCAAAAAAATTCATTAGATAAGTTTTTTCAATTTAGTGGAGATTTGTATTTAATATTATCTTCAGATGCAAAGTCTGCCATGCTGATTATTTCATAGAATGATAAAAAAATAAAAAAAAATCATCACATGAAGGATTATAAGAAAAAAAATTTATTGAGATTTTTTACTTTGAAATTTATTATTTCTCTTTTGCCCGGTAAAAGCATATTTCAACATCCTGTTCTGTAACAAGGCCTCCTGAAATTATCTCTTCAAGAATCGGTTTTATTTCATCAATCTTCTCTCTTGAATCAACAACCTCAATTATCACCGGAAGGTCTGTTGAAAGACGAAGAATGGACGCTGTATGAATGCGGCTTGTTGCGCCAAAGCCTGTAATCCCTCTTGTGACTGTTGCACCGTAAAGACCGTTTTTTCGCAGAAAATCAATCAGGTAAAGGTACAGCGGTCTTCCTTTATACCTGTCTGACTCACCCGAATATATCTTTAAAAGAACTGCTTTTTTTCCCTTTTCAAGCATCATGAGACTGCACCGCCCGCAATTTTTGCAACAACCTTTCCGGCCCAGACTGCCGCAAGACTAAATATTATTGTTCCGCCGGAATATATAAAAAAATTCAGTATGTTATCCTCCTCAAGCATCCGGAATGCCTCATAGCTGAATGTCGAGATTGTGGTAAATGCACCGATTACTCCGATTGTTAAAAATATTCTTGTCTCATCGCTGAAAATTCCTGTAAATTCAGTCATGTACATAACAGTGCCCAGAAGAAAACTCCCTATTATGTTTACACCAAGTGTTCCGGCAGGAAAAGCAAAGCAGCCGTTTTGAATCCATCCGGAGAGCAGATAGCGTCCGACTGCACCGATAAAGCCTCCTGCACCAACGAGCAGTATTGCGTTCATAAAAACTTCCTGAATTTTTTTTAAATTTTATATTACTGGTCTTTCTTAGTAAAAAAAACTCTTTTTAAAAGAGAAGCAATGCACAAAAATGGGATTTTTTTGTTTTTCAAAACTTTTTAAATACAGGTTTTATGTAATTCATCAGGGATGCAAAATTTGCATACAGAGAAAAAATTATATTTATCTAATTACCTATATCGCAGGAAGAGTGTGTTTAAAATGTGGGCACTTGTTCGAAGAACTGACAGAACAGAAGAAGAGATAGAAATAGATGAAAGCTCCTGCATAGAGACAGGAGACATTTTAGATGACGGATCAGTTGTACTTGCAGTAAGATACCAGGATGATGATGATTTTGATGCCAGATCACTGGGTTTTTTTGCAGACGAAGCTGACGATGACTATCTTTGAATATTCTTATTCATCAGGGTCTTTAGAATAATAATTCAGACTTTTTTTTAAATTCCGGTCTGATTTTATCCCGGTTTTTTCCTTAATTTCTTTTTTTGCTTCTGCCAAAAAAACCTGATCTGAATTTTTGCTGCAATTTTACAATTTTGAGGAAATTTATAAAATAAGTTCAGAGCATTAGTAATTTATAGCATTAGTTTTGAATTTTAATCAGTAAGAAACGGTCCGGACGGGCAGGATTCGTGATTATTCTGGATTTTGAAGATATAATAGAAGTGAAAAACCTAAGCCACTGCTACAAAAAATTCAGGGCTGTTGACAATATCTCGTTTAATGTAAAAAAAGGTGAAATATTCTCATTTTTAGGCCCAAACGGTGCAGGCAAAAGCACTGCAATAAATGTCCTGATAACGCTTCTTAAAATGCAGTCAGGAAGTGTCACAATTGCAGGCCACTCCCTTGAAAATGAGAAGCAGCAAGTCAGAAACTCTATCGGGGTTGTCTTTCAGGAGATTACACTCGACCGCGATATGACTGTGTATGAAACACTTGAATTTCATGCCCGCCTTTATTCAATGCCGAAAATAGAGAGGGAGAAAAGAATTAGCGAACTTTTAAACCTTGTCGAGCTCACGGAGAAAAAAGATGCACTGATAAAAGAGCTCTCCGGCGGAATGAAAAGGAGGCTTGAGATTGCACGCGGTCTTATGACAAGGCCAAAAGTATTATTCCTCGATGAGCCCACAATCGGGCTTGACCCGCAGACAAGGATGAAGACGTGGGAGTATCTTCGGGCTGTAAACAGGGAGGGAACAACAATTTTCCTGACGACTCATTACATGGACGAGGCAGACTGCTTATCTGACAGGATAGCAATTATTGACAAAGGAAAAATTATTGCCTCAGGTACTCCTGATGAACTCAAAGAGAGTCTTGGAGAAGACATTATCTATCTTGAGACAAAAGACAACGACAAAGCCCTTGAAATTTTAAGAAATTTTCACGGAGTCTCTGATGCCGTAAAAAAAGACAGCCAGATTCTTTTAATCTCAAATACAGACGGTGCAAAAATTCTCCCCAAAATAATGCAGATTCTTGAGAAGAGCAGCATCAAAACAATATCCGTGAACTTAAAAAAACCCTCGATGGACGACGTCTTCCTTCATTATACCGGAAAGGAGCTTAGGGATGAGAAAAGAATTGTTTTTGCAGAAGCATCAGGAGAGGAGAATTAAATGCAGGACAGGGGATTTTTAAATATTTACAAAAGGGATATGACAAGATACCTGCGGTTTAAGACTCAGTTTCTCTCATCTCTTCTTCAGCCTGCCTTATGGCTTGCATTCTTTGGAATATCAATGGCAGGAACTTTTGACAGAATTCTCTCAGGCTCTGAGCCTTTATACGGCACAGAAGCAGTCGGCTATCTCACATTCATGTGTGCAGGAATTATTGCCGTTACGATTCTTTTCACCAATATATTCGGCGGATTTATTCTTTTGTTTGACAAAAACTGGGGGCTTTTGCGTGAGATTCTTGCAAGTCCGATGCCGAGAAGGGACCTGATAACAGGGATTGTGATGTCAGGAATCACAAAATCCTGGATTCAGTCCTCAATAATACTCGTTTTCGGGCTGATTCTCGGAGTTGAATTTTTCAGGGGCTATTCAGCACTGCAGGTGATTTTTTCAGTTGCCGGCATCTTTGTCTTCATCGCACTTTTTGCAGCGTCATTTCTTTCTATTTCCGCAGCAATAGCTCTGAGAATGGACTCTCCCGAAGGGTTTCAGGGAATTACAACTCTTCTTACAATGCCGCTTTTCTTCGTCTCAAATGCTCTTTATCCTGTTGAGGGATTCCCGCCTTTAATTCAGAATATAACTTATTTTAATCCACTTACGCATCTTATAAACGGCATCAGGTATTTTGCAATCGGAGATAACTTCTCGGCAATCGGACTTTCTTTTGTGTATACACCTGCCGACATTCTGATCTCATTTGCATATCTTTTGGTCTTTGCAGGAATTATGTTTGCAATTGCAGGCAGAACCGTTGAAAAAGTTGTTGTAACCTGAAAAAAATCCGGCGTAATTTTTTCACCCGTTTTTTTGCGAACATATAAAAATCTGAATAATAAACCTTATTTAAGGGATTAATAAAAATGGCAGACGTAATTATTCTAAACGCAAGCCCGAGGGAGAAGGGAAATACAGATTTTTTATGCACCGAATGTGCGGATGCAATAGAGAGCAGCGGCCTTACAGCTGAAATAATATCATTTCGTGGAAAAAACATAAAATCCTGCATTGCATGCGGCTCATGCAAAAAAAATAAGGGAGTCTGTGCAATCGATGATGACGGCTTAAATGAGATTATTGATCTCATAAAGGAGGCAAAGGGCCTTATTGTTGCATCACCGGTATATTTTGGGACAGCAAGAGGCGATCTTATGTCTGCCATTCAGAGAATTTCAATGGTTTCATACGGAGGTGACAGATTCCTTTCAAAAATGGTCGGAGGTCCGGTAGCTGTTGGAAGAAGAGGCGGGCATACTGCCACAATCCAGGAGCTTTTAATGTTTTATTTCATAAACGACATGATTGTTGCAGGCTCTGACTACTGGAATATAGCATTTGGAAAGGAAAAGGGCGAAGCAGAAAATGACGCAGAGGGAATTAGAACAATCCGAAAGTTTGGAGAGAATGTTTCTCTGATTATTAAATCCTTAAATGATTAATAATTTTTTTTTAAAAGTTTTACAGCAGAAATCAAATGCCAAAAAAACTAATCATGGAGTTGTATAATTTTTTCATAAACCCTATATTAATTTATAAAAGGGATATTTTCTTTTAAGAGTGCTTATTTGCGCACAAAAAAAGGCAGCCCTTTTTTTGGGATGGCGTATTCAGCCGAAAACCCGGTGTGCTTTATTTTAAAGATAAGATTACCGCCTGTTTAACAGCAATAAAAAAGCGAAAAATAATATCCGGATAATTTTATCAGGCTATATCTCGTTTCCGAACCAGAATTCAGTGTCCAAATAAATAAACTCATATACTTTACAAATCCATTTTAAAAAATACCAGAGGACAATAACAATAACCCTCAAACAAGCCGGTCCAAATCAGAGAGCACTATTCATGTACACTTCAGGAAGGTCAGCAGAGATACGGGCGAGGAATTTTTCACTTCCATTTAAATTTGCAGCTGCTCTTCTATTCATATCATTTTTATGCATCAGTCCGGTCTGTGCCGGGGATCAAAGAGAAGTCCTCTACATAAACTCATATCATCCGGGGCATGACTGGAGCGATCAGATTGCGCAGGGAATATCTGATTACTTTATAGAGGATGAAAAAGCAGTATTGTTTACAGAGTATATGGATACAAAACAGTATCCTGACAAAGAGCACCAGGAATTATTATACAGCCTTTATCTTGATAAATACAGGGACAGGCATTTTGATGCAGTCATAACATCAGATGACAATGCACTTTTTTTTACTCTTATGCATCATGAGGAGCTCTTTTCTGATACGCCCGTTGTTTTCTGCGGTGTAAATGAAGTGCCTTATGATTTCCAGGAGAATTATCCATACGCCTGCGGCATTCTGGAATACCAGAATATGAAAGAGACAATAGAAATTCTCAAAAGTCTGCATCCAGACCCCCTGAATAAAGTGTATATTTTAACAGACAACACTGAGACAGGATATTCATACAGGACAGTTATTGACAAAATAACACCCGGCTGCCCTGACATTGAATTTGTACATATTTATGATACAGGAATGGATGAACTTCTTGCAAAAGCATCACAGATGCCCCCGGACTCGGCTTTTTTGTATATTCACTTTAACAGGGATTCTGACGGCAATATTTTTACAAACGAAGAGGCTGTAAGCCTTATCTCTGAAAAGAGCAGTGTGCCCATATATGCAATGACCGACTATCTCCTGGATTCCGGCATTGCCGGAGGCATAATCATGTCGCCATATATGCACGGGTATCAGACAGCAGAAATGGCAGCAGAAGTTATGCAGGGGACAAAGCCGCAGGAGATAAAAATAAAGAGAGATTCATACAACAGCTACCCCGGATTCAGCTACAATGCACTTGTCAGATATGGTTTTGACTTCTCCAAACTGCCAAAAGACAGTGTAATCATAAACCAGCCTGATACATCCATAAAAATTCCGGTCGTAGAATATCTTGCAATCCTTGCAGCAGGTGTCGGATTTTTTTTCCTCTCTGTTCTTCTGGTGATTTCAAACAGAAAATTAAAAATTACGGACGAGCTTTTAAAAGCAAGTGAAGAAAGGCTTTCAATGGCTATTCATGCGACAAAAGACGGTCTTTGGGACTGGAACTTTGAGACAGAAGAATACCATATAAACGATTCCGGACTTGAGATTCTTGGATACAAAAAGGACGAGATTATATTCTCTCCGGATTTCTGGAAAATTCTCATTCACCCAAAAGACAGGAAAAAAACACTGGAATCTTTCAATGAATCCTTAAAAAAACCGGGTGAATTTACAAGGGAGTACAGGATAAAAACCAAATCAGGGGCATACAGGTGGATAAGAACAAGAGGAAGCGTATTTAAGGTTAATGACAACCGGGCAGGAAGAATTCTCGGCACTTTTTCCGATATCGAAGAGACAGTAATGTACAAAAACGCATTAATTGAGGCTAACAAAAAGCTAAACATCCTCTCATCGGTAACACGCCATGATATACTAAACCAGGTCACTGCACTTTTTGGCTATATTGAAATTATGAAAGAAATCTTTTCTGACAATCAGGAAGTGTCAGAATATATTGCAAAGCTGACAAGACCTGTTGAAGTAATACAGCAGCAGATAAATTTCACACGTGATTACGAGGATATGGGCCACCTTGAACCAAAATGGCAGAATGTATCAGAGGTTGCAGAAAGGGCAGCACTTTCTGCGGCAAATGAAGACTTAAAAATATCAATAGATACAAAAAGCCTTGAGATTTTTGCAGACAACATGCTTGAAAAAGTGTTTTACAACCTTTTTGACAATACAAAAAGGCATGGGGGCAATGCAGCTGAAATAAGTGTCTCATTCAAAACAGGAGCAGACAAATCCGGTATAATCATTGTCGAAGACAACGGGCAGGGTGTTGAGCCATCCAAAAAAGAGGAGATCTTTAAGAAAGGTTTTGGCGGAAACTCAGGCTACGGTTTGTTCCTTATAAGAAATATTCTGGAGATCACCGGAATAAAAATTAAAGAGACAGGAATTTTCGGGCAGGGGGCAAGATTTGAAATAATTGTTCCTGACAACATCTGGCACATCCCTGCCGGTATTGATGATATCTGAAAAAAATGCAGAATTCAATAATTAAACAGTTTTAAAAGAAAAATTATTCCTTATCCTCTTCTTTTTCCTCTTCAGGAAGAGGGCCGTTTCTTACATCAAAATAGCTCTTTATTTTTTCATATTTTAACCATTTCATATCAATCTTAAAGATAATATCAGATATTTCTGTTGTTGCGCCTAAAATTTTTTTGTTGTCAGGAGAAACCGATGATTCAGCAATTCTTCTGATTCTTCCAATGGGAGGTTTGAGAAGGGCACAGAGATCAGCAATCTCCTCAACATTTTTGCTGTGGGCACGGAAATTTTTTTCAATCATCTCATCACGCCAGTCCCTCTCCTTCTGCTGTGTTATATCAAAGACAACAACCGCAACGTGCGTTACAATATTTCCATCCGAAAGAGGAATCGTTTCTATATCAAAAAAGCGTGTCCCTGATTCGCCCTTAAATGATCTCTCCCTGTTAAATAAGACAGGGGTTTTAAACAGCTCCTCATAATCCCACCTGCTCCCAAAGATATCAGGAGGAAGAATATCATACAGCGGTTCGCCCAGCTGTGTAAGGCTGACGCCCATAAAAGTGCAGAGATTTAAAAATGCCTCATTATAGACAATTATTTTAAGTCCGGAGTCAGTTAAAAAAACCGGATCTTTTATTGCATCAAGAATTATTCTGTAATATCTCTCAAGTTTTCCCTCCCTTGACTCCTTCTGCACTTCATCAGGGATTAGGACAAAGAAATATTCATCGTGATTCCATTTGTTTCCACGGATATAACCGATATTAAGAGAGATTGAGATCTCTTTTCCTGCCTTTGTCCTGAGCCTGAGCCCGTCGGCCCATGAGAGAAGTGCTTTCTTTTCATATGAGTCATTTCGGACTGACTCCATAAATGCTGATATTTTCTCTCTTTCAAGCCCGAGCAGGGTAAAGAGATCAGATCCTGCCGCCTCAACACCTGACCAGCCTGTTAAAGTCTCGGCAGGGGGATTTATTCTTGTTATCCCTCCTTTTGTGTCTGTTGTGATGACGGCATCAGATACAAGTGTCAGGGTTGAATCAATTATCTCCGAAGGCTCTTCGACTTTTTTCATTATTCTGTGCTTGTGAAGAGTCATTTCAATGTTGCTGTAAAGCTCCCTGTCATTGAAAGGCTTAATGAGATAGCCGAATGCATTGGTTTTTAAGG
This sequence comes from Methanobacteriota archaeon, assembly GCA_023396365.1. GTDB lineage: Archaea > Halobacteriota > Methanomicrobia > Methanomicrobiales > Methanomicrobiaceae > Methanomicrobium. Next base: position 16,905 of record JAEWWL010000029.1, read on the forward strand.
CCCTTTTTAATGTTGCATCATCAGAGTGTGATGTAAGATAAATTACAGGAATGCCAAAGAGTGAGTATATCCTTTCTGCAGTATCAATGCCGTCCATATCACCCTGGATTACGATATCCATTAAAACAAGATCAGGATGATGCTCCCTTGCCATATCAACAGCCTGCTCTCCTGACTGCGCCTCACCGACAACCATATAGCCAAGATTTTCGAGGGTTTCTCTAATCTCCAGGGAGACTATTCCCTCATCCTCAACAATCAGTATCTTTTTATTCATGGCCAAAGGTCTCATCCTCTCCAGACAGCATATTACTTTTCAATGGGAAAATTTATGATGATTTCTGTACCGGCATTATTTTTAATGCTCAAATCTCCGTGCATCTGACGGGTTAGGGATTTCACAATCTTTACACCGAGAGTATTTGATGTTTCCGGGTTGTAATCAGGAGGAATCCCAACCCCGTCATCCCTGTATGTATATATGTAAGGCGGGGTTTTTCCTGAAATATCAATTGTTATATGCCCTTTTCTTTTTTCGGGAAAGGCATATTTTAGTGAGTTTGTTAAAAGCTCGCTGGTTATAAGTGCACAGGGAACGATTGTGTCCAGATCAAAGCAGAGATCTTTTTCAGCCGTTACAGAAACAGTAACTCTTCCGACAAGTTCGGAATACTCCATAATTATATCTTTTGAGAGATCACTAAGGTACTCTTTTATATCAATTATTGCAAGACTATCTGATCTGTACATCTTTTCATGCACAAGAGCCATTGAGTAAACCCTTGCCTGACAGTCCTTTAAACTTTCACGTGTATCATCATCAGCAGTCCTGTTGTACTGAAGCTTTAGAATGCTTATTATGACCTGGAGATTGTTTTTCACCCTGTGATGAACCTCTTTTAAGAGCATCTCCTTTTCCTTAAGAGAGAGCTTAATTCTTTTTTCGGCAATGACATTGTCGGTTATGTCAAGAAGACTCATCATCTTAAGCTCAGTATCACCTTCTTCATCATACAGGATGCTGAAAAAAAGCCTGCAGGTATGAACTGAGCCTTTCTCATCATCAATGTGGATTATGAGAGGTTTTCTGAAGATTTTTGTGCCTGCATCAGATTCCACAGACTCTTTTATTAAAGTCCTGCTCTCCTCATCAATAAAAGAAAGCTCAGATAAAGGCTTTCCGATAAGGCTGTCCTTTTCATATCCGAAAACCTCATGGAAATTTTCATTTACATCCGTTATTGTACAGGCAGGGTCGGTTACAATAAATGGAGCCGGCGATGTTTCAAATAAAAGCCGGTATCTTTTCTCACTGTCATGAAGGGCAATGCTCAAAAGGGTGATGATAAGAGCAATACCACTCATCATTATTGCATGCTCGCCGGCATTTAGCAGATCAGAGGGTTTAGGGTTTATTAAAAAAACAAGCACAAGATATGCAGCCATTACAAAGAGTGTATAATAAAGCCCTTTTTTCTGGAACAAAAATGTTGCAACGATTACAGGAATTAAAAAAAGATTTGCAACACTGTCGGTTAAATTGTACAAAAATGCAATTATATTTATAAAAAAAGCAAGTACAGTCAGAACTCCTATTATCAGTATCCAGTGAGTACCCAAATCAGCACTTTTCGATTGGTGATTCTGCATAAAACCGCCAGAAGTCATTATTTGTCAGCAAAGGAGAATAAAACTATTTGAAGAGGAACGGATTATATGCCAGTTCAGACAGTTTTGCAAAAAGGGGAATTTATTGCTAAAAGAAGCTCCTCCTGTGAATTTACAACAACCGCCGACTCCTCAAGCATGAGATTTACAATCTCATTTTTGCCAACACGGCGAAAATCAGTTCTAAGAGCAATTATTTTTTTCCCCAGGGCATATGCATAGCCCATCTCCCATGATGCACCCGAGTCAGCATCGGCACCGTCAATTACGCAAACCACGATGTCGCATTTTTTAAGAGCGGAGAGATTCTCCTCAAATATTCTTTTGTTGGAGGACGCCTCCCTTGAGCTTTCATTGTCGCCGGTTTCCTGCGGCAGAAAAACCTCAAAGAGATGACCTCTTAAAAGCTCTGACATTTTTTTGTTAAAGTCCCTCTCGGCATCTGAAAATAAAGGTGCAGCAAAATAAATTTTGTACTCAGAAAATTCAGAGACATCCAATGCAGGAATTGTAGAAAATTTTTTTAAAAAAACGCCCCTTCCCTTCTCTTTTTTGTCGGAATAGTATGTTGTATTAACGCCGCATGTAGGTGATGAGTCTACCCCTATTATGCAAAGCGGCTTTCCTTTTTGTCTGACTGTTTCTTCTGCATCAGAGCTGAGCTTTTCAAGAAGCCCTGAAAACTCAGCAGTATCCAGCTTATCAAGAAAACACCCGGGACTTCTGTCTCTTCCAAAATAAATCGTTTCCGGGCATGGAAGAAACTCTGTTTTTATTCCAAACATTTCACATCTTTTCAGGCAGCGCTGAAACATATCAAGATCTTTTGGTTTGGTAATGCCTTTTGCACGCAGTGTGCTGTCTTTGATGCAGGGGCACAGGAGTATAAACATTGATAGGATTTTGGTTACCACAATATTATGATGATGCCGCTTCTTGCCTGGCGGGACAACAGCTGCAGTCCGAAGGTGTGTTCGGTCAAAAAGCTTCAGAAATTTGGTCTCGTCAGGATATATCCCAAAATCTCAGATATTCCTAAAAATACTCTGATGCTTGACCCTACAGCAGGACAGGCTCTCTCTCCGGCTGACAAAATTGCCCCTTCAATAACAGTCCTTGACTGTTCATGGGAGACTCTTAATACCGGGATAATTGACGGGTGGCAGAGAAGGCGGGCGCTTCCATTCCTTGTTGCGGCAAATCCGGGGCATTTTGGAAGACCATTTATGCTAAATTCTGTAGAGGCATTTGCCGCCGCTTTGTATATTACCGGAGAAAAAGAGCAGGCCGGACTGGTTCTTTCAAAATTCAACTGGGGGCTCAGGTTCTTAGAGCTTAATGCAGAGCCTCTCGCCGAATATGCAGATGCTAAGGATTCGGCAGATGTTGTAAGGATTCAGGCGGAGTATTACTGAAAATAAGCCAGAATGATTTAGTGAATTGTTATGGAGGGATAAATACGGCAAATAAAATATCATACAGCAAAGAATGGGAAGAGATGATGCTTTTTGTTTTTTCAGATGATGAAAAACACGGAAACAGAATCAAGTGGGAATCTGCCGAACATGCCTTTGAATACTATAAAAGGACAAAAAAAGATGAAAACAGAGTTTTTGACCAGCTAAAACTTATTAAGCCAAAAAAAGATGACAGGATACTGGATATCGGTTCAGGGCCGGGGACAATAGCAGTTCCGGCAGCAAAGCTTTCAAAAGAGGTTTTGGCAGTAGAACCATCAAAGGGCATGTGCACAGTCCTTTTACAAAGAGCATCAGAAGAAGGGCTGGCAAACTTAAAAGTTATTGAAAAAAAATGGGAGGACGTAATAGTCAGTGAGTTAAAAGGCAAATTTGACATTGTGATTGCATCCTTTTCTCTTTCGATGCCAGATTTAATTTCTGCGATTGAAAAGATGAACTCAGTCTGTTCGGGCAGAGTCTTTTTATTCTGGTTTGCAGGTGATTTTACATGGGACGACAAGGATTTAGAGGATTTCTGGAAGAACATCAGATCAAAGGACTTCTATCCGGGGCCAAAAGCTGATCTTTTATACGGCGTTCTTTATGAGATGAAGATATATCCTGAAGTTACTACTTTTCCCTTAAAAGTCAGCGATACCTATGACTCGCCTGAGGATGCATGCGGGAAGATATGCCAGAGGCACTCTGTTACGGATGAATCTGACAAAAAAAAGGTCCTTGATTTTTTAAGAAAAAAATACAGCGGCAGAGTTGAGATTTCAGGCACTTCAAACCGCGTCTGCATGTGGTGGAATGCCGGATGAATTAAAAAATTAAAAAGAAACTAAAAATCAAAAAAATCTATCTTTTTCTTTTTGCATATATTCCGGCAAAAACTGCAATAACAAATATTCCGGCAAGACATTTGAGCCCGTATCCGTCATCTCCTGTCAGAGCCTGTGCAATACCTGATGGCAATGCACCCTCACGCCTCTCCCAGTCATAATCAAAAGCTTTCTGGTAATACTGCCCTATTCCGCCACCTGACAATATGACTCCTGCCTCCCTGTTGTAAAGGGGTGAGTTTTCGTTCCAGTTAACAGAACTTACAAGAACATATTCTTCGTCAACGATTACAGCCTTGTTGTGAATCTTTTCGCAGCCAAGCGTGTCAAGATTTATAAGCGCCGCCTCAAGAGGGAGGTTTTCAGAGGCCGCTGCCGAATTAATACAGGCTGCCATCTCATCATTGTCTGATTCACCTTCAATATTAAACCAGTATGAATCAAGGATGATTCTTACATCAACACCCCGCCCTGCAGCAGAAATTGCTGCCATAAGATAAGGATTCTGACCAGATGACCAGTTTTTTATGTAAGCCTGCTCAATGCAGACAGAATGCTTTGCATCTGCAATCATATCCCCGATAAGATAACTTGTATCAGGAGAGATTACAGGTGTTACTGAAACACCGGAAAAAACCCGGGGCTTAAATGCAGGGCTGAAAGGTTCATCAGAAATATCCTCCGGACTTCCATGCTTTAAAGATAATGGCGTGACCCATCCGCCGCTTATGTCTGAGCTGAAAACCTCACTGAAATATAATGCCGTGCCGCTGTCTTCAATATATACTCCATATCCGCGGTTTCCGGAATACCCGCTTTTTGGATAGCCTGTTGATCCAAGGTTTTCACTTGAAATCAGAAGACTTTTTTCATCGACAATCATGTATTTTGCATGATTGTAGCGGTACGGGGTATGAAAAACTCCGTTCCGGGTTGATACCGAATATACTGATGCACCTGCATCAAGAAGCTTTGATGCCGCATAATTCTCCTCTTCTGAAATTCCGCCGACAGGGCTTCCTTCAAGGAGAACCTCAAGTCTTACACCACTTTCTGCTTTTTCTGCAAGCATCTCTGCAATGCCTGTGCCGGTCAGCTCATAGACATTAAGCCTGATTTTGGATTTTGAATCTGAGACTGCTTTTTCCAAAACCTCAAGCGAACAGTCAGGAGATATGAATGCCGTAACAGTTGCGCCATAAAAGGTCTCAGAACTAAAATCCGACTGCCCGATGAAATGCGGCCTTTCATCCCAGACTCCGTCTTTTAATACATGAACCCTGCCCTCACCTTTTTTAATCTCTTTGGGCCATGAGATCTCCTGGACTTTTTTGCCGTTTACATACAGGATAAGCTCATCGCCGCTGTTTCCCATCTGCAGATTTTTGGTCCTGATGGCATCGGGAATGCCTTTGTCAGTATCATACATCTCAAAGTCGGGAGGTGAGCCGTGAACACTCCGGTATGCCTTTCCCTCCCGTGCAACAACCAAAAGTCCGCCCGAGTATGAGCCGGCAGGAAAACGAATGCTTCCTTCATTGTCAGTAACCATGACAAAATCCAGACTTCCTTTGCCGGACAATACAAAGAATTCATCACCCTCGCCTTTCATCCATGTATCAGGGCAGAATGACGATATCAGAAAAGAGCCGGAGACTGCTGCAGGTAGAGATAAAACAAGGAATAAAAGAAAAAAAACCGAAAGCCTCTGCCCCGTCACCATTTAGAAGTTATTATGACTTTCAGGGTATTATATCTGGCGAAGTGAATGAAACTGCAGATGATGATGAAAAACTCATCGTGGCAAAGCTTGGCGGAAGCCTGATTGATCTCCTCCCTGATGTTCTTCAGGCCTTAAAAGAGTCGGATAAAAGAATTCTGATAGTCCCGGGCGGCGGTATATTTGCAGACAGTGTACGTGACCTTGACCCTGACACCGACTCTGCGCACTGGATGGCTATTCTTGGGATGGAGCAGTACGGGCATTACATCTCATCATTTGGAATATACGCAACAGATTCCCTGAATATGGATGACTGCCCCGGAAGAGTTGCCGTTCTTCTCCCTTATAAATTTTTAAGAGAGAATGACACCCTCCCTCATTCATGGGACGTTACATCAGACTCAATCGCTGCATACATTGCATACACCCTCTCTGCCGGACTTATTATCTTAAAATCAGTAGACGGCTTAACAAAGGATGAACAGGTGTTAAGTGAAGTCTGCGCAGACTCATCATTTGAAGAGGTCGACCCTTTTTTAATACCGTACCTGATTGATAAAAATATTGACACATGGATTTTGAATGCGAGAAAAACGGACATATTAAGGAATTTTTTTTCAGGCGGTGAATTTTTCGGCACTCACATTCATGGGAAGTTTTTAAGTGCGAACACGCCGAATTTATAAGATAATTTTAGGAGAAAAGAATATGCAGACAGAAAAGTGTTCCTCATGCAAAGCACCCCTTTCAGAGCCGGGATGGACAAAATTTGAGTGTCCAAAATGCGGCGAGACAATCTACAGATGCCACAGGTGCAGGCACCAGAGCATCCCGTACGTATGCCAGAAATGCGGATACCAGGGGCCATGAGATAATGGGAGACGTAGTAATAATTGTAAAAGTAATGCCTGAGTCGCCTGATGTTGACCTTGAAGCATTAAAGTCGGCAATCAAGGCAAAATATCCGGGTACAAAGGATATCCAGGAAGAGCCAATCGGATTTGGATTATCCTCTCTTAAGGTTGCAATTGTCATACCTGATGGTCAGGCAGGCGCATCCGAAGAGGCAGAGACAATTCTCGCATCAATTGACGGTGTCCAGAGTGCCGAGATTGTTTCACTTACATTAACATAAATTTTTAAAAATTTTTAAAAAAAAGTCATTAAAAATTATTGGAATCTTTTCTAAATTCCAAATATAATTTTTTTAAAATCATTTGCCTAATCTTTTCAAAAGTGTAATTGATTCTGTTACAATAATTCTGATGCTTTCAAAATTATATGGAGTTCTGCCGGATTTATGCCGGATATAAAAATTATCGCTGCTTTAAAATTTTTTAAAAACATATCTTTTGCAAAAATTTTTAAAATTTATATTATCAGCTGCCCCGGGTGTGGTGTCCGGGAAAAAAATCAAAACAATTTAAATCTCAGCTTCGGTTAATATCGCATTTTTTCATAACCAGGTCAAGTTCATCCATCACTTTTGCAGATACATCACGTATCTTTTCTACAGATTCCTGAAATTGTCTGACCTCATCTTCAGAGATTCTTATCGGCACAGGAAAAGCCCCCTGCCGGTTAAGCCTTGCAGGAACGCCTATACAGACATTTCCGATGTCATGGACTTCGCTTTTGATAAATGCAGATACAGTTAATATTCTGTTTTCATTTCCAAGAACAGTCTTTACAAGTGATGCAATCGCCGCACCAGGTCCGTATACTGTCGCACCGCTCTTTGCAATTATATGCGAGCCTGCTGTTTTTACCCAGTGGACCATCTCCTCTTTTGGAAGGCTTGCAAAGGCCGGAAGATTCTGTATCTGAATACCTCCTATGGTTGTTGCCGACCATAAAGGCACCATGCTTTCACCATGCTCACCGATAATACGGGTGTGAACCTCACTTACGTGAACCTGAAAATGATTTGCGACAAATGACTTAAGCCTCATAGAATCAAGATGCGTCCCAAGGCCAAAGACCCTGTTCTGCGGGAATCCCGAATATTTAAGAGCTACAGCCGTCATTATATCGACAGGATTTGATACAACAACAATGATGCAGTCAGGAGCATTCTGCGATATTATTTTTGCATATTCTGCTACAATAACAGCATTTTTTTTGGCCAAATCAAGCCTGTCCTGCCCGTTCTGTCTGGGAACACCTGATGTTATGATAACTATATCAGAGTCCTGAATGTCAGCAGAATCGGTGCTCCATAAAAGCTTTAAATTTCTTCCAAGGGCGGCAAATGAATCGATAAAATCCCATTTCGTGCCTTCAAGCACATTCTCGTTGCCATCTCTTCCAAAAAGAACCATTCTTGTGACGAACGGAATCTGCGATACAGAGTATGCAGCAAACTGGCCAACTTTCCCTGAAGCACCTATAATGGTAACTTTTGCCATAAACCCCACCATAAAAAACAGGGACACGTAAGGAGATGGGAATCACGTGCCCGGACTTTATGCAAATACCTTTCTCCACCCTGCAACCCCGTGGGCACCAGACGCTTACGGTAAGTCTGCTCCCTTCCGGGCCTGGACCGGTCCCCGCAATAAAAGGCCTCAATTCCCTCCGGAATCCTGGTTTCCTCTACGCTGATCTCACAGGACAAGGCTTCGCAGTCAGGGATTTTACACTTGGAACGAATCGCCTAAGCCGCTCTCCAAACTTCGTCCCCCGCATAACGGCGGTTTCAGGTTACAGGTGACGCCTAACCACCCGGACTAGTCCCCAATATAAATGGGGACTCATGGAATAAAAGCATCACCGCCAACCTTCATTTTCCATTCGGAAACTGCAGTATAATGTGCCTTCATATCTCCTTTGCCAAAAATATCAAGGGCGGCAAGCGTATCAGTGCCCGTCATTACCTCATCAAGCTCCATAAAGTCCCCAAGATATACATCAAAAGAGCAGAACCTCCCGTTTAAGTGAGCGGTTTTTAAGGGTTTTCTTCTGCCAAAGGCATCCTTTAACTCATCAAAGCTGTAGAAAAAAGAAAAATTATCTATGTCAAGCATTTTTCTGTTTGAATAAAGATTCGCTCCTGTCCAGAATGCGGCAGGATACCAGATGTCATTGAACAAAACATTGTTTACGCCAAAAAGCGCTGCGGCTATTCCTAAAGTTCCGGCGCCGCAGCAGGCGTCTATAAAGGTTTTAGGCAGTTTTTGCCTTACATTTTCACTGACCGAGTTTATCTTTGGATCAAAGCCGCGTGGATATTCAATATGCATTGCAGACTGGTTTTTGTATACTGCAAAAGGCACATTTCCGGCAAAAAAGACATCGCATCTTACATCGCAGCCGGCAAGCAGGGTATTTGAAAAAATCCCCGGGGATTTTTCGTACTCGTCCTTTAAATTATCATAAGAGCGGGAAACTCCCGGCACAACCCCGTTATCCCGTATAACGCCTTTTACTTCCAAAACCTCATCAATTATTCTCTTTGCAGACCTGCATCCTGCATAGGGAGTCTGGAGAACAAGACTTTTTTTGGGAAGATACGGAGGGCTTTTCATTGCAAACCCGGGCGTTACAAGAGGAATACCTGTTTTAAAAAGAGGAAGACCCTTTGGAATTTCTCCCTCCTCTCTCATTATAAAATAACAGTGTGCAATCACATCATCGATATGCCGCCTGCCGCATTTTGGGCAGGACTCTTTTTGATATTTGAGCGGAGGCTTCTGCATGTTTACAGGTGTATGAGTGCAGGACGGGCATCCGGAAAATACAGATGAAAGCGAGGATATCACCACTTCTGCATCCTTAATGCAGTCATTTTTGCAGACCGGGCATTTTATTTTAGTCTCTTGATTTATAATATCAGGCATTTTTTTTGTTTACTGAATATTTGAAAGCCTTCCTATGACATCATCGATGCCGCAGTGCCTGATATCCATAAGGGATGCAATGACAGCGTCTGAGAGTATCATTGCAGAAGTCTCAAAGAGAGTTCCTATTGGTGCAAGCGGAAGTGAAAGCGATTTGTATCCTCCGGTTAACTGCCTTACTTCAAAGGTGTTTTCCCAGTCCGTCTCATCCGGCGGCTTTGACGGCAGATTAATTATGCAGTCTGCAATATCTGCAATTCTTGATTTTTTGCGGGAGGTTATCAGGCATAAGCAGCCCCCAAGAGATTTTGCTGTCTCTGCAATATCAACAACAGAGTTTGTCTCTCCCGAGCCTGAGAATATAACAACCATATCATCTTTTCTCATCGCCGGCGTTACGGTTTCGCCAACCACATAGCTGTCAAGGCCTATATGCATAAGACGCATCGCAAAAGCCCTCCCGATAAGCCCTGAGCGCCCTGCTCCTGCGACATATATTCGTCTCTCTCTTAAAAGCTCACAGAGAAAAATTTTAATTTCATCCTCAGACATCTGGCTGATTATGTAGGATATCTCGTCTGTCATCAGACGCATATTATCAAGCACACCAGGATTTTCAGACCCGCACATAAGCTAAAGATTTATTCAAGGTAGTACTTGAAATATAGCCATTTGGAAGTATTAGAAAGCATGCGGGCATGCATGACGCAGAAGGCAGAGGCATTCACAGGCAAAAAAACATAATTTTACCTTTTTTAAATATTCCAAAAAGATTCACTTTCACTCCGCGCACGGTCAGCTGATATATATCTGTTCATGTAAATTCCTGACTGAAGGTGCATGAAATGATAAGAGCCGGCTATATTCAGAAAACAGGTTATCCTGCAAAGGATTCTGACGGCAATATGCAGCAGATCCTTGAGATCTGCATTTCAAAGAAGATATATGCCGTTTTGGTTCGTGACATCAGAAGAACTCTTTACACAGATAATGCATGCAGCATCTGGCACATAAAACAGAACTGGGGCAGACATCTCAGCGCAAAGGCAGGAGAGGTATCCTTATCCCGCTCAAAAAAAGCAGTGAACTTAACACTTAACGATGGCAGAAGATACACGATATCATCAGGAGCAATAAAAAACATCCTTTCAGGAGGCTGCTCATACGCTTCTGTTTCAGAGATTGAATCCTCAAAAAGATATCCCGCCATCTCATATCAGTCTGCGATATCTCCATGGATTGCAGTTTAACAAATCATTGGAATAATCTCCATAATCCTACATTTTTTAAGAAGATATGATCTGATGATTTTTGTTTAGCCTTACCAATTTTTTTATAATTTTTCCCGGCAGTTTTTATTCAAAGCAGTTCTGATATCTGATACAGCTCTGCAAAATTTTCAAATCCGGATTAACTAATTCATCGATAAATTCCAATACAATAATTACAGCATGAAAGAAGAGACTGCGTTTTTCTGGGATGAGCATTACAGGGCCTGCGGAAACATATGGGCAGGAGCCGCAGAAAAGCTTCCCAGACTTCCCAAAGGCTTAAGAGTTCTTGAAGCCGGATGCGGAAACGGAAAGACAATATCCGGGATGAAAAACTGCGGATGGATAATAACAGGGTTTGACTTCTCAAAGACTGCCGCATCTCTTTGCAGGAAAAATCTTCCCAGCGGAATATGTGCCGACATAATTGTATCTGACGCATCCGGGCTTCCTTTTTCTGGCTGTACATATGACGCAGTCTTCGCACGCCATGTCATTGGACACTCTCTTCAAAATAAAAGAAGAATTATTGCAGGGGAATTTGAGAGGATATTAAAACCCGGCGGATATCTTTTCTTCTCAGAATTTGAAAAATCAGACATGAGATTTGGAGAGGGGAAAGAAACCGAAGAGGATACATTTGCCAAAAAAAACGGAATCATAACTCATTTTTTTTCAGAAGAGGAGGTAGAAAATCTTTTTTCCCGCTTAAATCCGGTATCTATTGAAACGCTAAAATGGCCGCTTAAAATCAGGGGAAAGGAAAATACCAGAGCAGAGATTCAGGCGGTTTTCAAAAAGAATTAAAGTTATAATGACGGCTATTTTTAGTAAAATAAAAAAATTAATTTTCTTTTTTTGAGTTCATCCCGGCGCACATCTCCCCGACATCCTTAAATGCCCTTGAAACACCGGCAGGACCAAGCCTGATTCCGCCAAAAATTCTGGATACAACAAGAACATGGCTGCATAATCCGTTATTCTGTAAAACTGCCATGAGCACTCTCCCGGGATGGCCCACCTCACCGTCGCTTTTGAATTCCTGAAAAATCCTTTTATTTGCATCTGAATAGTTCATCGCAGAGCAGTGATGAGCGGCTTTTCTGTAATTTTTTTTATGAATCTCAATAATGTCATGATATTCAGAAGGGGAGTCTATCAAATACAGATGTGCAAAAAAACGGGATTTTTTCTCCTCATATTTTACTGCTGACAGCTCCTCCATTCTCTTTTTGATATATCATCAAAGATTAAAAATGGTTCTTTAATCCGGTGTGCAATTTTATAAATCAGGCTTTAACTACAAATCTTTTTAACCGAGCCTGACCAATATTGTTTGCACAACCTATGTGCAGTGCCGGTCTGTTCTGATTCTGCCTGATCAAATGCCCCCCATTGAGTCATGCAGCATTCGGACACATGCCGGCTACACATTCCTAAAGGGCCTGTAGCTTAGTGGTGGAGCGCCCGGCTCATAACCGGGCGGTCATGCGTTCGAATCGCATCAGGCCCATATTCCTGTTTATGTAAAAATTGCTCTTTTAGAATAATATCAAATCTGCTGAAATTTTGTGAGCAATTCAGCGTGAATTTTTGCATGCATTTTTTTTAAATCCTCTTCAACCAAAAATTAATTATAATGATTAATCATTATAATTATAGAAAAGGTGATTGGAATATCCCCAAACGAAAAACATGAAGACAGAAACAACATGTTCATAATAGATGGAACGGCAAATCCCGCTCCTCTCGGCCTTCTGGCATTTGGTATGACAACAGTCCTTCTAAACCTGCACAATGCAGGATATTTCGGGCTTGGCAGCATGATAATGGCAATGGGCATATTCTACGGCGGACTGGCGCAGGTCGTAGCCGGGATAATGGAATGGAAAAAGAAGAACACCTTTGGAACAACAGCTTTCTGTTCATACGGATTCTTCTGGCTTACACTTGTGGCACTCCTAATCCTGCCCGGACTCGGACTTGCAAACGCTCCTGAAAAAATTGAGATGGCAGCATACCTTTTCATGTGGGGGCTATTTACCGCTGTTATGTTTGTTGCAACCTTAAAGCTCAGCAGGGCCCTTCAGTTTGTATTCGCATCCCTTGCACTGCTGTTCTTCCTCCTTGCTCTTGGAGACTACACAGGAATAGCGCTTATAACAAAAATAGCAGGATATGAGGGAATAATCTGTGGATTATCAGCAGTTTATGCAGGCCTTGCACAGGTGTTAAACGAGGTCTACGAAGCTCCAAAGCTTCCCCTCTGATTTTTTTGCTTTTTTGCTTTTTTTTGGTTTTTTGGTCTCTTAAGTTATTGTTTTTTTATTATTTCGCATATTTTTTGAGCCTTAAATAATTCAGTTTTGTATTTTAATCTTTTAAAAAAAGGCTTCATTCATTCCGCAAGGTCACCGCGTCCAAGAAGCTTAACAGAATTTCTTGCGGCAATTCTGACCTCTGCCTCTGAATCCTCAAGAAGAGGAATTATCCGTTCAACAAAATCCCAGTAGCTTAAAAGACCTATTGCCTCAACAGCCGAGGCGCGAACTTTTGGGTTTGAATCCGAAAGCATTGGAAGAATATGAACCACGCAGTCCTTATCACCAATAGCGCCCAGAGCCTTTGCCGCGCTTCGCCTGACCCATTTGTCATCACACTCAAGAAGAGATATCAGAGAGGGCACAGTGCTTTTGTCCTTAAACATTCCGATTGAATTTACCGCAACATACAGGACGCCGGAGTCAGTTTCATTCCTAACACAGTCTATAAGATAAGGTAAAGCACGCGGATCTCCAAACTGCCCTAAAATCTCGGCTGCTTTTACACGATAGGAAATTCCGGGATCCTTAAGCTGCTTAACATAGAGCCAGAAATTCTCCTCCTCTCTTCTTACTCTCTCAGCCCGTAGTTTTTCCGCCTTTTTCTCATAATCTGAACTCATCTGACTAAAATCAGATAGAACATGAAACTTTTTAAATTTAGTGCTGAATGAATTTTAACAACTGACTTTTTCAAAAAAAAACGGTTTCATGTGAATAAATCACTTCAGTAAAAGACTGCCTCTTTCTCAAACACTTATCGCCTATAAGCGCAAATATTATCAGGCATTAAAAAGAGGCATATCTTAAACTATGGATCATAATGATATCTGCGGCACACCCGTAATACAGGCAAAAATGAAACCGGGAATGACCGTAAACGAACTTGTAGAGGAGTTTGGAAAATCACGTGCATACAATGCAGGTTCCCTTTGGCGTGCAGTGAATATTTATGAAAATATGCTAAGGGACGAGGATGCGGTAAAATTCTTTGGGTTATCCGGCGCAATGGTTCCGGGAGGCATGGGAGGAATCGTATCCGATCTGATTGAAAGAGGGCACATTGATGTTCTTGTCTCAACCGGCGCCAACTTAACACACGACACCATTGAGGCAATAGGGTGCAGACACTATCACGGAACAGAAATCTGCGATGATGTGCTCCTTCGCGAAGAGGAGATAAACAGAATTTATGATATATTCCTTCCAAGCGACGCTTTTGTAAAGTTTGAGGAATTTCTGCAGGACACCTTCGGACAGCTTGAAAGAGGAAAGAAATATTCAATTCAGGAGCTTACACACCTTATCGGTCAGAACCTGAAGACAGGAATACTTGCAGAGGCTGCAAAAAAGAATATTCCAATCTACTGCCCTGCAATTCAGGACTCAATGATCGGCCTTCAGTACTGGCTCTTCAACCAGACAGGAGGGGTTACAATAGATGCCTTTGCAGACATGACAAAGCTCCTTGACACCTGCTTTGAAGCCAAATCCGCAGGCGCAATGCTTGTTGGCGGAGGTGTGCCCAAAAATTACATATTCCAGAGCATGCTCATGACACCAAAAGGCTTTGACTATGCCGTTCAGCTTACAGGAGACAGGCCGGACCTTGGGGGACTTTCAGGTGCAACGCTTGATGAGGCAAAATCATGGGGAAAGATTACAGAAGATGCGACATCACAGACAGTCTACGGCGATGCCACAATAAATCTTCCTTTGATCGTGGCAGCAGTTCTGGAGAGGCTTGAGAAATAAAATGACAGATCTTATTCTTGCCCTTGATGTCCTGACAAGAGAAGAGGCTTTAGAGATTGCGGAGAAGACAAACGCCTATCTTGATGCAATAAAGATTGGATATCCGCTTGTTCTTGGTGCCGGCCTGTCAGTTGCAAGAGAGCTTTCACACTTTGACCTTCCGCTTATTGCGGATTTTAAGGTTGCGGATATCCCGAACACAAACCGCCTTATTGCAGAGCATGTTTTTGAGGCAGGTTTTACAGGAATAATAGTCCAGGGATTTACCGGAAGCGATTCTCTTATGGCCTGTGTTGATGCTGCCGAAAACTTTGGCGGAGAGTGCTATGTCGTCTCTGAGATGAGCCATCCGGGAGCACTTGAGTTCATGTCAGGCGGAATTGCTGAAAAAATTGCAAAAATGGCAGTTGACTGCGGCGCAGACGGAATAATTGCACCTGCAACAAGGCCGGAGCGTGTCAGAGCACTTCGCGGAATTATCGGAGATAAGAAGATTCTCTCCCCGGGTGTCGGCGCACAGGGGGGAAGTGCCGAGGAGATAGCTCCCTTAATAGACGGAATGATTGTCGGACGCTCCATATATACAGCTGAAGATCCGGCACGGGAAGCTGAAAGTTACGCTTTCGTCCGCCGATGATGAGATGACCCGTTCTGATAAACAACCCCGGTTTTAAAAAATAAACCCGGGCCTGTGATGAACCCTATGAGTCGCCTGAGGCGAATCTGATTATCAGAAAAAATAAAAAAAAATAATTGAATTAAAAAATTCATTTTTGCCTTGTTTGTTTAGGGCCGGAAAATATGGCACTAATTATGAACATGCAATTTTCTGAATGTTTTATTCTAGTAAAAATTCACAGAGCTTCCCCTTTCCATTGTCATTTTATATTTTTTTACGAGGGCATATCCGAATTCCTCCTCTTTTCCAGCAGGAATATCTGCTCCTGCATCCCCAACTCTTAACAAAAGCTCATCCTTAAGCAAATCCCTTGACGATATGCCTTTTTTGTAAACTGCATAGAAAATCATATCCATGTCTGGAATTTCAATTTTTTCCCCGTCAAAGACAATTCCGGACATGTCCTCATCAAAACCGGCATCAGGAAATTTTTTTGCCATCCTGCATATTTTTTCATGCAAAGACAAAAAATCTATCCCCTCATGAAAGTAAAATTCTGAATTTTTAATCGTTTTTATACAGCCTCCTGTAAAAATTCCTCAATCACTTTCTGCCTTTTGCAAAACCTTTAATTTCTATGCAGAAGATTCTAATGCATGATCTGGACTGAAGAACAGATGAATCTTGCAAAAAAATACAAAACTCTGGAAGAGATTCCTGTTGATGAAAGGCGCTATAAGTGCCACACCTGCCACCATGTAGTCGATGAAACTCCCTGTCCTGCGTGCGGAGAGACAAATCTTGAGATTATGTGTCCACTGGATCACTGCAACTGCCAGCACTCGATTATAGAGAAAATTGAGTACTGTCCTCTCTGCGGCCAGCCGGTATGCCCAGAATGCGGTTCGCATGACGTGTCACAGGTGTCAAGGGTTACAGGATACCTCGCAGACGTTGCAGGATGGAACCAGGGCAAACAGCAGGAATTAAAGGATCGTGCACACTACAACGTAGCATGATATATTACACAAATAAGAATACTCTTTTTATAAGGGGCTCTTTTAAAGCCGCCAGCACAGGAATAAAAGGCGGAATTTCAGATATTTCAACTGTCATAAACCACACGGTTCCGCGTGATTTCTGCCATGAAAATCCTCATGACTACCTAAACAGCATCATCTGTGAAAAAGGATATGGGAAAGACTTCTTCGGGATGCTCACCGCAGTTCCTATGAAAAATCTCTGCATATTATCATATGATTACATCACGGTTTTTATAACAGCCGGAGTATCAAATCCAAATCCCAAAGGCCCGAATACAATCAATATAATTGTACATTCAAGAGAAGCGCTTTCAGACGGGGCTCTTCTGGAGATGGTAATAACCGCAACCGAGGCTAAGGCTGATGCTCTTTTTTCAATGGGATACGACTTTTGCGGAACAACAACCGATGAGGCAGTCATCATTTTCGATGGGGAGTCTGAGGACTTTAAAGAATACAGGGAAGATGAAATAAAAGAGAGAGAAATAGTTGTCCATGAATATGCCGGAACCCTCACCGACTGCGGAAAAAAAGTATATGCATGTGTAAAAAACGGTGTTCCCGAGGCCATAAAAAGGCATGAAAATACTATTTCAGCCAGTGAGCCTTCATTATTCATATTCAGCACAAGAGGCGGCATTAAGATGAGTCTGTGGCAGAAAGATAACTGCCCGTATTATCCCTGCCATTTCAATGGCCAGAGCTGCACCCTCTGCTATTGTCCGTATTACCCCTGCGGTGATGAGGAGCTCGGCGAATGGATTGATTCATCCAAAAATAAGATCTGGTCCTGCAAAAAATGCCTTTTAAACCACTATCAAATAATAGTAAAGGAATTTTTAAAAAATCCGGACATAAAACTGGAAAAACTTAAAGACCTGGGAAAAACACAAAATTTGAAGTTATCAGAATAAATTTCTCATAAAACAAAAACGGAATTTTTCGGTTTGGTGTCATAAAATAAAATTAGAAATAAAAATTTATTTTTTGAAAATTACTGCTCAATGCCAAGTGCATCAAGAAGTTCATCCAAAGGAATGCCGTGGCCTGCTGCTGCCTGCCTTATTGTCTCTCCTGATGCAAGTGCACAGCCGATGCAGCCCATTCCAAAGCGCATTAGAATCTCTGCCGATTTGGGTTTTTCCTGGAGCAACTCTGTTAATAAACTATCTGCTGATAATACCATGATTAGAATTTTTGCTTTAAAGGTACTTATAAAATTCTAATGAAACACCGGCATCATTTTTAAAAAAAAATTGGTTTTAAAAAATAATTGCACTGATAGCCTGATCTAATTTTTTTCACTTTCGCCGTGCACGGTAATAAAATTATATACTGAATAACCGCTGATATCTAATCGGAGATGTGAAAATTATGGATATTGATCCACAGGTAACAGAAAGAATCTCCCGGAAAATAGAAGAAAAAGGCGGTTTTGCAGATATTGAAAAGATACAGTCAAAACTGAATCTGCTTGTATCAGACTTTGGAATTCCGGTTGAAGAAGCTGAAAGAACAGTGACCAATGAGTTCATTCGCGAACTCAATCTGAATAATCAGAGCGGAAACAGAGGAAGTCAGGATACCGCAGAAATATCAGATATAAATCCGGGCGACTGGGTGACTATTGAGGGAAAGATTGTATCCCTGTCAACCCCTCCTTCACCATCTATGTCACAGACAGGTATCATTGCTGATGATTTTGGTGCAATAAGATTTGTTGTATGGGCTAAAGCAAACTGCCCGGTGCTTGAGGAGCGGAAATGGTACAGGTTTGAGTCCGCAACAGTCGATGAGTACCGCGGATCACCAAGCCTGAAGGTTCATTCAGGAACAGCTGTTTCAGAAATTGAAGAAAAGCCGTCTGTTATGCCAACACCGGTATCAATCTCGGATTTAAAGCCGGGTGTTGCAACAGTCCGCGTAAAAGTAATACAGGACTGGGAGCCGCGCCATGAGAGAATGTTTCAGTCAGGAATCATTGGCGATGAATCAGGGACTGCAAAGTTTGTGACATGGAAAGACAACAATAACGCAAGACTTGAGGAAGGAAAAGTCTACAACATCTACTACGCCGGTGTTGATGAATACCAGGGAAAGATATCCCTAAATCTTACAGGCACCATGTTTGTCGAGGATGAAGGCGCTGAACTGGAAATCTCCGGCGGAAAAACCACAATTACCGGTGCGTTCATCAATATGGGCCCCGGATCAGGCCTCATAAAGAGATGCCCGGTTGAAGGATGCAATCGTGTCCTAAACAGGCAGAACTTCTGCCCGGTTCATGAAATACAGAACAAACACAGATATGATTTAAGAATTACCGGTGTTCTTGACAACGGAAAGGCAGCGACAAATATTCTTGTCCCAAGAGAAGAGACAGAAAAAATTACAGGAATCACTCTTGAGAAGGCAATAGAGATTGCCGAGAACAATCCCCTTGGAATGGATGATGTATTCATAAGAATGCAGGATGTTTTAATGGGAAGATATTTCAGCTGCCGCGGAAACGACATGGAAGGAACACTTCTTGTCAAAAGCTGTGAGCCGGTTCTTTTTGACTCTGAAAAACACACAGCACTGATAAATCGGGCCGACAGGCAGGAAAGGGAGGTTGATCTCTGATGACGCCAAATACAAATGACAAAAACAGCCAGAGAAGGTTTATAAGAGAGCCTGCTAAACGCGTTTTTGCATCTGAGCTTCGTGAAACAAGGCTTCAGTTCAAGGACGGGGACGATGAAAAAAGTCCGGTTTACGTCATGCTTCCAACAGGGGAGAGATGCAACAGGATATTTTTCTGCGGCCAGATGACACAGAAAGAAAGAAAAGGCGATGAAAATCCGTTTTACACCGCACGAGTTACAGATCCCACAGGAATATTTTTTATAAATGCCGGAAGCTACCAGCAGGAGGCAATGCAGAAGATTTCACAGATTGAAACCGGTGCATATGTCTCTGTTATAGGAAAGCCGGTAGTCCGCGAGACACCTGACGGGGCAGTATTTGTATCGGTAAGGGTTGAAAACATATCGGAAACAGATTTTGATACAACAAAAATCTGGATAGATGATGCTGCAGAATCAACCATTGAACGCCTCGACTCTTTCGGCGAATCAGAAGATTCAAAAAAATCAGGAGAGTTTTACAACACTGATAAAAACATCTTCAGAAAAATGGTATATGATGCCCTTGCAAAGACTGAAATTTAATTCACATATTACTTTTTTTTTTAAAAAACACAGCGCATCACTTATCCGTTTATTAAAATAAGGATGCATGCTTCACATCAATTTTATCAGTCCGGAGTCAGAAAATACCACATTTTTAATGTTTAAAACCACAAAAGCCTAATATAAATAAAAGCCTGACTGATTAGAATATAAAAAAAGAATGAAAGAGCAGATTTGAAGATAAAAAAATTCCATTATAAAGAAAATCTCCCTGCAATGCGTAAATCTAAAATTAAAAATAATATGCAGGAAATCAGTTAATACAGTCTTTTCAGGATACCATGTCATCACTGCGTGAACTTGAGGATAAAAAAAAGGCTCTTGCAGATTACCTAAAGGTATCTCCGGACAGGATTACCGAGTCAAAAGGAACTTTATATTCATTCAAAGCGCTTTATCACGGCCCCAACCATGCATACCTTGTTCTTACGGATATTGAGGCAAATGTTGCGGCAAGACGCGCCATTAAATCACGCATGTGGCTCATATCCCTAGAATCTGTTTTTTCCTATTTTGATATCGGCTCATACCCGGCAGATGCTCTTAATAAACTTTCACACGATGAAATTAAAAAAATAAATTCTGAAATAACGAAACTTATCGATAAAACGTGCGGAACAGAGATTCTTGCTGAAAAAATGCTCCAGCTTGGAAACCGTGCAAATATCCTTGCTGATTATGATCAGAAAGAACGAGTCTTTGAAAAATATTTCATATACAGGCTGTTTTAGAAAATTATTTTTCATTTATATATATTAAACCCGGCAATTCCTGAAAAAATCCTGTTGGTTTTCCTTTTTCCAATAATAAAAGATGAGATCAAAATAACATTCTTTTTATAGTGGCATATTAAGAAAATTAGACAAACACATATAATATAAAAGAATTTGTGTTTTTGCAGATGGGGAAAAAAACAACAGGTGAATTAATGAGTTTGGATACAATCACAAAAGTTCTGAAAAGAGCACTTGAAGGGGATTATTCAGTAAGAATTGACATTGAACAGACAGGAGATGAATTAAGAGAGCTTGCAGATGCAATAAACACAGCAATTGAATTTATTGTCGATTCAAAGAGGACATGTGAAAATGTTGAGATGATGATTCAGCAAAATCCCGCTCCGATGATTCTTATCGACAGAAATTTCATGCCAATCGATATTAACACGGCTTATGAAAAGATGACCGGCGAAGACAGGCAGAAAATTATGAGGATGGACTCCACAGACTACAAAGTAAGAATGCTTGGTGGAGAGGGGGCGGAAAAACTATTCACATCAGGCAAAAAAGTCACCTCAATTCTTGAATTCATATTCAAAGACGGCAGAAAAATCATTGCAGAGCAGCAGGGAGTCCCTTTAAAAGATGAAAGAGGAAACACAGAGATGGGCCTTTTCGTCTTTAGTGATATAACAAAGCAGAAAGAAGAAGAAGAAGAGATAAAAAAACAGCTTTCCCAGATAAAGGTCCTCCAGGAGAGAGCAGAGGTAATTGTTCAGGAAAACCCTATGCCAATAATTCTCTGCGACAAATCATTTAACATCAGGGTTGTAAACCAGGCGTACTCTGATCTCTCGGGATTAAGCAGGGAAAAACTTTTAAAAATGACTCTTCGTGACTTCGAAGTATTAGAGACACAGGGAGAGGGCTTAAAACATGTATTTGAGAAAAAGACGAAAAGCTTTGGAACTGTAACGGTTAAATTCCCAAAAGGCGTCAGAATTGTCGAGCAGTATGGAATCCCGATAATGAACGCCAAAGGCGACATTGTAAACATCCTGATTGTATACAACGATATAACACAAATAAGGGCCAAACAAAAAGAAGTTGACGCCTTAATGGAAGAGGCGCAGAAAAAAGCAGAGATTCTAAGTGAAAGCACAAATGAAGTTGCCAAAGCAATGCATTCAATAAGCGAAGGCAACTTCACCCATATACTTGAAATAAAAGAGGATGATCCGCTAAAGTCACTTAAAAAAGACTACAACTTCTCTGTCAGCCGCTGCAGCCAGCTTTTTTCAGAAGCTCTTTTGGGAATGGGAGAAATTCGCAACAATATGATTGATGCTTCAAACGGATCATCAGAGATTGCAAAGGCATCCGAGCAGGTCGCACTAAGAAGCCAGAAGACAGCTGATCTTTCAAGGACTCTTGAACTTCAGATAGAAAATATAACACATTCAATCTCAGATCTTTCGGCATCAAACGAGGAGATTGCAAGCACCTCACAGGAGGTCTTAAACCAGGCTGTGAATGTTGCAGGAATGGGAAAAGATGCGGAAAAACTCGGACGCTGCGCAACAGAGATGATGACATCCGTTGCATCAATTACAAACGAAAGTGTTGTTGAAATGAATGAACTAAACCAGCAGCTTTCGGAAATTAACAATGTTATAAAACTCATTAACGAAATTACAAGCCAGATAAACATGCTTGCATTAAATGCCGCAATCGAGGCGGCACGTGCCGGTGAACACGGAAGGGGCTTTGCTGTTGTGGCAGGTGAGGTCAAAAACCTGGCAGGCGATGCAAGAGATGCAACCACCAAAATAGATGATGTAATAACCAAAATTCATAAGACCAGTGAGAAGACCGTGAGTTCTATAAAGTCTGCAAACACACAGGTTGTATCAGGTGTTGAAAGTGTCAATGCCGCAATAGAATCTCTAAACAAAATTGTCTCAGGGGCAGAGCAGGTTTCAGTTAATATGAGCGAGATTGCACGGGCAATTGAAGATCAGGCTGACATCACAAACAAAATTGTCGGGGACTCTGAAAAGAGCCATGATATTACAGTAAAGACAATGAGTGAAACCGAAGAGCTTGCTGCACTCTCAGAGGAGACAAGTGCTGCTGTTGAAGAGATTAACAGTGCAGTACAGGAAGTAACCTCACTCTCCGAGAGCCTTACAAAATCCATGAGTCATTTGAAAGTGCAAAATTAAGAGGATGAAAAAAATGTCAGTAATCGATGTGGTTGAATTTGAGATAGGCAATGAACGCTATGCCCTTGACATAAATCTCACAAGAGAGATTGTTGAAATGGTCCCAATTACCCCTGTTCCGCGGGCGCCATTACACATTGCCGGAATAATCAATCTTCGGGGCGAGATTACAAACATTATCAACTTAAATAAAATTCTTGATCTCCCTGAAAAAGAGGACAGAGAGGAGCAAAAAATTATAGTGCTTGTTCCTGAAGCCGCTGATGGCTCAAATACCGGCATTATCGTTGATGATGTCCATGCAGTTCTTCAGATAACAGACACAGAGATAGAAGACATGAAAGGCCCTCTCTCAACCGAAGCATATGTCAAGGGAATAATTAAGATAGGAGACAGGGAGTCATCAGAAGGCGGGGAGAAAAAAAGGCTTATCGTCTGGCTTGATGTTGGCCAGATATTCCAGGACATCCTTGCATCCACAAAAG
>JAEWWL010000021.1 GCA_023396365.1 Methanobacteriota archaeon
AGTGATACAATGTTAAAGTCCGGCAATAACAAAACTAAGGTCTGTCCAGACTTCCGCTTCTGAATCCTTCAATATCAAGGCAGATGTAGGAAAAGCCCAGCTTTTTAAATTCTCCTGCTATTAATTCCCTGTTTTTAATTATTTTTTCAAAGTCATCAGAAGAAGTTTCAATTCTTGCAATATCGCCATGAGCTCTTACTCTTACAGTTGAAAGACAGAGGCTGAAGAGTACTTCTTCAGCAGATTCTATAATTTTGAGCTTTTCAGCTGTAATCAAATCGCCGTAGGGAATCCTTGATGCAAGGCAGGCTGATGAAGGCTTGTCTGCAAAGGAAAATCCAAGGGAGCGTGAGATTTCCCTGATGTCTTTTTTTGTGATATCAGCGTCCAAAAAGGGATGCCAGACACCTTCTTCTTCGCATGCCGGGATTCCGGGGCGAAACTCTGAAATATCGGATGCATTAAGCCCGTCAGCAATGTCAGAAATCCCGTTTTGTTCTGCTGTACCTTTAATTATTTTCATCATCTCTTTTTTGCATAAATAACAGCGGTTTTTTTGATTCTCTGAAAATCCATCTATAAAGAGAGGATCAAAATCAACGACAATAAGCAAAATACCAATCTCTTCTGCTGTTTTTATCGCAGATTCATATTCTCTTTCTGGAACAAGCGGGCTTTTTAGAAAAATTCCGACTGCATCAGTCCCCGGAAGTGATGCGGCGATTGCAGATAACAGTGCACTGTCAGCACCGCCTGAGTATGCAACGGCAATTTTTTTCTTTGAGCCCAGAATTTTCTTTAAAAATTCGTATTTTTCCTTTGCCTGTGGATTCATTTTAAATTTCAAGACTGCCTTTTGGTTTAATCCCTGATACTTCCGTTGATATTTATTGTTATATCCCCGACCGGAATGTTTTTTCCTGCCTTTTGAAGAGCCCTGTCGATTATTATCCGGATGCCGTTGCAGCATGGAACCTCCATGTGAAGAGCCGTTATTGATTTTATCTCATGAGTTGAGAATATTTCTGCAAGCTTTTCAATGTACCCTTTTATATCTGAGTCCAGTTTCGGGCAGAATATTATCAGAATTTTTCCCTTTAAAAACTGAGGGTGAAAACTGCCGTATGCAAAAGATACACAGTCGGCGGCTATTAAAAGATCGGCGGAGTCGAAGAATGTTGACGAGGAATTTAAAAGCTTCAGCTGTATAGGCCACTGGCGAAGTTCTGATTCAGCAAAATTTATTTTTTCCTGTGAGGTTTTTTCATCAGAACTGACAGCCTCATTTCTTTTCAGTGTTCTTTCAAAAGAGCCCGGGCATGAACTGTTTTGGATTTTTTGATCTTTGGAAAAACTCTCTGCTGCATGTTTATCAAAGTCGCTTATTCCGGAGTTTTCATGAACAGGTATTTGGATTTTGTTCTGGTTTAAATATTCAACTGCTGTATTGTAGTAATCCTTCTCGCCGTGGGAGGCGAGGTGTTCGAGATGAGCCTTAATAACTGCCTGCCCCTGGCGTGCGATATTTTCAATAACAATTTTTTCATTATAGGGCTCTCCTTCACGCTCTATTATTGTGATTGCACCCTGCGGGCAGGTTCCAATGCATGCCCCAAGTCCGTCACAGAAGAGATCACTTACAAGCCTTGCTTTTCCTTCTATGAGCTGTATTGCACCTTCAGGACAGTCAGGTATGCATTCCCCGCATCCGTTGCATTTCTCCTCATCAATTTTGATTATCTTTCGCATCATCTCTGTTACCGCCTTTGGATTTATCCCTTTTAGTATTCCACTATTTCCAGTCTTTCGCAAGACAGATATGATGGCCTTATTCGCAATATCTTTTTTGCATCTTTTTAATTTCAGGTCTTAGGTTTAATTACAAAACCCGGAGGAAAAAAGTTTGAAGAAAGATATTTATCAGAAGTTATTTTTTTGTAGAAATTGAACAATTGAATCAGGGAATAAAATGGATCAGAATAAGCGTATGATATATATGGATAATGCCGCAACAACACCTTTAAAAAATGGTGTTTTTGAAGCAATGCTGCCTTTTTTAAAAGAGAACTTTGGAAATCCGTCCTCTTTATATGATCTTGCAAAGTTATCCCGCGAAGCGGTTTTAAAAGCCCGCATTCAGGTTGCAGAGGCAATTGGTGCACAGCCTAATGAGATATATTTTACATCCGGCGGAACAGAGAGTGATAACTGGGCGATTAAGGGTGTTTCTTTTGCAAACCGCGATAAGGGTATGCACATTATAACAAGCTCAGTTGAGCACCATGCCGTGTCACACACATGCCGCTGGCTTGAAAAGCAGGGGTTTTCTGTCACATATCTTCCTGTTGACAAATACGGACTTGTAAACCCAAAAGATGTCAAAGACGCAATTCGCGATGATACAATTTTAATCACGATAATGTTTGCAAACAACGAAATCGGAACTATTGAGCCGGTTGCAGAGATTGGAAAAATTGCTCGCGAAAACGGGGTTTTGTTTCACACCGATGCTGTACAGGCAGTCGGTCATGTGCCCATTGATGTTTTGGCGATGAACATCGACATGCTCTCAATGTCAGGACATAAATTCGGAGGGCCGAAAGGAACAGGAGCGCTTTACATCGGAAAGAGAGTGAAGACTGATGCTTTAATGCACGGCGGCGATCAGGAGAGAAAGAGGCGTGCCGGAACTGAGAATGTGCCGGGAATTGCTGGTCTTGGACTTGCACTGGAACTGTCTGTTAA
>JAEWWL010000077.1 GCA_023396365.1 Methanobacteriota archaeon
GATATCAAAGCCACGATGACTCCGATAACTAAAATTGTCTTTTTGCTCATTCGGCATTATTCGTCAGAAAAGGTATTAAAATCGGCGTTGGCTTCGAATATTTTTGAAGTTAATGATAAAGAGGAAAATTAAATTAAAAAAATATTCTGAACAAATTTAAAAAAAATAATCCTGAGGAAATTATAAAAAAAAAATCTGAACTAATTTAAAAAAATAATCCAGAGGAAATTAAAAAAATAAAATTCCTTAAAAATTTAGTAAAATAAAATTCCCAAAGTATTTATTTAAACTGACGCCCGGCATTCAGCCCCAGATTGGATCGTCTCCAAACCTCTCCTTCCAGAATTCCTCATAGCTTATCTTTGATAATTTCATACTTTCAAGGATGTCTTTTTGGGCAAATGAAAAAGAGTAATTCATGCAGTACGCAAAAAGAACAGAATAGGCCTTATTAAGCCTTAGTGTTTTTTCGTTTGAGACAGCCGGGCTTTTTTTTGAAACATCAGGATGAACTTTTTTAATCTGGTCGCGGTACATCTGCCTAATTTCATTAAAAGAGGCTCTCTCACAGATTCCCAAAATTTCTGCCGCCTCTTTTACATCAGCCGGTGTAATGTCTGCCATATATCATCAGTTATACAGCCGGCGCGATAATTTTTGTGTATATCCAAAATTTAGGGACAAACCTTATTTATCTGCATTGATCATATCTTAAAAAACAGATGACTGAGAGTCAAAAACCGCTTATTTACCTAAACAACGCCGCAACCAGCTGGCCAAAACCGCCAGGCGTCATAAAGGCAATTGAAGAGTCCTTATCTCTTCCGGTATCCGGGTCAGGACGGACTTCCAAATCACAGGGAAAAGACTGCGTAACTCTCGCACGGGAGAGGGTTTGCACATTTTTAGGTGCAGACTCACCTGAAAACATCGTCTTTACACACAATGCAACCGACTCATTAAATATTTTAATCTCAGGTTTCATTGCAAAAGAAAAAGACCGGTTTCATGTTCTTGCAACAGAACTTGATCACAACTCTGTTCTTCGCCCTCTTTATGAATATGAGAAAAAGAAGCGTATCAGCCTCTCCGTTGTCCCGTTTGAAGACTGCAATGTAACACCTGAATCTGTCGAAGAGGCGATAAGGCCTGATACAAAGCTGATGGTGATGACTCACGGGAGCAACGTCCTCGGCTCAGTGCAGAACATCAGGGAGACCGGAGAAATACTAAAAGAAAAAGGAGTGTTCTTCATAGCAGACGGTGCACAGACTGCAGGCCACATTCCGGTAAACTTAACAGACCTTCCTGTCGATGCCTTTGTATTCACAGGCCACAAAGGCCTTTTGGGTGTTACAGGAACAGGCGGATTTTACATATCTGACCCTAAAAGAGTTGAGCCTGTCAGGTTTGGCGGAACAGGCACAAATTCAGTGTCGCTCTTTCAGCCAGAAGAGATGCCTGAGCGGTTTGAAACCGGAACTCACAACTACACAGGCCTTTGTGCACTTGCAGCAGGAATTGATTTTATCGAAGAGAAGGGCATCGCAAATATTGAAAAAAAAGCCAGGGCTCAGACCGCATTTATAATCCGGGAGCTTAAAAGAGAGAAAAACATTAAAATCTACAACGAAGAGCCTGACCTTGCAGTTATCGCTTTTAATATAAACGGGCTTGAAAACGACGATGCAGGATTCATCCTTTCACGTGCATACAATATTATTGCAAGGACAGGGCTTCACTGTGCACCTCTTGTTCATAAGGCAATCGACGGCGGTGAAGGCTGCGTTCGTATAAGCCTTTCATGCTTTACAACAGATGAAGAGTGCAAAACAGCAGCAGATGCCATAAGGGAGATTGCAGAAAATGCGGATTCTAAGATCAGTTAAGCACAAATACTGTGCAGACGGCTCGTTTATGAAAGAGTATCTCCTAAGCGAACCGGCAACAGAGGAATTTTTTAAATATCTTGCAGTTTTCGGAAAGTCTGAATCTCTTCCCGGAGTGGGCGGGGGATTTTTAAAGTTTGAAAAGCCTGACTTTTTCTCGATTAAAGGTTTTGCCGGTGAGTGTTCTGTTGAGGTGCGGTTTAAAAAAGAGGTTATGGATATGACATCTGATTTTCTTTTTTTTCTCTTCTCATCATACAAAACCGGAGAAGAGGCAGACCTTACAGCACTCAAAAGAAGGGAAAAGTCGGTTGAAGAGAAAGTCAGAATCCATCTTTATGGGAATTAAAAGATGAAAGGACAGGTTAATTAAAAATTCTTTAAATATTACCTAATCACATCAATCCCGGACAGAGAGAATAAAAAAGCCGCAGACAGCCAAAGCAATAATCAGGCTAAATAAAAATCCATAAACAAAACCGCCGGCGGCGATGACAATTCCTGTAACGAGAGGTCCTGCCGAATGTCCGATATCCATTACTGATGACAGCGCCCCCATTGAAGCTCCCATCCTCTCCTTTTTTGCTACATCTGCTATGTAAGAACTGGTCGCAACCGAAGACAGCGAGATGCCAAGACCAACAAAAGAGCTGACCAAAAGAAACATTCCAAAGGATGATGCAAAAGGAATCGCAGCAGTTGAAAATCCAAGTATGAGTATTCCGGCAGCAATCTGAATCCTCTTGTCAAATCTGTCAGCGATTCTTCCAAAGACTGGTTTTGTTGCAGCGATAACCAGAGTCTGAGAGGCAAAGATTACCCCTATCAGATACAGACTAATATTTTGGGATACAAGAACGAGCGGGAAAAAAGTTTCAAATGACCCAAAAGCAAAATAGGTGGCCATATCAACAGATGCTGTCGCCCTGAGTTTTGAATCAGAGAAGAACTGAACAAAACTCCTGTGAAAAGACGACAACGTAACAGACGCACAAGGCAGATTATTCTCCTCCCCCCTGTACATCAGAATCAGAGTAAGGACCGGTACAGCAGCGATTGCCGCAATGAGATAAACCAGCCGGTAGGAGATGAGTCCGGGGGATAAAATAAAAATAGAAAGTATAAAACCACCGACAAGAGGAGCGATTGTCCTCCCAATCAATGTGGCAGAAGAGTACTGCCCAAGCATCTCACCTTTCTTTTCATAAAAGCGCTCTGCAATTATTGCCGAGATTACCGGGCCGAGTATAGCTGTTGCCGTCCCATGGAAAAAACGAACCGGAATAAGCCAGACAGGGTTGCTGATGAAAAGATAAAGCAGGGGAGCACAAAGAAAAATCAGACCTGATGCAATGAGCATCTTTTTTCTTCCGATATTATCAGATAAAACCCCAACAGGAAATGAGAAAATTATTCCTGCAAGGGGAGATACTGCTGCAATCAGACCGATTACAAAATCTCCGGCGCCAAGAGCCTGGGAGAACAAAGGAAGCACCGGATTTTTAGAGATAGTCGTTGAAAAGATTGCAAAAAATCCAAGCAGAAATAGTGAATATAAAAACCGCCTGTTGGATAAATTACTAACCGCAGACATATCAATCTCTTAATTTTATCTAAAACTATGACGGTATAAACCTTTTTTTAGTCTGCTGTGAAAATCAATGCATAAAATAAATATAAAGTTTTCATAAAACCGATATTCTTTTTACATTTTTGTTTTTATAATTTAAATTAGAAATAAGTATTTAGGTATTTTTAAGAGAAATAATAGTGTTATTGCGTTTAAAAAAAGTATCTTTATCTGCTCTTAATAAAAAAAGAGGTGGCAGGCTATAACGCCCGAAGATGTTTTTGAGATATATGCGGATGACTACGATAGGTGGTTTGACGAACACGGCGATGAGTTTGAGGCTGAGCTGTCCCTCATAAAAAGAATCTACAGAGACTTTGCGCCGCAAAAAAACCGGAACATCCCCATAATCGAAGTCGGGTGCGGTTCAGGGCGGTTTGCAAAAGCTCTTGGTCTAAAAATTGGAATTGAGCCTTCTCTGTCTTTTTGCAGGATTGCCCGGAATAGAGGAGTTGATGCAGTAAGAGGAAGAGCAGAGGCACTGCCTGTAAAAAGCAAAGCCTGCAGGGCTGTTCTTTTAATAACTGTCATATGCTTTCTTGATTTTTTGATACCTGCACTAAAAGAGGTTTTTCGCATACTCATTCCGGGGGTACAGGTTGTTGTTGCTTTCATTGAAAGGGACGGAAAAATCCACAAAAAATATATTCATGAGAAGGAAAAGGGGCGGTTTTTATCTCATGCAAAATTTTATTCGGAACAGGAAGTCTGTTCATTTCTAAAAGAGTCAGGGTTTATTATCAGGGATATTGATTCAAAATCAGGATTTTGTGTTGTTTTGGCAGAAAAAATTTAACTTAATTTTCTTAATGGAAGGGATTTTTTTTTGGATGATTTTAAATGAAAGTTACTTCGTAACTTACATGAAACTGTTAGCATGAAAAAAATTATCATGGACGTTTTTAGGTCATGCCGGTCTTTGTAGTTTATATCACTTCGGTTGTCAGAGGATGCAGTCGCGGCAGTCCTGGTCTCCGCAGGCTACATTTTCTATCTTCCACTTAAGTGCCCATTTTTTTATATCCGAGATTATTTTTATTATCTCAACTCCGCTCTCTGTTAAGGAATATTCGGTCTTTACCGGAAATGAGCCGGCATCAACCCGTCTTATTATAATCTCCTCAGATTCAAGTTCTTTTAGCCGCTCTGACAACAGCT
>JAEWWL010000057.1 GCA_023396365.1 Methanobacteriota archaeon
TATCACGAAGTCCTTGCAGCATCAAAAGAGTACAAAATCAACATGCGCCAGGCAGCATACGTTGTTGCGGTAAAGCGTGTCGTTGAGGCAATGAAGATTCGCGGCTGGGTTTAACCGCTCCAAAAAAACCAATATTTTTTTTCGGACAATTTTCATTTTTAAATTAGATTTTTTAAGCGTTTTATTTATTTCCGGGCGAAAATGATTGCACGCCGGAAATTTTTTTTCAAAGATTAAATTAAAAAAAAACAGCATTATAAAAGTTAAAGAAAGTAATAAGAAAAAAAAGAGAATTTAAAAATTCAAAATTAAAAATTAAGGAATTTAAAAATTCAAAATTAAAAAATTGAGACTTTAAAAAAATTCAGGGAAAAAATTTAAAGGAATTATTCTTCCTTTATTTCTTTTAGGATGTTTTCCATTACCTTGTCGACATGCTGCCAGGTAACCTTGTTCTGATCTGATCCATCGCGGCGGACGATGAACGGCTTTCCTTCGTCGCCTGCTTTTCTCATGTCCGGATCAAGCGGGATGTCTCCAAGGTACGGGACATTTAAGTCCTTTGCAGCCTTTTCTCCTCCGCCTGAACCGAAGAGATCAATCTTTTCTCCGCAGTGCGGGCAGACAAGTCCGCTCATGTTTTCAATAATTCCAAGGACTTTAATGTCAAGTTTTTCTATGAATTTAACAGATTTGGATGAGTCAAGGACAGCAACATCCTGCGGTGTTGTAACAATTACAGCGCCTGCGATATTTGGTGCAAGCTGGGCTACTGATAATGCCTCATCACCTGTTCCGGGCGGAAGGTCAACTACCAAAAAGTCAAGTGTTCCCCAGTTTACGTCTTCAAGGAACTGCTTTATTGCTGTGTTTTTCATCGCACCTCTCCAGATTACAGGGCTTGATGTATCAGGAAGCAAAAATGCCATTGAAACAACACCGAGGTTTCCCATAACCATGACCGGATCAATCTTCTTTCCGTCCATGGATGTGAGTTTTTTATCCTCAATGCCAAGCATCTTCGGGATATTCGGGCCGTGAATATCGACATCGGCGATGCCTGTTTTATATCCTTTGTTTGCAAGCGACATTGCAAGATTTGTTGCAACAGTGCTCTTTCCAACTCCGCCTTTGCCGCTTAAGACTAAGATTACATGTTTTACATCCATCTCAACTTTTGGAGGAAGTCCTGCGGATGCTTTTTTTGGGTCGCTGCATGAGTTTGCAGATGCACAGCCCTTGCAGTTTCCGTCACATTCTGACGCTGTATTTTTATCACTCATTTAATATCTCCTTTTATAGTAAATTTTCAGAATTTATCATTAGTTATTCAAAATTAATTAAGATAAATGTATCAATAATGTCATGAGCGTTATATGCGCAAAAAAAGCGGCTGAAAATGATTTTTTCCGGTGCAACTGACAAATTTTTAAACTGGGTATAACAAATCTCACTGAACAAATTTTTTTGTTTTTTTTAATTTTTTTAATATTTATTTTTCAATGTTTTTTTTAATTTATTTTTCAATCGTTTTT
Source organism: Methanobacteriota archaeon (assembly GCA_023396365.1). Taxonomy (GTDB): domain Archaea; phylum Halobacteriota; class Methanomicrobia; order Methanomicrobiales; family Methanomicrobiaceae; genus Methanomicrobium. The sequence goes on from JAEWWL010000057.1 coordinate 1,536, forward strand.
AAAATAATTTATCAATCTTTTTTTTTTATTTTTCATTTTTTTTTAAATTTATTTTCCATTTTTTTTATCGTTTTTAAATATTTTTTCAATCGTTCTTAATTTATTTTTATCGTCTTTTATCTGATTTAATAAATGGCTGTATGTTAAAGCAGATGAAAATTCATATTGGATCACGCCAATTAATCTTTAAGGGCAGAGTTAATGCATAAAAATTACAGGGAATACATAAGCAGTATTGAATCGCTTTATTCATCTTCTGCAGCATCTGACAAAAGCGCAATAAGGCGGAAGAATTTTCATAAGCCCGATATAAGAACGGAGTTTTCCCGCGACTCCGACAGGATAATTCATTCGCAGGCATTTGCAAGATACATCGATAAAACCCAGGTTTTCTATCTTGTAAGCAATTCCAATATAACTCACCGCTCTCTTCATGTCCAGATTGTATCAAAGATTGCAAGAACTATTGGAAGAGCCCTGCATCTGAATGAGGATTTAATAGAGGCAATATCGCTTGGGCATGACATCGGCCATCCTCCCTACGGGCATACCGGCGAGAGCATACTTTCAGAATTATGCCAAAAACACAAAATCGGAAATTTCTATCATAATGTTCAGGGGGTAAGGGCGCTTGACAAAATAGAGGACACTGATCTTACAATGCAGGTCCTTGACGGAATACTCTCCCATAACGGTGAATCAGACGATAAGTGCCTTACGGCCTGCTGTTATAATTCATGGGAAGACTTTGACAAAAAAGTCATTGATGCAAAAGAGGGCCGCCATATTTCTCCGATGACTGCCGAAGGCTGCGTTGTAAGGCTTTCTGATACAATAGCATACATCGGGCGGGATATTCAGGATGCCCGTGAGGTAGGTTTAATTGGTGATGATGTGTCAATTCCGGATTCAGCATCAGAAATTCTTGGAAGCAGCAATCGTGAAATTGTAAACAGACTTATCATGGATATTTTAAAGAGCAGTTTTGCCGGTGAGGGCACAATTTCATACAGCAGTGAGGTTTTTTCAGCTCTTTTGGATCTTAAATCCTTCAATTACAAAAATATCTATGAAAATCCTAAATTAACCTGCCAGAAAGGCAAAATTTCAGGAATGTATAACAGCCTTTTTGAATATTATCTGGATAATCTGGAAAAAAACGAAGAGAAGTCTTTGATATATCGTGAATATGCAGACACGGGAATTTTAAAGCGCAGGAATGAATACTTAAAAGAGGAATCTCCCGGGGTTATTGTATGCGACTATATCTCCGGAATGACAGACAATTATTTTGAAAAAAGATTTTGTGAGCTGGTTCTTCCTAAAAAGACTGATGGAAAATTTTTATAAATCCTGCCCGTCGGATACTGGATTTTATCAAAAGTCCGCATTTTTATCAAAGGCTTTAGTTTTTAATAAGCATCAGCTGTGAAAATAGTCTGCCGGTTCAATTAATTTTTTATCAGTTTTTTATCAGTTTTTTA
>JAEWWL010000017.1 GCA_023396365.1 Methanobacteriota archaeon
TATCGAAGAAGAAGACAGAGGCATTGCAATTGGAAAAGGCGGAAAAAATATTTTCAAAGCCAATAAATTAGCTGAACGCCAGCATGATATTGTAAGTGTTCAGATAATTACAGAAGAAAACCAGTAATTTTTTTTTTATTTTTTTTATATTTAATTATTTATTGCCTGCCGGCAGCAGATCAAAATTTGTTAGTTGTTGAATTTTAAATTTTAATCTCAGGCTATAATTTTCAGCCTTAATTTCCGGACTTGGCAATCGTTAATTTTTTGGTTTCAGATTATTTTTTGCAATTTTTTCGCGCCGGAATACAGAAGACAATTTTTCAGGTTATTGGGCAAAACATGCATTTTGTTATGCATGCAATTCTCAAATAACCGTGTGAAATGGTTTTTTTTTCTTAAAATATTGTTTAATCAGGAAAATCCGTGACTGAGTTCGATTGTAAATGATAAATAGTGTCAATATAAACCAATAAATCAGAGTGGTATATGTTGGATTTACTGGTATTCTTAATTCTCTTTCCGCTTATTGCAGCAGTTCTTATGCTGATTCTGCCTGGCGGCGGATACAGGGATGCGGCTATAAAAATATCTGCCCTTATAACGGCAGCCGCATCGGTATGCCTTTTTGTTTTTACATTTGACAAAGGCACTTTATTTTTAACCATTGGTTCTGAACTGGTTGAAAATATTATCCTTCTGGCTGAAATAGCAGTTGCCCTGTTTATTATTGCAATAAGCTTAAAGTTTAAAAAATATTTAATTGCAGTCCTTGCAGTTGTACAGACTGTAATTATTTTGTACGCGGAAAAATTCGCATCTGTCGAGACAATCCTTTCACAAGAGCTTTTTGCTGATGAATTTTCAGTAATAATGGCTCTTATAATAGGCATCATCGGAAGTCTGATATGCCTGTACTCCGTCGGCTACATGAAAGGGTATCATGAAAAACACACTGATGTTAAGGACAACAGAAAATTATTCTTCTTTTTGATGTTTTTGTTCCTCTCAGCGATGTTTGGCGTGGTGTTTTCAAATCACATTGTCTGGCTGTTTTTCTTCTGGGAGATTACAACACTCTGTTCATTCCTTTTAATCGGGTATGCAGGGGATGAAATTTCATGGAAAAATGCTTTCTGGGCGCTTTTGCTAAACACCATCGGCGGAGTCGGCTTTTCAGGCGCAATACTTTTCATACTTGTATATTCAGGAAACGGCGAATTCATATATCTTAATAATTTAATAGCCGCAGGACCTGTATTTGCAATGATTCCGGCAGCACTGATAGCGTTTGCAGGCCTTACAAAGTCTGCACAGCTTCCTTTTTCGTCATGGCTTGTCGGCGCAATGGTTGCACCAACTCCTGTATCAGCGCTTCTTCACTCAAGCACAATGGTAAAGGCCGGTGTTTATGTAATCGTAAGATTTGCACCGGTATTTGAGATGAGTTTAATAGGCGCTATAATATCACTCATCGGAGGAGTTACATTTCTGCTTGCCTCTGCAATTGCAATCGGGCAGAGCAATGCCAAAAAAGTTCTTGCCTACTCAACTATTGCAAACTTAGGTCTTGTAGTTGCCTGTGCCGGAATCGGAACCCAGGAAGCAGTCTGGGCTGCAATTCTACTGATAATATTCCACGCTGTTGCAAAGTCGCTGTTATTTCTTGCAGTGGGAAGTGTTGAACACAAAAAGCACTCCCGTGATATTGAGGATATGTCAGGGCTCATCGCAACGATGCCAAAGGTATCCGTAATGATGCTTATTGGAATTGCAGGAATGTTTCTGGCGCCTTTTGGAATGCTTATCTCAAAGTGGGCGACAATCCATGCATTTGTAAATGCCATGCCGCCTTTTGGAATGCTGCTTATTGCAATAATTGCATATGGAAGCGGAATTACAGTATTCTTCTGGGCAAAGTGGATGGGAAAACTAATAGAGGTAAAAGGCAAAAGCTCGCCTGAAAAAAGAGAGGCTACAAAACCCGAGATGTTTACACTCTACAGCCTGTCAGGACTTACAGTTATTGTATGTCTTTTATTCCCGCTGATATCTGTATTTATGATTGAGCCTTATTTAAGCGGGGTTTATGGAAGTGTCTCAGGGCTTTTAAGCCTCAACAATATTTTAATAATGCTTATGATGCTTGTATTAATTCTGGTTCTTCCGCTTACGATAGGAGTTCTGGGCAGGGGAAAGACACTTGCATCACAGTATATGGGTGCAAGACCTGCTGTAATGGGTCAGAGCTTTTCAGGAAGCATGGGCGTTACAAGAGAGGTTACACTCTCCAATTATTACATGGAGGAGTACTTCGGTGAAGAGAAGCTTTCAAAAACAGGAGTCATTTTAACAGTTATACTTCTTGGAGCTTTATTTGCAGCTGCTGCTCTTGTTTTATCCGGGATGGTGATCTGAGAATGGTTTTGGAAAATGTAGCCGGATATCCGTTTATTGGTGCACTGTTATTTGTAATCCTTGCTCCGTTTGCCGGCGCAGTAATAACAGGTCTTGACAGAAAGCTTACTGCAAGAATGCAGGGAAGAGTCGGCCCGCCCGTTCTTCAGCCTTTATATGATATATTCAAGCTCTTTGAAAAGGAGAATATGGTTGTTCACAGATCGCAGAACTTCTGGATTTTTTGCTATCTTGTCTTTATAATAATAACAGGAGTTTTGTTCTTTGCAGGCAGTGACATTCTGCTTGTAATATTTGCAATGACTCTTGCACATGTGTTTTTAATACTTGGTGCATATTCGGCAGGCTCTCCCTATTCGCATATTGGTGCTGAAAGAGAGCTTATTCAGCTCATGGCTGTTGAACCGATGATTATTATTGCAGCCGTCGGTCTTTTTGAGGTGGCAAAATCATTTGATACATCTGTAATTGTTCACAATGCCTTTGCACCGGTTTTGTATCTTCCCGGAATTTTTCTTGGAATGGTCTATATACTTACAGTTAAGCTTAGGAAATCACCATTTGATCTGTCAACATCGCATCATGCACACCAGGAGCTTGTAAAGGGTCTTACAACAGAATTTTCAGGCTCAACACTTGCAATGACTGAGATTGCCCATTTATATGAACTTGTATTCATCCTGGGGTTCTTATTCCTCTTCTTTGGAATGGCAGCGCCTGCTCTTGGAATTGCAGTGCTTATCATCGTATATTTCCTTGAAATTTACGTGGACAATGCGACAACAAGGGTAAAATGGCAGTTTGCCCTGAAAAGCTGCTGGGCAGCAACTGCTTTGCTTGGTGTACTGAATCTGCTTGCCCTGTATCTGATTTGAGGTCCTGATGAAAATGTCATACTTAACAAAATCCCCCTGGATAATACACTACGATGCATCGAGCTGCAACGGCTGTGATATTGAGGTTCTTGCATGCCTGACACCTCTTTATGATGTCGAGCGCTTTGGAATATTAAATACCGGAAATCCCAAGCATGCTGATATTTTTGTGGTTACCGGGGGTGTGAATGAGCAGAACCGGCAGGTCATTAAAAATATCTATGATCAGATGCCAAAGCCCAATGTTGTTGTCGGAGTCGGTATCTGTGCATGCTCAGGCGGGGTATTTCGCGAGTGCTATAATATCTGCGGCGGAGTCGGGGAGGTGATTCCGGTTGATGTATATGTTCCGGGATGTGCAGCACGCCCCGAGCAGATAATTGACGGCATCGTAAAGGCTCTTGGAATTTTAGATGAGAAAAGAAAAGCACTTGTCAAGGGAGGCGATCTTTAAATGGCAATTGAAGAGCAGAAATTAACTGAAATAAATGCCGGCGATCTGACTGGGAATGTAAAGGAGATGTCTGATAAGGGCTATCGTCTTGTTCAGATTGGCTGCGGCAAATTCGGGGATATATTTGAGATAAACTACTCCTTTGAAAAAGACTATTCATTTGAAAACCTCCGCATAAAAGTAGTGGAGGGAGAAAAAGTTCCAAGCATCTCGGATATTTACTGGGGATCTTTCATATACGAAAACGAGATGCATGACCTCTTTGGAATTGAAGTTACAGGAATGAATCTTGACTTTAAGGGACATCTTATAGTAACATCGATAAAAGCCCCATTTAATGTAAAAAATGTAACAAAAGTTAAATCCGGTGCAAAAAAGGAATTGCCAGAAAAAGACGGAGAGGAGAAGAAGCTGCCTGAAAAAAATGTTAAGAATGAAACTTCGGGTGATGCAGAAAAAAAAAGAGGAGGCCTTCTATAAATGACTAAAAGAACAGTTGTTCCTTTTGGTCCGCAGCATCCTGTTTTGCCCGAGCCCATACACATTGATCTCGTTTTGGAAGACGAGCATGTAGTTGAGGCTATACCATCAATCGGATATGTTCACCGCGGACTTGAAAAGCTTGTTGAGAAGAGGGACTACAAGGACTTTGTCTATATTGCAGAGCGTATATGCGGCATCTGCAGCTTCATTCACAGTGTGGGATACTGTCAGGGCATTGAAAATATTATGGGAGTTGAAGTTCCAAAAAGAGCACAGTACTTGCGAACAGTCTGGTCTGAATATTCAAGGCTTCACAGCCATCTGCTATGGCTTGGGCTTTTTGCGGATTCAATGGGCTTTGAAAATTTGTTTATGGACTCATGGAGAATCCGTGAAAAAATTCTTGACGCAATGGAGGAGACCACAGGCGGGCGTGTCATACAGGGCTCATGCAAGGTGGGCGGTGTCAGAAGAGACATTACAGACTCAAAGCTTAGGGAGATGGCAAAGGATTTGGATATTCTCTCGCCTGAAATAGAAGATCTCTGTCATGTATTCTTTGATGACAAATCTGTCATCCACAGAACACGGGGTGTCGGAGTTCTGTCAAAAGATGATGCATACAAACTCGGTGCCGTAGGTCCGACAGGAAGAGGAAGCGGAGTTTGTATTGACATCAGAAAAACAGGATATATCGCATACAATGAGCTTGATTTTTCGCCTGTCGTTGAAACCGGCGGTGACTGCCATTCAAGATGTGCTGTAAGGGCAAAGGAGCTTTTGCAGTCGATTGATATTATTAAACAGGCCGCAGATGCAATTCCTGCCGGAGATATTGATGTAAAGGTAAAAGGCAATCCTGACGGCGAATACTTCTCAAGGGTTGAACAGCCGCGTGGTGAGTGCATTCATTACATAAAAGCAAACGGAACAAAAAACATTCTTCGTGAACGTGTGAGAACACCAACACTTACAAACATTCCGCCGCTTGTAAAGATGCTTGCGGGATGCGAGATGGCGGATGTGCCTGTGATTGTTCTCTCAATTGACCCGTGCATCGGGTGTGCGGAGAGGTGATTTTCAAATGAAATTATTTGCTATATCCAAAACAATTTTTAAAAGGCTGATAAAAGGGCCCAGTACAATCCGCTATCCAAAAGAGCCTGCAAAAAGATATGAGGGCTCAAGAGGTCAGGTTTGTATTATAATAGAGGACTGCATATACTGCGGTCTTTGCAGCAGGCACTGCCCGTCTGATGCAATATCTGTAAGCAAGCCTGAAAGGACATGGACAATAGACAGATTCAGGTGCATCTCCTGCAACTCCTGCGTGGAGACATGCCCGAAGAACTGCCTGCACTTAAATAATGTATATCATGAGCCTGTCTTAAACGGCCCTCTTTTGGAAAGCTTTACCGGGCCTGAAATTGCCGCTGAAAATACAGCTGAAACTGCTGCTCAAAGTGAATAAAAAAAGTTTGATTTAAAAATTTCATTTATATTTTTCAAGAAGGCTTGTTACTACAGCTGACCATTCTTCGATATGCGTTCCGGGAACAGGCTCTCCTTCTGGCATCATATTAACAGGAATAAGTGCTGCATCGCCAAGTGTTTTTGATATTTTTTTTCTTATGCATTCACTGTTAAGCTCACTCTCACAGTAATGGAGAGCACGCTCTTTCAGATTATTATTTGCTCCAAATTCAGGACCATATTTTTTTAAAAAAGGGCAGCTGTCATAATTAAGACATCTTGGCATAATTTTCTTTCGTAACTAAGATCAGATAAAACTTTCCAACGCTATAAATTATTTGCGTATTTTACATATTTTTCAATCTCAAATTTTCTTTTAAGCCCTTTTTCATTCATGTATCTGACTTTTCCAAAAACCGCCCTTTCACCCCATGCCCTGTCATGCTTTCCAAAGCACCATGCAATTCCTGCATAGCTGTTTGGGTCCCGCCCGTCAAGAGAGTATTTGTTGTTTAGACAAAGGGCTGTTTTGAATGCTTCTTTTGGAGACTCTGACCATTCCAGTATTTTTTTGCCCCAGTACATCCTCATGTAGCCGTGCATCTTGCCTTTTATCTTCATCTCATTTTGTGCGGCATTCCAGTATTCATCATGAGTATATCCTGATTCAAGTTCATCAAAAGTGTAGATGAACTCTTTTTTGTCATACATATGCTCATTTAATGTTTTTATGCACCAGGCAGGAAGGCCTTTGAATGAATCATAGTATGGATTGTATTCAACGAAATTTACTGCAAGCTCTCTTCTTACAATCAGCTGCTCAAGAAAATCACCGGGGTCGGGATATCCTGAACTGATTACGTCAACTGCAATTTCCAGGGGCGATATATGTCCGAAGTGAAGATAAGGGCTCATATCTGACTGTATGCTCTTCTCAGGATGATTTGCCTCTCCTGAATATCTGTTTAGTTTATCCCTTATGAATAGAGACAGCGTTTCTTTGGCATTTGTATATCCTCCGATAAAATAAGGGGAGGGTTTTACATCCTTTTTTACTTTTGGAAGAGACAATATAAAGTCAATATCAAAATCTTCAAAATATCCTTTTGGAATTTCTTTTCTATATTTTTTTATCTCCGGGTTAACGGGCTGATGCTCTCTTAAATAAAAAGGAAGTCTGCTGTTAATCTTTTTTCTAAGTGTTCCTGCCGACCACTCCTCCTTTACCGATGCCTCAAAAACCGGCACAACAACATCTGATTCTGCCTGAATCAAAGGACATTTAAGATTAACCGCCGCCTTTTGCCGCCACTCTTTCTGATGTCTTAAATATCCGCAGTCAGTAAAAACCGCTGATGCATTTTTTCCTGCCTCTATGGCACCGGTCTCAGGAGAAGTTAGTTTTAAAATAACAGTTATATTATCCTCATTTAGTTTTTTTACCGTCTCTTTTAAGCCCTGAAGCATAAATAAAAGATGCCTTTGGTTTGATTCGGGATATTCTGTGTCAATTCCAAAATAAACAATTAAAGGAATGTCTTTTGAAACTGCCATCTCTTTTGCATGGAGAAGTGCAAAATTGTATTCTGTTCTGACAGATGACTGCATCCAGTAAAGAACATAGTCACCATTCTGAACAGTCCTGTCATTTAAAATTCTGATGCGGGCATCTTTGGCAGAATTATTCATCAGTTCATCAGATGCTTCCTTACCGATTAATCTTTGCGGCAATGACAAAGAAGATGATGAAAAAAAATTCTTTTCTTTAGAGAAACTACGATATTGATAATCGGGGTATTGAGAACTGCGATATAGATAATTTTTATATTGATAACGAAAGATTTTTTGGATTTGCGGGTTTTTACATTCAGGGATTTTTGGAGTAAATATCTGCCAGCCTGTCAAATATGGCTGAGATGTAATCCTTGTTTATGAGATCTGCAATGTCGCCCGGAAAAAGCCTGTCAATTCTAACATGGACTGTTAGTATCTTTCTTATTGTCTCAATATCAGCAGATTCAAGCATCTCTGGATTTCCAAAGTAGGTTTCAGCAAGGCCGGTCCAGTCCTGCCATCGGGTATTAATAAGCCAGTTGTTGTAGTAGAGCACTTTTGTAAATTCAGTAATCTCACTGCATGTGCCTGTTTTTTTTATTTCATCCTTATTTTTTTCAACTATTGATTTATTCCTAATAATTTCAGTGTATTTTAGTATAGCTTTCAGATTTTCTTTTGTTGGGATTTCTCCTTCTCGATTCATTTGCAACCCTAAACTATTGGTTTTAAGATAAATATCCTTTAGGCTTAAATAATGTGTGCTTAAATTATTAGATTAAATCTGACTGAGAAATATTTCCTAAAAAAACCCTTGAGAAATTATGATGCCTGATTCTGAGATGCTGCCCTGGCTGATACTTGTTTTAAGCGGAGCAGCTGCAGGCATATTTTCAGGAATTATCGGGATGGGCGGCGGAACAATACTCGTTCCTGTCCAGTACAGTCTGCTCTTTGATTTTTATGGAATAAATTCTGATATTGCAATGAGAACAGCTATTGCAACAAGCCTTGCCGTAACACTTCCAACAGCCCTTTCAAGCACATACGGACACTACAGGCACGGAATAAAGGTTCCGAAACTTGGTATTATTACAAGCATCTGCGGGTTTGCAGGCGGTGTTATTGGAGGGATTATATCATCGCATCTTACTTTTTCAGTGCTTGCACCCGTTTTTGCATTTGTTATGTTTGCAATGGCAGTAATTATGATAAGATCAAAGCCTGCCGGTGAGCATGATAAATGCAGGACAGGTGTGGTTCTGTATGTATTAATCGGATTTTTAACCGGGATTCTGTCGGCCATGATAGGAATCGGGGGAGGTGTTATACTTGCACCGCTCCTGATAATTTTTTGCAGGATGCCTCTTAAAACATCATCTGCAATAACATCGCTTTTTGTAATCGGCGTATCATCCGGAGGGCTGCTTCCCTATATTTTTATGGGGGGAAACAGCCTTTTGACTCCTTTTGCAGCTATTGGCTATCTCAATGTAACCTGGTGGATTATTCTTGTTTTTACATCGGTTCTTTCTGCAAGGATAGGAATTTTTCTTTTATACCGGTTTAACACGACTTATATCAGGTACGTATTCATCGCTCTTCTGCTATACCTTTCATTAAACCTCCTTGGCATCTTTTAAAAATTAAAAAAATGATTTCAAAATCCGGTCCGGTTATAACTTAAAACGTCAATAAAAAAATGAATATGGAAATTACGGGAATAACCGGAATAATCGGCACAGGAAATATGGGTAGTATGCTCGTCCGGAAATTTATCGAGGCAGGGGCGGTGTCAGCCGAAGATGTTTTGGTATACAACCACTCTCCGGAAAAATTAGAGGCCCTTGTAAAACTGGCCGGAGTTCGTGCGGCAAAATCAAACACAGATCTTGCAGCTGAGTCTGATATTATTTTTATTTGTGTAAGGCCGGATGATGCCTCATCTCTGTTTTCTGAAATTAAAGAGTCTCTGACTGAGGATAAAATATTAGTCTCCATCATCTCTGATATTTCGATTGCAAAAATTAAGGAGTGGTCAGGCCATGATGCAGTAAGGGTGATTCCGTCTGTTACTTCAGAATGCAGGTGCGGAATTTCTTTAATCACCTTTGGAGAAGCAGCAAATGAGTCCTTAAGAGAAAAGATAATAAAGCTGTTTGGCTCAATCAGCATGCCATATGTAACTGATGAGAAGAGTCTGCCGCATTTATCTGATATTACAGGCAGTTCACCGGCAATAATTGCGGCAATAATTTCAGAATATGCAGATGCTGCTGCAAGAAGAGGTCATGTTACAAAAACTGATGCAGAACTTTTGCTTACAGAGACATTTTTAGGCACTGCAAAACTGCTGTCTGAAAATAAATTAACACCAAAAGATCTTATCTCAAAGGTTTCGACAAAAGGCGGCATAACACAAGAGGGTGTTTGTGTAATAAAAAAAGAATCGCCTGCCATGTTTGACAATCTTCTCTTAAGAATGTCTGAAAAGCATGTTTTAATTGGTGAAGACAACTATCCCAAATGAAAATGGTAAACATTTCTGGGAAATTTTTTTTTTGTCCTTCTGAAATTTTTTAAAATTTTAACGGTTAATGAAAATAATTAAAGGATTTTGTTTCCGGGTCTGATAAGTACTGGATTATTCTTTTTATTATCTCGGGATTCTGCGGCAGATAAAGATGGCAGTAGCTGCCGGCGTTTTCAGGGAATAATTGTTTACTATCTGAGGGGAAGACATCATATCCGGCACCCTGAAGATATGAATCAGAATGAGGAATTATTCCATCGCCTCTGATAGTCTGTGTCCATTCGTTGTTCTCCCTAAGCTCCCATGTTTTTCCTTCAAAGCAGGGAAAAAATTCCGGAGTCTCTGTTTTATTCATACCAAGGATAAGCCTGTACCTGACGTCATCCCTGATTCCTGCTCTTTCAATCTCTGCCAGTGTCCTGCTTCCCGGGCGTATCTCCTGAACAAGTTTGTCCTTTTCAGGTTCATATCTTTTTGGAACGAAAAGACCGGAGAGTTTGCTTATAATCTCCGGCCCGTGCAGGGGATGATTGAACAGTTCTGCCATTGCTGATCCCTGATTTGGAGGGCCGATTGCAATAATCTGTCTTATTTTCAGCTCTTTGGATTCGCCGTCCAAAACCTCAGCCATGTACCTGACAATGGATGTGCCAAGTGAATGGCATATAATATCAAATTGTCCAAAATATCCGGTTTTATTTTGCATATTTTTTATAAACTGCAAAAGCTCTTTTGAGATATAACAGGGCTCTGAGTCTTTCATCCCGGTATGGCTGAAATTCCAGAAAGGGATTTCTTCAGCATTTAGCTGTGAAATAAGTTCATTCCAGATTTTTGGATTGCTCTTCCATCCGTGGACAAGTAAGACAGGGCATTTAATTGTATGCACAATAACAGATTGAAGTTATTTAAGGAAAATAATATCTTTTTAAAAAATTTTAGGATATTTACCAATATGATTTCAGATAATTGCTTCTCTCTTTAATTTTTTTGTCTTTTTCATCAGTTTTTTTAATCTGAATCCGTTTACCGCAATTAAAACTCCAATTAGTATTATGATTAGACCAAGCATGAGTGAGAGTATTTTTATCAGTGAATCAGGAGCAAAGAATGTCATTGCAACAAGAATCACAGATAAAATTCCTATTATTGTCCTGCTTGCAAAACCCTCGGGTATTGCTTTTTTTCCTTTTCCTGCACGCCAGAGTAAAAGAACGGCGCTTGAGAACATCCATGCGGAAATAATTAATGTAAATACAATCACCCACAGTTCTGCCGGGAAATGAAATATAATAAGTCCTGTGCCTGTAATCATTAGACCTCCGGGGAGGTCGCCTTTTAAAAGACCTTTATCTTTTATGTGTATGAGTCCGTTTGCAAGTACCAAAAGTCCGAAGAGAGTTACAGAGAGAGGAATTATTAAAAATACAATTCCAAGAAAAGCCGCCATCGGTTCTGATGCGATGTTAAATCCAAGAAGGGCTAAGAATATCCCGGCGACAATCTGAAGATGCCAGGATTTTTTCTGCTGCTTTAAAATCTCGTCTGTATCTGTTGATTTACTGCTTTTAATATCTGATATAAGTGTTACAAATGTATCGCCAATCATCAAAAGAAGCGGTGCATCATCAAGAATGTGCATTATCGGGTGTATTTTTGGATCATATCTGTCAAGGTGGACCTTCCACTCAGTCCTGGTTTCGTGGACATGGTACTGCCCTTTTCGAAAACTTGCTATTGTTCCGGGAGAGGGAACATTGAGCGCTGATTTATCCCAGTCTTCTCCCAGCGGATCTGTAACAGAGTCCTTTGGGACTGTCACCTCCCATACTCCTTCATTTAACGGCCCTAAAAAATCCTCAAGCTTAGACATTTCCGTAAATTCCTAAAATTAATCAGTTTTTTATTTATTTAAAAGATTAGCAGGAAATAACGATTACACAAATTGGAATAATTGTGGAAAAAAATTAAAACCTGACTTTGCCAGTGCAAAAAAATAAGTGTGTTCTTAGTGATGTTTGAATCGACAAAAATGCAGACAAAACTAAGAACCTATGAAATTGTGCCGAATGAAAATATATCTTTTCCTATTGGTAC
>JAEWWL010000026.1 GCA_023396365.1 Methanobacteriota archaeon
TAATCCAGTGTCCCTCCTGCTGCTCCTGTATCCCATTTATAATTCCAGCGGTTATTGCTCACAGCCACACGGGTAAATGATGACGAATCCCCGGTTACAACCGCTGAGGTTATGTCTTCAGGTGACACTCCCCCGGAAGCCAGATTTGGTCCGGTCATGAAAAGATAGACATAATCTGCTCCCGATGCTCCTCCCTTCAATTCCACTGTCTCCCCCGAATAGACAACAAGCCCTGAGGCAGCCGTCACAAAAAGGACTGAAGCGGTTAAAAAGAGAGCTGATGCATAAAAATTAAAATATTTTTTTCCCATCATATAAGATATATATGCCAAATTATAATTTATATTTATCACAATAATGATAAACAGCATCAGAGAATGACAGGAATTAAATATTTAATAAAGGGTGATACTGAAATGAATAAAAAGATATTAATTGCATATGCAACAAGATACGGTTCAACAAAAGAGATTGCAGAGTTTATGTCAAAGACACTCAGTGAAGACGGATATACCGCTTTGGCAAAAGACATCAATGACATAACCGACATAAGCGGTTATGACTTCATCATAGCCGGAAGTGCCATACAAATGGGGAAATGGCTGCCTGAGGCAAGGGAATTCATGCAGGCTTTTAAAAACCAATTAAATAATGTGCCGCTTTTTGTGTATTCATGCGGGATAACACTTAACAATCCCGATGACAATATAACCAGAAAAGCTCTTTTTGCCACTGATGAAATAAAACAGTATGTCAGCCCCAAAAAAACTGGTCTTTTTGCAGGAAGTCTGGACAAAGATGCACTGAATAAATCTGACAGGGATTTAATTCTGCTTGCCAGACCGGATTGCGGCGATTACAGGAATTTTGAAGGTATCAAAGAGTGGATAAAGGCAATAGAATCCGAATTTTTAAAATAATCTTTTTTTTCCGGAAAATACTTAATATAAAGTTTATATCACCAGAAACTGTTTTTAGCAGAGCTTTGAAAATTTCAAAAAGCAGAATATTTTTTTCTGAGTAAAGAAGACAAAATAAATTCACAGTGTTTTAATAAATATAATTTTATTTCGAAAAGATAAAATGCACCGGATACCAAAACCAATCTTTACAATAAGTGAAACAAATATTAATTACAGGCGGGCCCATTTGATGAATACAAATTTCCAAATTATTATTGAATTTTTAACACAAAAACAAAATGAAATTTTCTCCTCTCCGCGTGCACTTTTTGGAAAAGGTGAGGAGGAGCTATTTATAATTATAAGCACTGATGCAAAGACCGGTGTTATTACGCTTAAACCTGAAAACAATCAGGCAGTAGAAATTGATTTGAGATTATTAGAAGAGGCAATTCTGCTTCTTGAAGATAAAAATATTGTATCAGTCTCCCGGGAAAATTCACCTGAAAATTCACTTTCAATGGAAGAGCACCTCTCATTGTGGCAGTCAGGTACTGACAATAAAAAATTAGACATAAAAATCGTACCCTATATAACCGATCTTATTGTCCTTTCAGGTATTGCGGCATACGGGTGGGCTAAATCAGGAACAGAAGAAAAATTTGCAGCAGTCGCCCTAAAAGAGAAGCATAAGACAAAAATTCAGAAAGAGGAAGTGCCAAAGGAAAAAGAGCCTGCTCTAAAAGAAAATAAAGATATTTTAGAGACAAAAATCACTGATAAAATTCCTGCACAAAAACCTGTCAAAAAGCAAAGAGGTCCTGTTTTAATAACATACACAACAAAATATGGCTCAACTGCAGAAATAGCCTGGTCAATAAGAAACTCATTTCAGGATGATGGAATTGCAACCGAGGTAAAACGCATACAGGATGTTGATGATGTCAGGAAATATAAACTTGTAATAATAGGATCACCCATTTACGATAACAGACTCCTACCCGAGGCTGTGGAATTTGTAAAACTTCACAAAAACTGGCTTTCAAAGAGGATGACAGCATTATTTGTTGTCGGAATCTCCTTAAAAGATAAAAATGATGAGACTGTCCTCAATATGGCCAAAGTATATGATGAAGTCGAGCGAAACATCAGCCTTTCAGATGTAGGAATGTTTTCGGGCAGACTTGATGCTGAAAACCTTCCGCTGATGAGAAGACTCAATACAATGCTTAATAAAGAAAAAACCGGGGATTTCAGAGACTGGCGGGAAATTGGAGAATGGGCGGACAGGCTGAAAAAATTATTTATTTTAAAAAATCCCTAAACTGTAAGCGGGCGCAATTTTTCAATTAGTTTTTCAATCTGCCATTCAGCAGTGCCAATATAATTGTCCGGCAAAAGGAGAGACTCAATATCCTCTTTAGTCAGGTATTCTGAGACATCCTTATTTTTTGAAAATATCTCAAGAACGGGTGTTTTAGTCTCGAAAGCCTCCATGCTCGCAACCCTTACTATCTCATGAGCCTCCTGGCGGTCCATGCCCTTTTTGGTTAATTCGATCATTACAGATTCGGCCATGTTGACACCATGAAGCATCTCAAGATTTCTTCTTATGTTTTCCGGATTTAATCTAAGGCCTTCTATTACCTTTATCATGACATTTAAAATGTGATCAGCAAGAATTGACGCCTCGGGGAAAATTACCCTCTCACAGGAGGAATTTGTAAGATCACGCTCATCCCAGAGAGTATTGTTTAAAAGCGCAGGCTCTACAAAAGATCTTACAACACGTGCAAGGCCGCATACCTGCTCTGATTTTATCGGATTCCTTTTATGAGGCATTGTTGATGAACCGACCTGATTCCTGCCAAAGGCCTCCTCCATCTCTCCAATCTCTGAACGCTGCATCATGCGGATTTCAACACCTATCTTATCAAGAGTTGTTGCCATATTTGCAAGAAACATAAAATACTCGGCATATCTGTCACGCTGGATAAGCTGGTTTGAAACATCTACAGGTGAAAGGTTAAGGTACTTCATCATGGAAACCATAACATCATGACCCAAAAGACCCAAAGACGCCTGTGTGCCTACTGCTCCTGTCATCTGGCCTACAGCGACACGTGGACGCAGTTCATTTAATCTCTCAATATGTCTTGCAGTTTCTGCCGCCCATATTCCAAACCGGAGTCCATATGTCGTTGGAACACCAATCTGCCCGTGTGTTCTTCCGGCACAGACTAGCTTTTTTGTATCCTCCGCCCTGTTCAAAAGAAGTTCAAGCAGTTTTTTCAGTTTTATCTCAAGAAGTAAAAGACTCTCTTTTATCTGAAGACCAGTAGCAGTGTCAAGAATATCATTTGATGTTGCGCCATAGTGTATCCAGCGTCCGGACTCACCAGTCACTTCCGTAATCGCCCTGACAACAGCCATCATATCATGGTTAATCTCTGCTTCTATCTCATCGGCTCTCTTTTTAGATGCATTTATTCCTTTTTCAGCAATTTCAGATGAGGCTTTTTTTGGAATCAGGCCATGATCACCTTCGGCTCTGGCAAGAGCTATTTCTGCCTTTACAATAGATGCGAACCTGTTATTCTCATCCCAGATACCTCTCATCTCAGATGTTCCGTACCGGTAGTCGATGGGGTGGATTGCCATAGTGTTAATTAATTAGTCTTTTTATCTGTAAAACAGTACCGGTTTTTAAAAAAAAATTTAAATTAAATATGATACACCGGAAAAGAAAAATGAAAAAAAAAGATTATTAATCCTCTTTTACCGTGAAATCTGCATTCATCACATCTTTTTCATCTTCATCAGGCAGAAATGCCCAGGCGAGAATATAGAGTATAACCCCCACAAAATAAAAAAGTGAGAGAAGAACCCACAGGATTCTGAGAATATTGGGATCAGTATCCAGTGCTTTGCCAAGACCGCCGCATACACCTGCAATTACGCGGTCATCCTTTGAACGGTATAATTTATTCACAATTTCACTCCGCAAGTCAAAATTTTTATTTTAATTTCACACCGCACGGCACGATATTACAAAATGCTACTTCAACCAATATGTAAGTAATGGATAGTCTTAATGACTGGTTTCCCTATGAAACATACAGGCCGCATCAGGAGGAAATGCTTGATGCCGCATCTGAATGTGCAAAAAATAAAACAATATGCATGATAGATGCACCTACAGGCAGTGGGAAATCAAGTATTCTTTCAGCTCTTCTTCCAGAGGCAAAAGGCAGAAAAATCCTGGTAGCTGTAAGAACAGTAAGCCAGCTAAACACATTTATCAGAGAGCTTGAGCTGATAAGAAAGAAAAAAAGCAATCTAAAGGTTGCATATCTGGTTGGAAAGCGCAAAATGTGCATGATGGGAGGAGAGGGAGACATATACAGGATGTGTGAGGGTCTTAAGGCCTTTTCCACCTCATTAATGCGCGATCGCGCGCACAGGGGAGCACTAATCCCCGCAAATGATCCTGTTCTGAAAACACAGCTCAGGCATCAGGACATGGATCACCCGTTATTATGCCCATATTTTATTAAATCAAGGATTTATGTTGAAGGTGCAGACGGGTTAAAAATGGCTCCATCAAATATGCTCAGGACAAAAGCTGAGCAGACTTCAAGGCGCATTGTTCCTCCTGAGAAAATTCATGAAACCTGTGGAGATATATGCCCTTATGAAGTTATGCTTCAGGCCGCCCGTGATGCTGATGTAATCCTTTTAAATTTTCATCATCTCTTCGATGAATCAATCCGCGACCAGATGTACCAGTCAATTGGAATTGAAGCTGAAAATACAATACTGCTTATTGATGAGGCGCACAACTGCGGAGATACGATTCAGAGCATACAGTCAGTTGTATTAAGCGATAAGTCACTTGAACTTGCACAAAATGAACTTGCCCATATGAGAGGAAGAATCGGAGGAGTTGAGGCTGTATTAAATCTGATACCGCAGGTTCAGAACTTCATGGTAAGTCTTAAAAGGTCTGTTAAAAACGAAGACTGGTTTGACCCGTCAATTTTCATCAGATATATCTTAAACGGCACGCTTTACCAGAAGGCTGATGAGATAGCTGATGATCTCCTGAGAATTAACGAGGCCATTCATGAGGCCAAACTTGAGAAGGGAGATTTTAAAGAAAGCCCTGTTGAAAAGCTTACAAACTTTTTTATAAGAATAATCCACTCATCCGGTGATGACTCATATCTTACAATCTATCGCAAAAACGAGGCTGAAATCTCTCTGGAAGTGAGAAATATTGATCCATCTAAGACGCTTACAGAGATTGCAAAGACACATTCCGCATCCATTCTGATATCAGGAACACTTTCACCGGTTGAAAGCTATAAAAAGATATATTTCGGCGATATGGATGTAAAAACGCTGTCACTTCCAAATGCATTTCCCAGGAAAAACCGGCTCATATTCTGCGCCAGGGATATTACATCAGCATTCAGTATGAGAAGGGATACTGACAACCAGAACAGAATTCTGGATTATATAAACACATTTGCCAGTCTTAAAGGAAACCTTGCCGTATATTTCCCCTCATATGATATGCTAAAAACCTTCACTGCAAATATGCCACAAAAATTAAAAGGAAAAGATGTTTTTATTGAATCACAGGATTCTTCAAAAGCAACCTCCGATCTTAAAATATTCATGTCTCTTCCCGAGGTCAACAGATCAGGCATCATTTTTGGCGTATGCGGCGGCAAGTGGAGTGAGGGTCTTGACTACAGGGGTGAAATGCTAAACGGCGCAATAGTAATCGGGCTTCCTCTTGCTCCGTTCAATGATGTGAGAAGAATGATCAACGACTATTTCAAAAACAAGTTTGGAAAGGAGGGAGAATTCCTCTCATATACGCTCCCGGCAGTCAACAAGGCAATTCAGGCGCTTGGAAGAGTCTTAAGAACACCAGAAGACAAAGGTGTTCTGCTTCTTGGAGAAGAGCGTTTTCTTGATGAATCTGTAAAAAAAGGCCTTCCACGCTGGATGGAGGAAGAATTAACTGAATGCACGGTTGATGAATTCAGAAAAGGTATTGCCAAATGGAAATAAATACGGGCATCTGCCGGTTTGGGCTTTGGAGAGTGCGTGTTGAATGGTCTGATGACTTAATACACAGAATCTCTTTTATTCGCACAGGAGATGAGTCATATATACCTGTCCAGATAAAACAATTTTTGACAGGAAAAAAAACTGATCTCTCTCCACTAAAATCCATTGCATTATCAGACGGTTATCCTTTCAGTGAAATATACAGGGCAGTTATGGAAATCCCCTACGGAGAGACAAGAACTTATTCAGAAATTGGAAAAATGACAGGAACACACCACAGAACTGTCGGTGTTGCAATGAGGAGAAATCCGACACCGCTTATAATCCCCTGCCACAGAGTAATATCCAAAAACGGACCGGGTGGATTCACTCCTGATATTGAGATAAAAAAGTCTCTTATAAAGATGGAAAATAAAGTTTTGAAATCTCTCTGATTTATGACAGATTGAATCATATATTACAGCAGATTACAATGAAGGTAGCAATATTGGGTGCAGGCGCAGTAGGTCTTTGCATAGCTGCAAAACTCTCAAAAAAATGTGAAGTTTATGCAGTCAGCAGAAAACGGCATGCAGAGGCAGTCAAAGAACGCGGTTTTGTAATGACAGGTTTGTGGGGTGATGAGAAATATTCTTTTTATTGTTCAGAAACTCTTCCGGCCGAAGAAAAATTTGATTACATCATAATTTCCTCAAAGTCCAATGCTACAAGAGGAATCTGCAATCAGTTTTCCAGATTTTTGAAGAACACTCCTGTTGTAAGTCTTCAAAACGGCATAGGAAATGAAGAAATTATTGCAGAATATACAGACAGTGTAATCGGCGGAATGATAATAACCGGATTTGAATGGCGCCAGGACGCATACGTAAATGTGTCTGTTCAGGCAGCACCAATAAGGCTTGGTGTTTACCCGGCCGGAAGTGATGACAAAACAAAAAAATTAATCAGTCTTTTTAAAGACTCCGGGATGGATGTCATTGAAGATGAAAATATCAGCGGCGCCATATGGGGAAAGACTCTTTATAATGCCGCCTTAAATCCCCTTGGAGCCATAATGAAAGTTCCATACGGAAAACTTCTGGATGAGAACTCATGGAGAATAATATCAGATATTGTAAATGAGACATTTGATGTCATCAGGTCTGAAGGCATAATCCTTCAATGGAATACAGCCGATGAATATCTTGATTATTTAAAGAACAAACAGATACCTTCCACAGCAGAGCATCATTCATCAATGTATCAGGATCTCTCTTCATGCAAAAAAACCGAGATCGAATTTATCAATGGCAGGATTGTTGAAATTGGTGAGAAGAATAATATCAGAACTCCTGTCAACAAAACTGTGGTAAACCTGATGAAATTTAAGGAAAATTTAATCTCCGCCAAATAATTTGGGAGTTGTGATTTGAAGTCAGCAATTATTCTTGCAGGAGGAGAGGCCAGGCGTGCCGGAGGAATGGAAAAATACTTTTTCTCATATGAAGGCAGGACTTTTATTGAAAGACTTATTTCAACGCTTCAGGATCTGGTTGATGAGATAATAATTGTTGCACGTGATGAACCGCAGTGCAGAAGATTTGAAGAGATAAAAGGCGTCAGGGTTGTATGTGATATCAGGAAAGGAACAGGACCTGTTGGCGGGCTTCATGCAGGAATAAAGGCAGCAGAAGGCGATGTGCTGTTTGCTGTTGCATGCGATATGCCCTTTGTCAATATGGATGTCATAAACAGGCTTTTTAGTCTTTCTGAGAATTATGATGCAGCCATTCCATACTGGAACGATGATATGCTTGAGCCTCTTCACGCAGTTTATAAGAAAAAAGCTCTTGAAGAATATATGAAGTCACACAATTCACTTTCTCTTCGCGAGATGATTAAGAGCATCAACTCATGTTATGTAAATGTCGAACAACTGCGTGATATTGACCCTGATCTGCTGACATTTACCAACATCAACCATCTGCACGAATTAGAAGAACTCGAAAGAAGAGAGCTTATTTAAATGACAACTTCTGTAAAAATTATTGCGGCAGGTAAATTAAAAGAGAAATACCTCCAGGATGGAACTGCAGAATATGCAAAACGCTTAAATTCCTTCATCAATCTTGAATTTGTAGAAATACCCGATGAACCTCTTCCGAAAAATCCCTCTGATTCTCAGATAAAAAAGATTCTTGACAATGAGGGGAAGAATATTCTTTCTCATATTAAGGAGAGAGACTATGTCATTTTGCTTGATTTAAAAGGTGAGATGACTGATTCAGAAACACTTGCTGCAAAGATAAAATCCCTTGAACTCTCAGGTTTGGGTAGGATTGTCTTTGTCATTGGCGGAAGCCTTGGAGTTTCTGAAAGTCTGATTGAAAAAGCGAATTTCAGACTTTGCCTCTCAAAGCTTACATTTACTCACCAGATGGCAAGATTTATTCTAACCGAGCAGTTATACAGGGCATACAGTATAAACAGCGGCGGAAAATATCACAGATAAAAAAAATTATTCTGTTTTTTAAAGATTAGTGTCCCCCGCAGGATTTAATCCTTCTTCCGGATGCATCGCGGGAGTATTTTGAAAACTCACTGCTTTTTAGCAGAAGATCGCCTGAAAATACCGGACCGTCACGGCAGACGCGAAGTCCTTCGGGATCAAGGCAGCATGAACCGCATATTCCAACACCGCATTTCATGTAGCGGACCAAAGAGAACTGCCCTTTTTTAGTCAGATTATAATCATCCAAAACTCTTAAAACTCCGGCCATCATAATCTCGGGGCCGCAGACACAAACAGTATCAAATGAATTCAGATCAACCTTTTGCATCAGCTCTGTTACAAAACCGTGGTGGCCGTATGATCCGTCATCGGTTGATATATGAAGGTCTGTTAATTCAGAAAGTTCTTTTTCATAAAGAATTTCTGCCTTATTTCTTGAGCCAAGAAGAAATGTCTCACACTGCCCCTTTTGTGCAAGAGGTCTTAGAGGTGCTGCTCCAACACCTCCTGCAACTGCTAGAACCTTATTTTTTGGAGAAAACCCGTTTCCAAGTGGCGCTTTTATTCCCAGTTTATCTCCGGTTTTCATTGAAAACAATGCCTCAGTTGCATCTCCGACCTTCTGAACGGTGATAGAATCTGCTGACGAAAGACCCATCGGTATTTCATCAACACCGGGAATCCATACCATGCAGAACTGTCCTGCATTAAAATCAAATTTCCTGTCAAAAACAAAAGTCCTGATTGAAGGAGTTTCGTCAATTATCTCTTTTATCTTCACGACAACAGAAGGTATCTCAATCATGTGCGCACCCTATGATATCTGATGGTTTTTCTCCGTCTTCAGAGTATAAATCGCCGGCAATTTTTGAAAATATGTCACTGCCATCCAAAACAGCACTTCCTATCTCAACAGCACATGCTCCTGCCATCATCATCTCTATTACATTGTCTGCGGATGACACACCTCCGCATCCGATGACAGGTATACTGAGTGCTTCATAAAGCTCCCATACACAACGGACTGCTACCGGAAATATTGCAGGTCCTGAAAGTCCGCCGGTTTTGTTCCCAAGAACCGGACGCTTAAGCCCTGTTGAAATTCTCATTGCCTTTAGTGTGTTCACCGCAACAACGGCACTGGCTCCTCCTTCCTGTGCTGATATTCCCGATTCAGTGATATCAGTAACATTTGGAGTGAGCTTGACCCATACCGGCAGACCTGTTTTTGCTGCAGCATGTGTGCATTCATAGACAAGATCAGGATTGCATCCGATCTGTGCCCCATAGCCCTGTGCATGCGGGCAGGACACATTCAGCTCAAGGCCGGATACCTTATCCTTAAACCATGAGGCAACCTCAGAAAATTCTTCAGGATTCCCTCCAAAAATACTTGCAATAACCGGCTTTCCTTTTAAAATTTCAAGTTCTTCAATAAAGTTGTGAGAAGGATTTGGAAGCCCCATTGCATTCATTACCGCGCCGTCCATTACATAAACACAGGGGCCTTTATGCCCGTCCTTTGGAGCCGGCCCGATTGATTTTGTTACAACTGCGCCGGCGCCCATACTCAGCATTCTGTTAAGCGATGCTCCGGTTGTGCCAAGAATGCCTGCCGCCAGTATCAGGTGATTGTTAATTCCTATACCGCCGGCTGTGATATTATCTTCCCTTAATAAAGTCACCATTTGGATTGAGCATACTTTAGAGCTATTTTATTATTAGCATTCGCCTAAACTTAGTCAACAATGACGCACCTCTCCATAATCGGAGCAGGAAAGATTGGCGGAGAAGTTGCATATCTCTCAACAGTGATGGGTATTGCTGATGAATTAACAATGACTGACTGCAATTCTTCCCTTCTTCTTGCCCAGCAGCTTGACATAATCCATACCGGAATTGATATCAGCATATCCACAGATAAAGACGATATTAAAAGATCTGATATAATCATTTTTTCAGCAGGTCTTCCAAGAAATCCCGATATTAAGACAAGAGCTGATCTGCTGGACGCAAATATACCGGTCGCAGAGGAGTTTTGTAAGAATCTCAAAGGTTTTGATGGAATAATAATCAGTATTACAAATCCTGTCGATGCTTTAAACTACTTCATATGCAGCAAAACAGAGATTGATAAAAGCAGGTGCATAGGTTTTGGAGGACAGATTGACCTTGCACGGTTAAATTATTTTTTAAAATCCAGAGACCTTGATACAAAAAACTCATTAGTCATAGGAGAGCATGGTGAACATCAGGTTCCTCTCTTTTCAGAAATCCCTGATATCATTAAAAATGATGTAAGAGAGGAGATTCTGGCAGAGATGAGAGGAGCCAGTATGCCGGTGATAAAAGGAAAAGGCGGTACTGTCTTTGGGCCGGTCTATAATATCATAAA
>JAEWWL010000003.1 GCA_023396365.1 Methanobacteriota archaeon
ATCTGAAATGGTTAAAGCAGATGATACAAAAAACAATGACTGCATTACGTGCGGTGCATGTACAGACGCCTGCAAAAGGGGTGCAGTCCGTCTTGAATTGTCCAGGAAAAAAAGATGATGCAAAGACACTTCCTGTAAATTCAGGGCTGAGATTTTCTATCTGCTCTATCCGGCCCATATTTTTTTTTAAAAAGAGCCTTTAAAATCTTTTTAGGTATATTTTTTGCATGCTGATTTTATGCAGATTTTTTACTGATTTTATACAGACCTAATAATCAATTCAAAGGATTATCATTTTATTGACACACACCCGCTTGGCGAAGCGTTTTATTACCAGGATAAATCAAAAGCAAATGATCTGTCAGTTATGGTCAGTGACTGGTCGGCAGCAACAAAACTTTTAACAAAAGATATGTTTACCGGAGAAAAAAAAGAGACTAAAGCTGCATTTGACAGTATATTTCTGATTGCAGTAGTTGAATTTGCTCATCACGACTACAGGGGCGGAGGCGTTGATGGCATAAGTACTCCTGCGCTGAATGCATTTACCCTTTACTACAACGGCGATGAATAAAAGCCGCTTTCGTTTAAGGATTACCTTCAGAATGCAGGTGTTCCCTATCAGCAGAAAAAGCTTGGAAGAAAAGAAATATTTGAATCAATACTGGTGTTTGAGGTAAAAAAAGATTCTTCAGGAATTTTCAATGACAACAGGGCATTTTTAAGCGTATCAGTTGACAATTATGATCCGCAGACCTGGAGTCTTAAAAAAGCCTGATAATAATTTAATCTCTGCCCCCATTCTGTTAGAAAAAAGGGCCGGTTTTTTTTTGAATACCGCTATAATAAATTTCTGCAGAACATAAATAATAAAAGTCAGTTATGTTTCTTCCTGCAACAAAAGAAGAGGTTTTAAAAAGAGGCTGGGATTTTTGCGATGTTATCATAGTAACGCCTGACGCATATGTTGATCATCCCTCATTTGCAATGGCAATACTTGGCAGGTTTCTTGAAAAAAAAGGATATAAGGTAGGAATTATCTCCCAGCCAAAATGGAAAGATCCTGAAAGTTTTTTAAAGCTTGGAATTCCAAAAATTGCGTTTGCAGTCTCCGGCGGGCAGATGGACTCGATGGTCCTTAACTATACAGCAACAAAGATTCCGCGAAAAGAAGATCTCTTCTGCGAGGATAAAGATCCATATTTCTCAAAGCAGGGTGAGAAAAAATACAGGATACGCCCCGACAGGTGCATAAGCGTGTACTGCAGCCAGATACGCAGTGTATGCAGTGATAAGCCGATAATAATCGGCGGAATAGAGGCATCGCTTCGAAGGGCTGCACACTATGACTACTGGTCCGGCAAAATTAAAAAAAGCCTTCTTGTTGATTCAAAGGCACAGATTCTTATC
The DNA here is from genome assembly GCA_023396365.1 of Methanobacteriota archaeon. Lineage (GTDB taxonomy): Archaea > Halobacteriota > Methanomicrobia > Methanomicrobiales > Methanomicrobiaceae > Methanomicrobium. The sequence continues at coordinate 1,411 of JAEWWL010000003.1, forward strand.
TACGGGATGGGTGAGTATCCGCTTTTAAAAACGGTTGAGGCATTAGACTGCGGTGTCGCACCAAAAGATATTGCGATTGAAAACACGGTCATTTTAAAAAGAGAAACCGAAATAGAAGATTTATTAAAGAGCGGTGACTGCGTTGTTCTCCCGTCTTTTGAGGATGTTTCATCAAACAGGCAGGCTTTTGCTAAGGCTCAGGTTCTTTTTGAAGAAAACTGCGATGAAAAAATCGTTGTTCAAAAACAGGATACAAGATATACTGTCCAGTATCCTGCGCATAAAATTTCGCAAAATGAGCTTGATGAAATTTACAGTGTTCATTTTGAACGCAGAATTCATCCCTCATTCAAAAATGTTCCTGCATTTGACATGATTAAAAATTCAGTTACATCTCATCGGGGATGTTTTGGCGACTGCTCCTTTTGCGCCCTTGCAATACACCAGGGAAAGCGGGTTGTCTCACGAAGCAGAGAGTCAGTTCTAAATGAAATTGCAGATATCGCCTCTCAAAAAGGATTTTGTGGCACTATCACCGATATCGGCGGACCTTCGGCAAATATGTATGCCGCGTCCTGCAGGGCGGGGGGATGCAGCAAAAATGACTGCTTAAAAGACGGATGCGGCTGTAAAAATTTAATCTCAGGAACTGATGAATATCTAAAGCTCTTAAAGTGCGCCGGCGAAATCCAAAATGTTAAAAACATACAGATAAATTCCGGAATCCGTTTTGATCCATGCCTTCTTGATGACAGATTTTTAAGGGAGATTTTAAGGCATTATATCTCCGGCCAGATGAAGGTCGCGCCCGAGTCAGGTTCTGACAATGTTTTGCAATGCATGAACAAACCAAAATCTGCAATATTTCAGGATTTTATAGAAAGATTTGAACGGATAAAAAAAGAGGAGAAGATAAAGAAATACATAATTGCCTATATCATCGCAGGACACCCCGGCGAAGGCGAAAAAGAGGCAAAAGAGACTGCTGGTTTTCTCTTAAAAAACAGGCTTTCGGGAAGGCAGTTTCAGATTTTTACGCCAACGCCTATGACACGCTCAACTGCAATGTATTACCTTGGATATGATCCTTATACAGGAATTAAACTGAATGTTGAAAAGGACAGAAAGGTTTTGATGAAGAGAAAGGAATCTATGCCATATTAAAATGCATAAAAAATTTACATATGCACAATAACAAATGCACAATAATAAAAGCACAATAACAAATGCACAATTAACACATGCAAAATTAACAAATGCAAAATTTACAGGTCAGCAGGAAGACAGAGGGCGCTTAATAAATTTATAATCAGAACAAAAATTTAATAGAAATAATTTTTTTAAAAGGAGAAGAGATGAAGCTTGGAGTATTATTTTCAGGAGGCAAGGATTCAGTATGTGCCTGCTATATGGCAATGCAGACAGACGAGGTCTCATGCCTGATAACACTGGCCTCAAAAAATAAAGAGAGCTACATGTTCCACACTCCAAACATCAGCCTTGCATCCCTTCAGGCACAGGCCTGCGAAATTCCGCTTCTTGAATATGAAACAGACGGGGAGAAGGAAAAGGAGCTTCTGGATTTAAAATCAGCAATTATCAGCGCCAAAGAGAAATATGGAATTGAGGGAATTGTAACCGGCGCTATAATGTCAGTCTATCAGGCATCAAGAGTCCAGAAAATCTGCGACTCACTTGATCTGTGGTGCTTTAACCCGCTGTGGTATGTAAATCAGGCTGAATACATGAAAAATCTAATCGATTTTGGCTTTGAGATAATAATCTCAGGCGTATTTTCATATCCCTTTGATGAATCATGGCCGGGAAGAAGAATTGATTTTAAAATGCTTGATGAATTATCATATCTGTCCGAAAAATACAAAATTACATTGACAGGAGAGGGCGGGGAATTTGAAACATTTGTCCTTGATGCCCCTTTTTTTAAGAGAAGAATTGCAATTGACAAGTCTGAGTCATCATGCAAAAATTACAACGGAGAATTCTCAATAATTGCCGCACACCTGGAGGATAAATGCTGATTATCTGCGATCTCTCATACCGGAAGAATTCGCTTTCATACTATGAGTATGTAAAGCCAATAGAAGAGATTGCAAAAAAATCAGGAATTGACTTTAAGACAGTTCACTACACTGAGCTGTTATGTGATTCTCTCCTTAAAAATTCAGATAACCCAATCCAAAAAAGCCCGAAAGGATTAATTTTGTGCGGCACTGCGCTAAAAGACAACAAATTTTTGGAGGATGCAGAAAAATTTGGGTTTATCAGCAATCTGAACATTCCTGTTCTTGGAATCTGCGCCGGTGCACAGGTAATTGCAGTGATATTTGGAGGAGTCATAGAAGAGAACAAACAATTAGGGATGACAGCGGTTAAAAAAGTATCAGATTCTGCTGTTCTTAATGGCATGACAGAATTTGATGCATATGAGCTTCACAGAAATTCAGTTATTCTCTCATCTGATTTTGAAATTCTTGCAGAGTCTGATTCTGGCACTGCGGCATTTAAGCACAGGGAAAAATTAATTTTCGGGGTAATGTTTCACCCCGAGGTCAGAAACGAAAGAGTTGTGCAAAATTTCTTAGGAATAATTCAAAGAGCCGGTGAGCCTGTTTAAGTCATCCAGAAACTCCTCAATGCACCTGTATCTCTCATCAGGATCCTTTTTTAAGCATCTCATTATAATTTTGTCAAACTTTTTTGCATCAGGGTTGATTGCCGAGGGGATTTTTGGATCATTGTGAATTATGGATGTTGAAAATTCTCCGACACCTTCGCCTGAGAAAGGAATGCATCCGGTCAGCAGCTCATAAAACACAATTCCCATCTGAAAGATGTCAGTTCTTTCATCGCATCTTCCAAAAATTCCCGGGGCAACCTGTTCGGGAGATGCATAGTTTAGGGAAAACGCAAGAGTTTTTGTGACATTATTGTCGCTTATAATCTTTCCAAGGCCCCAGTCCGAGAGCTTTGGAGTTTTATCCTCAGATATTAAAATGTTCTGCGGCTTTATATCACGGTGGATTACTCCTCTTGAGTGGGCATACAAAAGCCCTTTTGATATTTCACTGATAATGCCTGCCGAAATTTCACCTGAAAGCGGTTTATTAATATCTGCAAGGGATTGTTGGCAGTATTCCATCTCAACATATGGGACAGGAAGGATATTTACCGAATATACCCTGACGATATTTTTGTGATCAAGCTCTTTCCACAGATTCATCTCTTTTAGAAAACTTCTGCCTGTCCTCTCATCAAAGCTGATAGGAACTTTTACCGCAACAACTTCTCCGTCATCACGCCTCTTTGCCTTAAAAATTCTGGCAGTGCCCCCCTTTCCGATATATTCGGCATCCATATACCGCACTAAAAGATCCTCTGGTATGCAGTTGATTTTTTTGGCCTGCATCATTATTGCCTTTCCCTCCTCATCAAAAGGCAGAGTGCTTTTTCCGTCTTCAGACTCTGACTCAGAACTCTTATCTTCAGACTCTGATTCAAATCCTGAATAGGATTTTCTTCTTATAAGCATCCGGGTGTGCATCAGCGGAACAGAGACAAGGATAAATGAAAATAATACAGATATGAATATTCCAAGGAAGAGTTCAGTTGATGATGAATATCCGCTTAAATCAGTTATTGAAAAAAGAAACAGAATAAAAGGTGCGGCTATCTCAAATCCGAGAATGTATAAAACAGCCCTTTTTATTACAATGGAATATGCAAGCAGAAGTGACGACATCGCATAAGAAAAGACCATTGTTGCAAAAATAAGCGTTGAAACAGTGTCAGGCGATGACAGGTCGCCGGCATTTTTAATTACTGCAATTGAAAAAAGCGAGATAAGGACAAGCAGAATTCCCATAACAGAGTATGTTGGAATTAGAATTACCCTTAAGTAAAATTTTTCAGTATAGTAAAAATTATCAGAGTATTTTCTTCCTGTATATCTTAAGAGGAGAAGAAAGATGCCTGATACGCACAGGATAAAGAGAAGAATTACATTGGCGCTGAAATTGCGCATATATTCATGGTAATCTTCTGCAGTGGCAGATTCTGA
>JAEWWL010000009.1 GCA_023396365.1 Methanobacteriota archaeon
TTTTCTGCAGAATCAGAGGGTATATCTCAACTGTCAGAAAAAATGGGAAGTCGGTGTATGAGGCTCTGAAAAAACTGGCCGAAGGTCAGCCCTTCAATGTTCAGGATCTAATGGCTGAATAGTTACATTTTTTTTATTCTTATTTTTTTTTCCTTATTTTTTTTTAACCTTTTAATTTTTTTTTATTCTTATTTTTTTTTGCTCTTTTGGTTTTTTATTGTCAGGTTACTCTGTTAAGGGCATGCAGAATGGTTTTTCCTCTCTTAAAACAAATTCCCACTCATCCTTGCATCTGCATCCCCTGTCAAAATAAGTTTTCAAAAGACCCTTATCCTCGGTCAGTGAAAATTCCCTTATTGCGTCAACAATCTCCATATCACATTTGCCGCAGTTGTGCGGGCCTCTCTTTTTGCCGCCGCCGACAGGATCGCAATGAATATGAACATCTGATTCTATCAGGACCTTTAAGACACTCCACAGATACGGCGGCCTGTATGCCTTCTGCTTCCAGAGTCTTTCAACATCGGTTCTGTTCTGAACAGTGCATAAATTCATGGAAATTATATCAGAGTAAGGCGTGCATTCCCGAATAGAATTCTGCATATCCAAAAGGGCCTCTGACTCTGTAAGAAATGGCGGCTTCATCATAAGATATGTCTTTATTCCGCAATCCGCCTCTTTTGCATTTTTAACAGCAGTCTTAAAGTCATCAAATGTATGGCCCTTGTCAATGCATTTCTCGCGGATGTAATCATTTGTTGTTTCAAGCCCCATTGCAACAAAAAAAGGTTTTTCGTGTGAGCCCGTGTCAATTAAGGAGATAAACTCAGAGACAATGTCTGTTTTTACATATTCTGTTCTTGACTCGGCAATTATGATTTTGCCCTTAAAAGCCTCTCCGATTGCATTTCTTGCATCGCAGGGAACTTCTGTTGAATCAAAAAAACTTCCTGACGTAAAAATTTTTACCATCTGATAGCTTTCAGGCTTAAATTCAGCAAGAACCCATAAAAGCTGCTGCTTAATTTTTAAAGACAGCTCTTCAGGCGGCATTTTATTGTATCTCTCGCTTTTATACCCGCACATAGTGCAGCGGTTCCATGAGCAGCCGCCTGACTTAAATATTATTGTAAGGCAGTCTATTGTTTCTTTGCCATGCAGTTCTTTGCTTTTCCAGCATGCCAGAGGTTTTTCAAAATGTTGAGTAATCATTAATGCTATAGTAGTTGATCTTGTAAATATGAAAAAGATAGCATTGCTGATAATCATGCTTGCAGCACTGGTGTGCTGCTCATCAGCATACATAATAAGTTTTGAAGTCCCCGCCGAGGTAAATCTCGGGGACACCATTATAATCGAAGGAACAAGCACTATAAATCCGGGCGTTACAATGACCATCGTCTTATACAGCCAGAAGGTCTCCATACAGGAACTGGAAAGGAAAAGTTTTGTAATTCAGTCTGATGGCTCATGGAGAGTTAATTTTGAAACAGACGGACTTTCAAAGGGAAGATATAAATTTGAGATTCCTGAAACAAGTGATGTGGGACTTGGTCCAAGCTCAACAAAAACTGCATTTTTTGAAATCATCGACAGGTCTGACCAGATATTTGTATCCTCACCGCCAACACAGGACTACAACGGTTATCTCTCTGTTGCCGGAAGAAGCACAACACGCGGAAACATGGGGGTTCAGATAAAAGTTGAAAGCAAAAACGATGAAATAATGCCAACAACATGGATTTCAACAGATACCGGCGGTCACTTCAGCAAAGACGTTGCAGTCCCGGGACCGGGCACATATTATGTATATTTTTATGACAACAAGGGCTTTATCACAATGCAGGAGTTTTACTCAAAGTCAGCCGGCTCAACTATAACGCCGACATCATCTTCTGAGCAGACAATCTCAACAGAACCTGGAAAAAGCCTCTCTGCACAGTCTTTTGCTTCATGCACAAGCCCTGCATATTTTTCTGTTCTTACTAACAGCGGAATACTAAATGTGGAGACATCCGAAGGGCATAACTGGATTTTAGAGTATTATGATGAGAACGGGGCTGTCAGATTAATAAACCAGTACTCCGACAACAGGGCAGAGAAGTTCTCCATTCCGGTAACAGGCGGGATAATTTATTTAAAAGTCTACCCCTCAGATGCCTCTGACAGCGGATATGTAACAATCACTGCAGACGGCGCTTCCTACATAACAGTGAATGCAGATGCGGCATCAATCTTTGATTCAAAAAGCACTCCCGTACCTACACAATCAGGGGTTATTTTCCCGATAGGAGCTTTATCCTGTTTTGTTGCACTGATTTTTCTATCGCAAAACAGGCGAAGACAATAACACCATATTTTTAAGGAAAAAAGTCAACCTATAAGAAGACGGGCCGAGATAGTCTAGCCCGGAAAGGCGGTGGCCTTGAAAGCCACTGGTGTCCGCACCTCAGGAGTTCAAATCTCCTTCTCGGCGTTATTATTTTTTTTCTATAACCGCACCGGACATCTAATTAATCCGGAAATTTAAGAGGTTTTAAATTATGTGCATTGCAGTACCGGCAGAAGTGTTAGAGATCAAAGACGGCAATATTGCTGTTGTTGATTACGGCGACCTTCAGCAGGAGGTCAGAATTGACCTTGTGGATGTTGTTGTAGGTGAATTTGTTTTAGTCCATGTAGGTTTTGCTATTCAGAAATTATCCCGTGAGGAGGCACTCCAGACGCGTCAGGTATTTAAGGAAGTCTACGCGGCTATGGAGGAGTAATGCACGAGTACACAATTGCCTACGACATTTTTGCAACAGCCAAACGGGCTGCAACTGAAAATTCCGCGACACACATAAAAAAAGTGTATGTTGATGTCGGCGAGATGACAATGATAAATCCCGAACAGGTTATTTTTCTTTTTGAAACAATGTGTGAGGACGAAGACGAGCCTCTTTTTAAGAACTGTGTGCTAAAGGCAAAAACCGTTCCTGTAAAAACTTCCTGCCCCTGCGGATATGAAGGCTCGGAAAGATTTGTCTGTCCAAACTGCGGCCTGCTTCCTGAAGTAATTGATGGAAAGGAAGTGGTTGTTACGAATATAGAAATTGAGGTTGATGACGAATGAAGGTTAATCTTATGCATGGTGCAGGCGGAGCTGTTTTTTCAGAGCTTCTAGGAAAAACGCTTACGAAATACACTCATAACAACGCAGGCGGAATAGGTCTTGAGTCGCTTGATGACGGAGCAGTAATTCCGTTTGGCGACAAAAATATTGTTTTTACGACAGATTCGCATGTAGTGCGCCCTCTTTTTTTCCCTGGCGGCGATATCGGCAGAATATCTGTATGCGGAACTGCAAATGATCTTTCTATGATGGGAGGAAGGCCGGTTGCCCTTTCATGCGCAATGATTATCGAAGAAGGCTTTGACATCGACATTCTGGAAAAGATTGTTGCATCAATGGACGCTGCTCTTGGCGAGTGCGGTGCATCAATTGTTACAGGCGATACAAAGGTTCTTGAAAAGGGAGCGCTTGACGGAATTGTAATCAACACCGCAGGAATCGGAATTGTAGAAAAACCTGTGCGCGACAACGGACTAAAGCCGGGTGATGCAATTATTGTAAGCGGCACACTTGGTGATCACGGCCTTTGTGTCATGACAACCCGCGAAGGCTTTGATTTGGGCGAGCAGATAAAGTCTGATGTTGCACCTGTATGGGAGCTTGTCAAATCAGCAATGGATGCCGGAGAGATTCATGCAATGAAAGATCCCACACGCGGAGGATTTTCAAATGCAATTAATGAAATGTCTGAGAAATCCGGTGTCCAGGTAAGAATCTTTGAAGAGGCTCTTCCAATAAGAAACAGTGTCAGAAGCGCTTCAGAACTTTTAGGCATCAATCCTTTGGATGTTGCAAACGAGGGAAAGGTTGTGATGGGTGTATCACCTGATGATGCTGAAGAAATACTAAAAGCAATTAAAAAGTCAAAGTACGGAAAAGATGCGGCAATAATCGGAAGAGTAACAGAAGGCAAATCTGTTATTATGGAGACTTCAATCGGCGGCGAAAGATTTATCGAAGCGCCAATAGGAGATCCGGTACCAAGAGTCTGCTAAAAAAAAATCTGACTAAATTTTTATCAAACATATTTTCATGCACTGTTTTATCGAAATCACACCCGTGATTTTCATATTAATAAAAAATAATTTTATCAGAAAATCAATTCAATATTAAATTTTTTAAAAAAGGCATCATTACAGGCCGCATACTATGCTGCAAAAAATTTCACTCCAAAAATTTTGCAGCAAAATTTCTTTGCAAAAATACAAGGCTCACAAATTATGTAATAAGATGCATAACAATATACATAACAGGATCTTTAAAATGTCTTTAAAATGTAGTCTGGTCTTAAAAAATGTCTCACTGCCAAACGGCACAACAAAAGACATATCAATAAAAGACGGGCTTGTTGTCCATTTGGGAATGGCTGCTGATTCTGAAAACACCATTGACTGCAAAGACTTAATCTGCATTCCGGCAGCTATCGATATGCATGTTCACATGCGTGGCGGGGATGTGCAAAATCACAAGGAGACCTGGGAGACAGGCTCTAAAAGCGCACTTGCAGGCGGAGTTGCGTCGGTTATTGACCAGCCAAATACAATACCGCCTGTAACTGATAAGGATTCATACATTAAAAGATTTGATGAGGCATTGACTAATTCCTACTGCAACTTCGGCATTAACGGAAGTGTGATGCCGGGATGGGATATAGAGGCATTATACAGCATCGGTGTCTGTGCATTTGGAGAGACTTTTTTTGCTGAATCAAGCTTTGGATCAGCAGTGGACAGCAGTTTTTTAAAATCTGCCTTTGAAGAGATTTCAAAAAAAGATGCACTTGCAACAGTTCATGCAGAGATTATTGATTCAGGAGAAGACGATTCACTCATCGCTCATGAAAGGCTTAGAGGATGTGAAAATGAATTTTTGGCAGTAAAGACAATTCTTGATATTGCAAAACCCGGTTTAAAGCTTCATTTCTGCCATATATCATCTCCAAAATCAGTAAGCCTCATAAAATCCCGGAAAAAAACCTTTGAAGTAATGCCGCATCACCTCTTCCTCTCATATGAAATGTTTGATAAAAGAGACGGATTTGGAAAGGTCAACCCTCCGCTAAGATCTGAGTCTGTCAGAAAAAAACTCCTTTTAATGTGGGATACGATTGATGTCATAGCATCAGATCATGCCCCGCACACAGTCACTGAAAAGAAAATCAATAATTTTTCAGACATCCCTTCAGGAATTCCGGGAGTTGAAACAATGCTTCCGCTTCTGATAAACCGCGTGCTTGAAAAAAAGATAACGCTTCATTCTGTAATTGAAAAAACAGTTATCAATCCTTCAAAAATTCTTGGAATAAAGCCGCCCGGATTTGCAAAAGGATCTCCTGCTGACTTTGCATTATATCCAAAAGAGCCTGTTAAAATATCGGCTGATAATCTTTTTAGCAAAGCCGGCTGGACACCTTATGAAGAAATGTCTGCAGTATTTCCTTATATTACAGTTGTCAGCGGAAATATTGCCTACAACAGAGGTGAATTTTTCAAAGGCTTTGCCAGACCTTTCAGAGGGAATGGATATAAAACCATATAAAGCGAATATAATCTGCCGATATTTTTGCGCATCGTTTATTAGGTCCCCGGGTGATCTATTGGCATAGGTCTGGAAGTGATCTTCGGGACAACCCGGATGCGCAACAGGCATTAAAGAAGCCCGGCTTTTGGGTATAACAGGTGAAGATTGGCCAAAGCGCCTCTTGTGATCCGTGTTTGTTAATGCCGGGCGACATTTCATTAAAAATTACTGATTTTTCCGGTGAATTGCCAATGGACATAGAAGATGCCATGACAGAGACTATTGAAGGTGTCATAATCTCTCTTGATGTATCCGCCGGCAGCAAAAAAACGGTTTTTCCTTTTGGCTACAACGAATGGCGAAAGGCATTCCTTTGCAGAATTGATGCTCCTCCTGTTGAAGGCAGGGCGAATAAGGAGATTGTATCAGCGCTTGCAGAATTTTTTTCTGTCTCAAAATCAGATGTCTCAATAATAAGCGGTGCAACATCATCGATGAAGCGTGTTCTTGTAACAGGTATAAAGGAAAATGATGCATCAGCTCTTCTTTTAAAAAGCCTTAAGGATTAATTTCATTCATCAGCTGCACATAATTTTTTTTCCTGCTTATCCCAGGGCATTAAATTAATTTAAATATATTCAGCTACTATTAGTCATCTTGCCTTATGAAAATCATAAAGAGCACATTTACATATTTCACAAAATTATCACATCACAGGAGGAATTATTATTGTACTCACCGGAAACTACAAAATATCAGATTCACATCGAATTTGAAACTGAAGGGGTGGTTGAAAAATCCGATGTTGTCGGAGCCATATTCGGCCAGACAGAAGGTCTTTTGGGAGAGGATCTTGATTTGCGCGACCTTCAGAGGTCAGGGCGGATAGGAAGAATAGATGTTAAAACAGTAAGCAAAAAAGGGGACACAAAAGGAGAAATCCTGATTTACTCATCAATAGACAGAGCTGAAACAGCTCTTCTTGCCGCATCACTTGAAACAATCGACAGGGTCGGGCCCTGCACTTCGGTATTCCATGTGAAAAAAATTGAGGACATCAGAATCTCAAAGCGCAAAAAGATTGTCGAAAGGGCAAAAGAAATACTGATGATGTCCTTTGATGAGGGCTTAATAGACACAAACGACATCATCGATGAGGTCAGGGAATATTCAAGAGTTGAAAAAATTATTGAGATCGGCCCTGAGAAACTTCCGGCTGGCCCGAATGTTGAGGATTCCGATGCAATAATTGTTGTTGAGGGAAGAGCTGATGTCATCAACCTCTTAAAATTCGGGATAAAAAACGCGGTTGCAGTTGAAGGCACAAATGTTCCGCAGACCATAATTGAGCTGTGCAAATCAAAAACAACAACAGCTTTTCTTGACGGCGACAGGGGAGGGGATCTTATCCTAAGCGAACTTCTTCAGGTTGCAGACATTGACTTTGTCGCAATAGGCCCGCGTGGAAGAAGTGTTGAGGATATGTCCAGAAAGGAGATAGTAAAGCCTCTCAGAAATAAAGTGCCTGTTGAAGTAATCCTCGGCCATGATGGTTCGGTTGACTTCAATGTATGCACAACGGCAATTTATGAAGATTCAGCGGATTCTGTTAAGCCAAAAGAGGAGCCGGAACAAATGGGGGTTGAATCAGGTCTTTTAAAGCAGATGAATGAGATTAGGGAGGCAAACCTTACACGCTTTTTATCAAAAAGCTATGAGACACTCAATGAGTATCCATCTGATGATATAGAAGCCGCACTGGGCAAAGTTCCGGAAGGTGTTTTTGGAATAATTACAACCAGAAGCGTAAACCAGAAAATTCTTGATCAGGCAGCATCCCGCGGACTTGATTTTATTGCAGCTCCTGATTTTAAGGGGATAATTAAAAAGCCTGTTTCAGTTAAGCTTCTTAAGATACCTTAAATTGGTTTGAGAGGCAACATATGTTCATATTTTGAATAAAAAGGGATGTAATATTTATGCATAAGGAAGAATTAATAGCCCTCCATCAGTTTATGTTCTCTATTAAAGAAAATTTTGAAAAAGAGAATTCAAATGCAGTGTTTTCCGAGTATGAATCACTGAAAATAAAACCAAACCAGGTCCATAAAAGCAAGATGGAGCACAAGCATGCAATTTTTGTCCTGGGCCGTGAGATTGCACAGGCTATGAAGGAGATTGAGCCTTCAGCATCAAAACGAATCGCTGAAAGGATGCATGAACTTGCAGTAAAAACAGAAAAAGAGATAGATGAAGATCCGGACAGCAGATTTCACTAAAAAATAAAAAAACAGTATTACTAATCCAAAAATCCAAAAAAAAAAATAAAATTTTTTCAGATATAATTTTTTTCAGTTTTTATTAAATATTCGGCAAGCAGTTTGGGAACAGGCGCATGCATGCAGTGCCAGTTTGGTGTTCCATTCACCTCCAAAACTGTATATGAATCATAAAACGGCAAAAGATCAACCCCGCAGTAATCTATGCCGACCGCTTTTGCAGCACCTGATGCAATTCCTGCCATCTCTTCGGGGATTTCCAAAACTGCTCTTCCGCATCCTCCCTGGTGGATGTTATGTGCAAAAGAGTCAGAAACTCTCTGAATTGCTCCAACAGCCTCTCCGTCTATTACAAAGACCCTGAAGTCACAGTCATTTTTTATAAATTCCTGGATGTAATAGGGAGAGTCCTCTTTTAATTCTGACATATCAGAGAATGGATAGATTCCGTTTCCGTCAAAACCATAAACAGGCTTGTAGACTACAGTTTCATGCTTCTCCAAAAATTTTTCCACATCATCCCTAAAACCGGTAAAAATTGTCTGTGGCGTTCTGATTTTGTTTTTGATAAGCCTTGCAGTTGTCTGAACCTTGCTTGCACAGGCCGCTATCGCATCAGGTGAGTTTACAACCCTGTTTTTGATGCTGAGTGCGCTTATCATCTCAAATGAAAGCTCATCCTGCCTAATCCCGCATACCCAGATTAAGTCTCCCTCAATATCCTGTGAAAACGGGTTTGTCGAATACAAATCAAGATATGAAAATTCAGCGCCCATCCTTTCCAGTTCACGGGCAACCATTCCGGTTGAATTATCAGACGGCGTATCAGTCGGTTTTTTAATTATGCGTATCATGCATGCACCAAAAAAAAAGAATTAATCAAGATCTGCGAGAGGATCCTGCGCCACTAATGGTTTTGAAAATTTCTTCCAGACCTCTTCTCTGAAAACCGGCCCTGAATTGTATGTGCAGAACGGTATTAATCTGCCGTCAGGTGTTGCATAGTGAATGCAGCAGCGCTGAACTCTTTCAACATCATAGTTGTAATTGTCCATGAAATGCATTGTTCCAATAAAAAGTGCATTCCAGTGGAAATCTTTTAATGCCTCAAAGTCCTGCTTTACAAGGGCCTGGTAGAGCATCTTCCAAAATACTGTATTGTATTTTCCCGATTCATTGTTCTTTAAGGAGGAGTGAACACCTTTTAATCCTTCAACAAGAGTGATATATTTATTAAGAGTCTTTTTGTCGTCTAATTTTTCAGTCATCTGCTCAAGAACTTTGAAAAATTCGTCGACATTTATCAGTTTGTTTACAGCAACAAGCCTGTCATCTGTAACAAAAGCATATGTTGCAGCGCCGCAGTGCTGATGGGTTGTAAATTCTATCTGCGGTTTTCCTGTGTATGCCTCAACCAGGTGAGAGACCGGTATAATGCATGGAACAGGATAGAAATAATCCTTCTTTAATGCTCCGTCTGTCTGCTCCTCAATTCTTTTTGCAAGGTCAGGAATTGTCACACGCTCTTTTATGACATCATCTTCAGATGCGGCGCCGGTGAATGCAACAGGCTGGAAGTTTACTCCTCTTACAACATTTATGTGCTCTGCCGCAAATCTGATTATGTCTCCGACCTCGTGATCGTTTTTGCCGTTAATTACTGTCGGCACAAGAACTATCCCCTGGCCTACTTCAGAGCAGTTTTCAATTACCTTTTTGCTAATATTTAAAAGCGGATTTGTCTCCTTTGTAACCCCGTCAAAATGAAGATAAATTGTGCTTAAGCCGGCCTCTTTTAAATCCTTTACAAGTTTTTTATCCCTTGCAAGTTTGATGCCGTTTGAAGCCATCTGTATCTGCTTAAATCCCATTTCTCTTGCAGTTTTTATAATCTCTACAAGATCATCCCTCATTGTAGGCTCTCCGCCGGAGAACTGTACTGCCGGTGCAGGGCATGGCTTTTCATCGCGGAGCATCTTTAGCATTGAGACAATCTGATCAAATGTGGGTTCATAGATATATCCGCATGCACGCGCATTTGCAAAACAGAAATCGCAGTTTAAATTGCACCTGTTTGTAAGATCTATATTTGCAAGAAGTGTTGTTGATTTATGATTGTTGCACAGACCGCATGCAAAAGGGCACTCTTCAGTTGATGCCTGCCTGTTTGGATTTTCAACCCCCTTTCCAACAGCATCATACGCATCAAAGCGCCTGTACATTTCAGGATCCGACCAGTACAGGTTCCTGAATTTACCGTGTTTTGGACATGTCCTGACGATCCAAATCTGATTATCCTCTTCTATTATATCAGCGGGAAGTACTGCACCACACTCAGGACAAAGACCTTTAGTTGTTTTTACCACCATTTTTGCTCTCACATATTTGCATTCATATTTCTATTCTGAATATCATCAGATAAAGATTGTTTGTAAACCGGGGTTTTTTTCCGGTTTATACAATCCGCTTTGATACATTATTTATTTTATTAATTCTTTATATTAGTCATATTGTTGCCTTTAAATGTTAATCCTATTGAAATTCTGATGTCTCTGGTTATGGCATTGTGGATTATGCTTCCTGCATATGTGCCAAACTCAGCCGCAGCAGTCTTCGGGGGCGGCACTCCGATGGATTTTGGAAAAAATTATGGCGATGGCAGAAGAATATTTGGAGAGGGAAAGACCTGGAGAGGATTTTTTGGCGGAATTTTTTCAGGTGTTTTAGCTGGAGCCATATTAATCCTAATCGGAGCATACACCGGATTTATTGTCCATACATTCCTGTCAGTTCTTCTTCTTGCAGCAGGCGCACTTTTAGGGGATCTGGTAAAGAGCTTTTTTAAAAGACGCCTTAATAAAAAACGCGGAGAGGAGTGGCTGATTGCTGATCAGTACGACCTTGTTGCAGGCTCGCTTCTTCTTGTGCTCTGCCTTGACACACAATGGTTTTTTGCAAACATCACACCTGTCGTATTTTTATGGATAATTATAATCACACCTCTTTTACACAGGAGCGCCAATATTATAGGATACTTAATCGGAGTGAAGGATGTTCCATGGTAAATGAGATAGCAGAAATTCTCATAAAATACGGTGCAATCGAATTTGGTGATTTTACCCTTGCATCAGGCGCGAAGAGCAGCTACTACATAGATATAAAAACCGCATCAGCAAACCCTGCACTTTTGCGTGCAATCGGCGATACCATTGCAGAGAGATTTGATTTTGATGTTGTCGCAGGTGTAGCATTAGGCGCTGTGCCTGTTGCCGTATCTGTATCTTTATCTTCAGGAAAGCCATATTGCATTATCAGAAAGGAAGAAAAGAATCACGGCAAGTCCGGAAATATTATCGGCGATGTAAAGGGCAAAAATGTTCTGCTTGTAGAGGACGTAATAACATCAGGCGGCAGTGTGGCTTATGGAATAAACGCGCTCAAAGATGCCGGTGCAGTTATTAAAGGTGTTGTAACAATTGTTGACAGAGAGCAGGGCGGAGAAGAAAAATTAAATGATCTGGGAGTAAAACTTCATTCTCTTGTCCGGGCATCTGAAATTATGAATAAATAAAACCAACTTATTAGGTATATTGCGGAGATATAAATGAGTATGAAGGTTCTTGTTGTGGGCGGAGGCGGCAGAGAGCATGCAATAGCAAAAGCACTCTCCCGCAACGAAGCTTGTGAAATATATTCGGTAATGCCAAAGAAAAATCCGGGAATTGCAAAACTCTGCAAAGACTTTCATATCTGCAAAGATACGGATAAAGAAACAATTGCAGGATTTGCTCTGAAAGCCGGTGTTGAATATGCCGTTATTGGTCCTGAAGCGCCGCTTGAGGCAGGTGTTGTTGATTACCTTGAGGACAGGGGGATTGCATGCGTAGGGCCATCAAGAATTGCGGCACGCCTTGAAACCGACAAGGCATTCTGCCGGGAAATGATGGAGAAATACGGTGTTGCGGGCTGCCCGAAGTATCGTGTTTTTCATGATGCAAAAGATGCTGCCAGATTCATTTTAGACAATGACGGAGATCTTGCAATAAAGCCGATTGGTCTTACCGGCGGAAAGGGCGTCAAGATTATGGGCGAGCATTTCGGCCGTGAAGGCGCAATAGAATATGTAAATGAAATCGGCGGCAATGTTGTCCTTGAAGAAAGGCTGATTGGCGAAGAGTTTACGCTGATGGCCTTTGTTGACGGTACACATCTTGTGCCCATGCCTCTTGTTCAGGATCATAAAAGAGCCTATGACGGCGACGTCGGCCCAAACACAGGCGGGATGGGTTCATACACAATGCCTGATCATATGCTTCCATTTGTTTTAAAAACTGATTATGACAAGGCTCTTAGTATAATGAAGGATGTCGTTGCATTCATGAATAAAGCAGGGACACCTTACAGGGGCATATTATACGGGCAGTTCATGAACACTTCAGACGGACCAAAAGTAATTGAATTTAATGCAAGATTTGGCGATCCTGAGGCGATGAACCTTCTCACACTGCTAAAATCAGATTTCTGCGAAATTGTTAAGCGTATTGTTGATGGAACACTCAGTGCATCGCATGTTGAATTTGAGAAGAAGGCATCAGTCTGCAAATATATCGTCCCGAAAGGATATCCCGACTCTCCAAAGGCAGATGAGGAGATATCGACAGGAAATATCGGTGATGCACATCTCTACTACGCCAATGTCAGCGAAAGAAATGACAAACTCTATACACAGACATCGAGGACTCTTGCCTTTGTCGGAATGGCAGACACACTTTTAGAGGCGGAGAGTATTGCCGAATCTGCATCATCATCTGTTAAGGGATCTGTTTTTTACCGAAGGGATATAGGAACAGAAGAGGTTCTTAAAAAGCGCATCAGTCACATGAAGGAATTAAGATGAAAAAGGATATTTTATCAATACTTGATCTGACAAAACAGGAGTTTGAAGAGGTAATATCTCTTGCAGCAGACTTAAAGCGCAAAAGAGCGGAAGGGAAATCTGATGACATCCTCTCAAAAAAAGTTCTCGGGATGATCTTTGAAAAGTCATCCACAAGAACACGCATATCTTTTGAGGTCGGTATGTTTGAGCTTGGCGGACACGCCATATTCTTAAATCCGCATGACATGCAGCTTGGAAGGGGAGAGGAGGTAAAAGATACGGCACGTGTTTTATCACGCTACCTCTCTGCAATTATGATTCGCTCTTATTATCACAGCACTGTTGAGGAGATTGCCGGATATGCAGCAATTCCGGTGATTAACGGTCTTTCAGATAAGGAGCACCCGTGCCAGATTCTCGCTGATGTGCTTACAATAAAGGAGAATTTCGGTGATGATTTATCAGGGATAAAAGTTGCCTGGATAGGGGATGGAAACAACGTCTGCAATTCTTTGATACTTTCATCTGCATATACCGGATTTGAGGTGAGGGTTTCAACACCAAAGGGATATGAGCCTGACGCAGAGATTGTTAAAGCCGCAGAGAAAGCAGGGGCGAAGATAAAATTCTTTGAAAGTCCAAAGGATGCTGTAAAAGATTCACATGTTGTGTATACGGACACATGGATTTCCATGGGTTCTGAAGACGAAAAAGACACCCGTCTCAAAGCATTTTTTGGATATTGTGTTGACAGTGAGCTTTTAAAGAATGCTGACAAAAACGCGGTTGTAATGCACTGCCTTCCGGCACACAGAGGAGAAGAGATTAGTGAGGATGTTATGGAGGGAGAGCAGAGTGTTGTCTGGGACCAGGCTGAAAACCGCCTTCATGCACAAAAAGCTCTTCTTGTAAAACTGCTCAGGAAATAAAT
>JAEWWL010000038.1 GCA_023396365.1 Methanobacteriota archaeon
AAAAAAAAATTCCTTTTCAGCTATTCCTGTCAGGTTAGCGTACAAAGTTTTTTTGAAATATAAGTGCAACCTTAAAAGTACTATGAGCAGTGATACCCCCGCCCAAAATGCCGCATTCATTGCAGGCAATGCGACAGTCATCGGAAAAGTGAATCTTTCAAAGGATACAGGCATCTGGTTCGGCGCAGTGCTTAGGGCAGACAGGGATGAGATAACAATAGGCGAGGGGTCAAACGTCCAGGACAACTGCGTTGTTCATGTATCAAAGGACTGCCCGGTAAATATCGGAAAATATGTAACAGTAGGGCACGGGGCAATCATTCACGGCTGCACAATAAAAGACCGCGTTCTTGTAGGCATGGGTGCAATAATATTAAACGGAGCTGAAATCGGAGAGGACACAATAATTGCGGCCGGTGCAGTCATTACAGAAAACAAAAAAATTCCCGCCGGCTCACTTGTAATGGGAGTGCCCGGAAAAGTAGTCAGGGAGTTAAACGACGAGCAGAAGATGAGCATAGTAAATAATGCGAAGGTCTATATTAGTCTTGCAAAGGAGTATGCAAATGGGTGAAGTTGCAGTAATAGGCGCAGGAGTAGCAGGCATCCAGGCAGCTCTTGACATCGCAAACCACGGTGTAAAGGTCTACTTAATAGAAAGAGAGCCTTCAATCGGCGGGCACATGTCACAGCTTGACAAGACATTTCCGACAAACGACTGCTCGATGTGCATTTTATCACCAAAGATGGTTGATGCACAAAGAAACCAGAACATCACATTATTCACGCTTACCGAGGTATGCAGTGTATCAGGAGAGGTTGGAGATTTCACACTAAACCTGGTTCGCCATCCAAGATATGTAAGCGAGACTAAATGCAACGGCTGCGGAGACTGCACCGAGGTCTGTCCGGTTGAGGTCTACAACAAATATGATGCCGGAGTGGGTGTCAGAAAGGCGATTTACAAACCGCATCCGCAGGTTGTTCCGGATGTAACAATACGCGATGCCGGGCACTGCATTGAGTGCGGGCTTTGCTATGACGTATGCGGCCCTCAGGCAGTCCTGCACAATGACGAGGACTTTGAGCGTGAGTTCTCTCTTCACGTTTCAAGCATTGTTGTTGCAACCGGATTTGAAACCTTTGATGCACAGAAGAAAAAAGCCTTAAAGTATCTTAAAAATCCTGATGTCATAACAAGCCTTGAGTTTGAAAGGCTCATCTGTGCAAGCGGGCCGACAGGCGGAGTTCCAAGAAGGCTTTCTGACGGGAAAAAGCCAAAATCAATTGTATTCATCCAGTGTGTCGGCTCACGCGACATGACAGTTGACAGACCTTACTGCTCATGCGTATGCTGCATGTATGCAATCAAAAATGCAATACTTCTGAAAGAGAAGAACAAAGACCTTGATATTTTCATGCTCTACATGGACATCAGAGCATACGGCAAGGGATACGAGGAGTATTATCAGAGAGCACAGGACCTTGGAATAAATTTCATCAGAGGAATTCCGGGCGAAATAACGGAGTCGGCAGACAAAAGTCTTGGCGTAACTGTTGAAAACACTGAAAACAGTGTTTTAATTACCTTAAATCCCGACCTTGTCGTGCTCTCTGTGGGAATGGAGCCTGCCAAAGGCTCTGATGAGATTGCCGCCGCTCTTGGAATCAAAAAAGATGAGTCCGGATTTTTCGCACAGGAGAATATGAAGACAAACCCTGTTGGAACAATAAAGCCCGGTATCTATATTGCAGGTGCGGCAGTCTCTCCAAAAGACATCCCTGACAGTGTCATGCAGGGCGGTGCTGCTGCAATGAAGGCATTTTCAGATGCTATAAGGCATTTTCAGATGCTATAAGGCATTAATTAAAAACCCGCCTCCCAAATTTTTTTAAAAAAAAGGCTTGACGGAAATTTTAAAAAAAAAACAAAAATAAAACAAAAATAAAACAAAAATAAAACAAAAATAAAACAAAAAAAAAACAAAAATAAAACAAAAATAAAACAAAAAAAAAACAAAAAAAAAACAAAAAAAGATATTAAACTCTGATTTTTATGGACGAAAAAACAGTTTTCTGGGATACTGACAACAACTGCATAAAATTTGTCGAACAGACTCTTCTTCCGGCTGAGTACAGGATAATAACCTGCGACTCTGTTGAAAGGCTTTCAAAGGCAATCAAAAACCTTGAGGTCAGGGGTGCACCGGCACTTGGTGTTGCAGGCGGCTTTGGTGTCGCTCTTTCGGCTTTTGTGCATGACGACCAGAACATGGACGGCTTTTTAAAGCTGGTTTTGGATGATGCAGATTTTCTTGCAAAGACACGGCCCACTGCCGTTAACCTCTCATGGGGGATTAGGCGGGTATTTAATTCCATACAGGATTCAAAAAGTCCAGAAGAGGCGAGAGAAAAGGCTCTTTTAGAGGCTTTGTCGATTGCTGATGAGGATGAGAGGATGTGCCGGCGGATTGGAGAGCTTGGTTCAGCTCTGTTGCCCGATAAATGCACGGTTTTAACCCACTGCAATGCAGGAGCACTTGCCTGCTACACATGGGGAACAGCTCTGGGAGTGATACGCTCTGCAAAGGATGCGAAAAAAGATATCTCTGTAATCTCATGCGAGACAAGACCGCTAAATCAGGGATCAAGGCTTACTGCCTGGGAGCTTTCAAGAGACAATATAAAAGTTCAGA
Source organism: Methanobacteriota archaeon (assembly GCA_023396365.1). Classification (GTDB taxonomy): domain Archaea; phylum Halobacteriota; class Methanomicrobia; order Methanomicrobiales; family Methanomicrobiaceae; genus Methanomicrobium. Next base: position 2,697 of record JAEWWL010000038.1, read on the forward strand.
CAATTGCAGATTCAGCCGCCGCGTATCTTATGAGAATGGGAAAAATTGATGCGGTTGTTGTCGGTGCCGACAGGATAACGCATGACGCTGTCTTTAACAAAATCGGAACCTACATGCATGCAGTCTGTGCAAAGCAGCACAATATTCCATTCTATGTCGCCGCTCCCTCATCAACATTTGACAGCATACATTCGGAGTCAGAGATTGTTGTTGAAAAAAGAAGCCGGGACGAGCTTGCATTCTGCGGAAAAAAACAGCTGATGCCGGAGTCTGTCGACGCCTTAAACTATGCATTTGATGCAACGCCTCTTGAGCTTGTAACTGCAATTATCACAGAAAAGGGTGTTTTTAAACCACCGTATTCTAAAGATTTTCTAACAGGCTGATAAAGAGATATTTATCTCCTCAGTCCAAATGATTAAAAAGGAAATGATCTCTGCAAATATCTGGGAGCAGATAATCTTTACAATCGGCGAGATAACTATAATCCTGATTGCCGGATTTTTTTTCTTCTCCTTAGCAGTTGTTGCAATATCGTTTTATTCAATAAAAAAGGGCCACTTTTATTTTCCAAGACTTGTAAAATCAGGAATTGTCATAACTGAAGGGATGGCAAAAGGAATCTGCAAGTTCTTCGGCCTTGACGACAGGGAGCTTACGGCATTTTCAATAAACCTTCACAATACAATGACCCAAAACGCCTTTTCGAAGATAAGCCCTGACAAAAGAGTTATTTTTCTGCCGCAGTGCCTTAGAAATTCAGCCTGCCCGGCACACTTAACTCCGGAGGGCCTTGTCTGCAGGAGATGCGGAAGGTGCGAGATTGGCGTTCATATCGACAGGCTTGAAAGGATGGGATATAAAATCTGGATTGCTCCGGGCTCGACACTGATTAAAAGAATGGTTAAAAAATACAAGCCGGAAGGTGTAATCGGAGTCGGATGCCTTGTTGAGGTAAGAGAGGGCCTTGAGCTTTTGGATAAGGTAAATCTTGTTGGAATGGGCGTTGTAACACTAAAAGACGGCTGTGTCGAGACTATTTTGAACTGGAATGACTTAATGGACGTTGCGGTTTTGGGAATTGAAGATTAAATCCGTCAATTGAGGATTAATTTTGGCAATTGAGAATTAAACATTTAATTTTTTATAAGGCTAACTAAAATTTTTAAAAAAGCAGTAAGGGTTTTTATTAAGGGTCTTATTTTGCCAGATAATATTTTCAAACAAATTTTTTTTCAGGAAATTTATTTTGTTTAATTATTCCAATGCGTAGCTTTTAGTCTTCATCGCCAGATGCACAGGCCGCGGGAGAATTTTCTTCGGGTGGGGCGGCCTCTCCGTATGAATTTCTAAGAACCTTCACCTGCCTTCCAAGAAGCTTTCCTGATTTTATTTTTCCGATTATGAATATTGTTCCGCTGCTTTTCACATCGCCAATCTCAACACCCGGCCTTAGTATCACATCGCCGCCGGCGTTTATCAGAGGCATCTTTGAGTTGTCGCAGACTGTAATGTCGCCTTCTACGTTTACATCCCCGCCGATTACAACATTTGAGCCTATTACCGCATTTCTGCATGTGACTTTGTATTTCACAGAGGAGCGTGGCCCAAGGTCAAGATTTCCGTCAACTGCAAGGTGGCCCCAGAAATGCGTATCGGGCGGTGCTATAAAATCGCCGTTTATCTTAACATTCCCTTCAAAATAAGAGCCCTTTGGGGCGATGAAAGTGTCGCCGTCCCGATATATTTTCATTGCAGATGAGATTCTGGCGCATACAATATAAGTATTATCCAAAAAGCACAGCAGATATTAAAAATATCAGCAGTGCAAGAAACATCCCCTTCTTCAAAAGCGATGTTGCACCTGACTGCACCAAAGCCCCGGGAGTGTTTGCCAGACAGCCTTTTGCGGCAGCATAAAGTATCACTGCATCGGCTGCAAGAATCATTAAAATATAGTATATGCCCCAGAACCTGAGCAGAGGCATTAAGCTTATTACAACGGCTGATACAGCAAAAAAAAGACTTATGTAAGCTGTTTTTTTAACGCCGATTATTATCGGGACTGTTTTGGCACCGCCCTTTAAGTCGCCTTTGATGTCTTCTGCATCCTTTAGGAGCTCACGTGAGATCATCGCAAAAAACGTTATTAAAAATACAACAGAGTTCTGCATTATTCCCTCTGCTCCAAAGAACGCGCCGCCAAATAAAAAGATGCTTGCTGAAAGATAAGAGACTGCGGCATTGCCGGCAAAAGGCATCATCTTTAATTTCTTCGCATAAAGCACAAGAAGAAGTGAGTTGAATATTCCAATTGCAAAACACAGTGTGTTTACAAAAAAGCATACAAAAATGCCGGATAAAAACAAAATTGCGCTGAACAAGAGCGCATTTTTAGGAGTTACTCTTTTGGACGGAATGGGCCGGGCCGGCCTGTTTATCAGATCTATGTCCCTGTCACAGTAGTCGTTTATCACATTTCCGGCAGCCGTTATCATGGCAACAACAGGAATAAGGATTAGAGCTTCTGCCGGAACAGTCCCTTTTGCAATGATTAATCCCAAAAGGACAGCGAAGCCTGCGACAAGCGAATTTACAGGACGTGTAATCTCCAGGTAGTCTTTAAGCATCTCTTAAACAGTTTTCTTTTTTTTAAGTGAAATAGTCTTTTGAAAAAAAACCATAAGAATGAAAAAGCAATAAGAAAAAATTGAAAATTTAAAAAACTTAATTTTTAATTTTGATTTTTAATATGATTTTGGATTTTTGATTTTTAATTATTAATTTTTAAACCTGAAAAAATTTCAAAAAAAAAACAAAAACGGGCTTGGGGGGATTCGGACCCCCGACTTTTAGCTTAGGAGGCTAACGCCATATCCAGGCTAGGCCACAAGCCCTCATGCACATTTTGTGCCTTAATGAGTTGTAGGGGATAAGCTATAAGATTTACTAAAAATAACATATCGGGAAGAGATGCAGCTTGTTGAAGTAAAAGAGGGCAGGACCAGATTTCTTGTTCCGGTAATGGATGAGAATCTGAATTTCCCCCCGTCAGGAGCGCCTGTTTTCTTCAACAAAAAGATGGAGCTTAACAGGGATACTACAATTTTAATGCTCAGATGCCTTGATGCAGAAAGCTATCTTGACGCTATGAGCGCTACCGGTGTAAGAGGAATCCGGGCATATTGTGAATGCGGCATTAATGCAACAGTAAATGACAAAAGCCAGGAGTCATTGCCGCTTCTTGAATACAACAGGGACACCTATGCACCGGGAATTGAGATCACAAACAGCGATGCAAACGCAATAATGCATGAAAGACGCTTTGATGCTGTCGATATCGATCCGTTCGGAACACCGGCGCCTTTTTTAAACGCTGCGGCAGGCTGCGCCAAAAAATATCTTTTCATAACCGCAACCGACACAGCACCTCTGTGCGGCTCGCACCTAAAGGCCGGAATGAGGAGATACTTCGCACGCCCGATAAACAACGAATACCACAAAGAGATGGGCCTTCGGATTCTTTTAGGCTATGCTGTCCGCGAGATTGTAAAGTATGACAGGGGTGTAGAGCCGCTCTTTTCTTTTGCACGCGAGCATTTTGTAAGAATCTGCCTAAAACTTTCATACGGTGCGGGAAAGGCTGACAAGGCGATGGAAAATATCGGATTTATCCACCAGTGCACAAAGTGCCCGCAAAGAGAGGAGCAAAGAGGACTTGTTGCATCAACTCATATCTGCCCGGAGTGCGGCGCCAAGATGACTGCTGCAGGCCCGCTCTGGCTTGGGGCTGTGAGCAGGACTGATATAATTGATGAGATGCAGAAGAATCTGCACGGACTTGAGCTTGGAACAGAGGCAAAGATAGAAAAGCTTCTTGATACATGCAGAAACGAGCTTGAGACATCAACATTTTACGACTACCACGTCCTAAGCCGGCACTGGAAGGTATCGCCGGTTGCAATCGATACTGTCATTGAACGCTTAAAAGATGCAGGATACCGTGCTTCAAGGGTTCACTATGAAGGAACAGGAATCAAGACCGATGCACCGCTAAGCGTCATCAGAAAATCACTGACATAAAAAAGATTTTTTAGTTCCAAACAATTCAATCAAAAATTATTTTGCATACGCAAGATAATTTTGTATCTTAAAACGGCTGAGGCTACCCGAAGGGTAGCGTCCAAGCCGTTTATCTTAATCAGCGCAAGCCCTGAGGTCAGGGCGTTTTGCAAAGCAAATGCGCAAGGGTTGTCATAACAATTATAAAAATAACAATAATTTCATTATATTATATTCCAGAATACTTTGTTAAGATAATTTATGTATGAAAATCACCCCAATTGTTTAGAGCCAGAGCCTGATAACAAATTATGGCGATATATGAGTTTTAGCAAATTTGTTTCATTACTTGATACAAAAAGTCTTTTCTTTGCAGAACCCTCAGCATTGGGAGATAAATTTGAAGGATCTTATCCAAAAAATAATAATCAAATTAAAATGCGTCCATTGACAAAAGAAGAATTTGAAAATAACAATTATCAATACAATGATAATTATGAAGAATATCTAAAAAATTATAATCTAAATAAACAATTTATGCATAATTCTTTTAATATATGCTGTTTCCATTTGAATGAACATGAATCATTTGCATTTTGGAAAATATACTCATCAGAGGATTACGGCATAGCAATACAAACAACTTTTGAAAATCTAAAAAAATCTCTTGTAGTGTGTGAAGATAAAAATGTTTCATGCGGTAAGATAATTTATCTTGATTATAGTGATAAATCAAATGATATCATAGATCCTTCTAATGTTTATGCACCATATTTATGCAAAAGAAAATGTTTTGAATATGAAAATGAATGTAGAGCAATTTTTTGGGATTTGCCTCATTATGTTGATATAATTGAGAAGAATGAAGATAATAAAAATTTAAAAGATCCGATTTGTATCTCAATTAATTCTGAGGAAAAAAATAAGATGTTAGAAAAAAACAATGGGATATACATACCCGTAGACCTCAATTCTTTAATATCAAATGTCTATTGTTCGCCAGATTCACCCAAATGGTTTGTAGATCTTGTTAAATCCATAATTAAGAAATATAATTTTATCTTTAATGTCATTAAATCCAGTCTGGATGATGAACCAAATTTTTAAAAAAATTTCAACAAGTTTTTTATAAAAAAATATATTTTTCTCTTACGCTCTTGTAACAATTGTTAAAATATCGCCGTCCATAAGATTGTGGGGAAGGCCGACACGCTGTGCATCGTGCTTTACTGAATCTCCCCATACTTTTGCGTAGCGGAATTTTTCAACAAAGTCGCGGTGAAGCTTGTTGCAGACTGACTCAACCGTTGCAGGTGCACGAATAATCAAAGGCTCCTCCATATCCGCCTTACCGCCAACAGGCTTTAGGAAGATTCTGATAAAGCCAAGCTGGTCGTATATCTCATCTTTTAAAAATTCAATATTGTATCCGCTGTGGGCAGAGATCATAATCGGCGGTCTTCCAAACCTGTCTTTTACATCAGAGATAATTTCCTGCCTTCTCTCCTCATCAACAAGGTCTACTTTGTTGACCGCAAAAAATGCCGGAACATAAACCCTGCTTCCCATCATTGCATCGACAAAATCATCCTGTGAAACATTGCCGCGGGTTAAGACATCTGCATTCATGATTTTGTTCTCGGCAAGCATTGCACGAATCTCTTCAAGATCAAGCCCCGAGTTTCCGACAGTGTTAAACCTGACACCGCCGTTTGATGACTTTTTTATAGTAATGTCCGGCTTTTGCCTGTTGATTCTGATGCCTGCATCATAAAGCTCCTTGATTAAAACATTGATGTGCTTTTCATTGTAGACATCACCTAAAAGAAGAATCAGATCAGCACTTCTGACGACTGCAATAACCTCTTTTCCGCGGCCCTTGCCCATTGCAGCTCCGGCAATAAGTCCGGGGATATCCAGAATCTGGATGTTTGCGCCCTTGTGCTCCATTGCACCCGGAACTACAGTAAGGGTTGTAAAAGCATAGCTTGCAGTCTCGCTCTGTGCGCCTGTAAGCTGGTTTAGCAGTGTTGATTTACCAACAGAAGGAAATCCGACTAAAACCACAGTTCCGTCACCGGATTTTTTAACCGAATAGCCTTCTCCGCCGCCGGAGGAGGCCATTGCCCTTGTTACGGCTTCATCCTTTATCTTTGCAAGTTTTGCCTTCAGCCGTCCGATGTGGTTTGAAGTTGCTTTGTTGTATTTTGTATTGGAGATCTCGTCTTCAATTGCTTTGATTTCTTCTTCGATGGAGGCCATATTGTGTTGTTATTAATGGGGTTACAATGATACTTATTGATGCCGTCATTATCAGGAATAATACAAAAAAAAGCCATCTCTTAAAACAAATCCTCTGCCTGAAATGATGAAGACCAAAAAAATATGTTTTGAATTTATGTTTTGAATTTATGTTTTGAATTTATGCTCTGAATTTATGTTTTGAATTTATATTTTGAATTTATGCTTTGAAACATTCTGCATATAATCGGTTAATTCTGCATGGCAAAGGTCTATTAATAAGTACCGGACAATATCCGCTAATGTGGACTTGTCAGCAGGAACTGAAAAGCAGGCAGAGACTGAAAAGATAAAATGGCACAGCCTTTTAAAAGAGGATGTCTTTTCAAAACTTAATGTTTCTTTATCGGGCATTTCAGATGAGGAGAGAGAAAAGGGGCTGTTAATATACGGCCCCAACAAAATTTCCGAAGATAAAGGGCCGTCTTCAGTTCAGATTTTTCTAAAGCAGTTTAAAAGCATTCTTATCGGGATTTTAATCGCTGCCGCCGCCGCATCGTATATTGTCGGTGAGCTTACAGACTCTCTTGCAATTATTGCCATAATTGTGCTGAACGCATGTCTTGGTTTTTTTCAGGAATGGCGTGCTGAAAAGGCAATCGCCGCATTAAAGAAGATGCTCGGGCTTAAGGCGTATGTTCTTTTTGAGGGTTTGGAAACAGAGATTGATGCTGAAAAAATTGTGCCCGGCGATATCGTAATCTTAGAGAGCGGAAGAAAAGTTCCGGCAGACCTTTTTTTTATTGAAACCGTCTCACTAAGAATCGATGAATCCATATTAACCGGCGAGTCCGCTTCTGCTGCAAAAGACATAGGAATTATAAATGAGGATGCCGGAATCGGCGACAGGAGCAATATGGCTTTTATGGGCACTGTCGTTACAAACGGAAGGGGAAAGGGCATTGCTGTAAGCACGGGGATGAACACCGAGTTTGGCCGCATTGCAGGTCTTACATCAGAAATTGGTGAGGAAAAAACCGTTCTTTCAAGGCAGATGGACTCTTTGGGAAGAAACATCAGTGCAATTTCAGTACTTGTAGCTGTATTAATTGTCATTCTCGGAATTATTCAGAATCGAAGTATTACTGATATGTTTCTGACAACAGTCTCCCTTGCAGTCGCTGTTATCCCCGAAGGCCTTCCTGCTGTTGTAACACTAACCCTTGCAATAGGCATCAGGAGCATGTACAAAAAAAAGTGCCTGATAAGGCATCTTGCCGCTTCGGAAACACTTGGTGCGGTCTCTGTAATCTGCACTGACAAGACCGGAACACTTACAAAAAACGAGATGACACTCACAGATATTTATGTGCCTGATATGTTTTTTGAAATTTCAGGAAGCGGATATACACCTGAGGGGGAATTTTTTTCAGGCGGTGAAAAAATCACTGTGGCTGACTACCAAAATCTTTCATTTTTTCTAAAGGCCGGACTTTTCTGCAGCCATGCCGTTTTAAATTTTTCTGATGGCGAATGGAAGACAATCGGCATGCCTACCGAAAGCGCCCTTGTTGCTGCAGCACACAAGGCCGGTATTGCCGGATACAAAATGCCAGGTCCGGGGATTGTTAAGGAATTTTCGTTTGACTCCACAAGAAAAAGGATGACTGCAATATATGAAGAGGACGGCGGATTTATATCATTTACAAAAGGCGCTCCTGAAATTATTATTGCGCTTTCTGATAAATTGTTATTAGACGGAGAAGAGATTGTTCTGGATGAGAAAAGACGAAGACGTCTTGATGAAATCCTCAAGTCTTTCGCAGAAAAAGGGCTTAGGGTTCTTGCCCTGGCATACAAAAAAACAGATGGAGGTCTGTGGCAGACAGCAGAAGAAGCTGAAAAAAACCTTGTCTTTTTGGGATTTGCAGGAATCATAGATCCTCCGCGGAGTGAGGCGAAAGAGGCTCTGAAGCTGTGCCGGTCAGCAGGTGTTGATGTTATTATGATAACCGGCGACTTTGAGATTACTGCAAAAGCCGTTGCAGATTCAGTCGGACTTTTAAGCGACGGAGTATTAACAGGTGCTGATATTGACCTGCTTGATGATGATTCGCTCTCAAAAAGGCTCTCTAAAACAAAGATTCTTGCCCGTGTTTCAGCAGAGCACAAGCTGAAAATTATCGGCATCTTAAACAAAAACAAAAAAATTGTTGCGATGACCGGCGACGGCGTAAACGATGCACCGGCGCTTAAAAAAGCTGACATCGGAATTGCCATGGGCATTAAGGGAAGCGATGTTGCAAAAGAAGCTGCTGATATGATTCTTCTCGATGACAATTTTAACAGTATCATTTCCGGAATTCACGAGGGAAGACGGGAGTATGACAATATCAAAAAATTCACGCAGTATCTTTTATCATCAAACATAGGAGAGATTGCCGCAATTATCACCGGTTTGTTAGCCGGCCTTCCGTTAATTCTTCTTCCGCTTCAGATATTGTGGATGAATCTTGCAACAGACGGGGTTTCTGCACTTGCACTTGGAGCAGAGCCTGCAGAAAAGGATGTGATGCAGCAAAAGCCAAAAAATCCGGACGAACCTGTGCTTGGAAAAAAAGCTTTTCTGATGATGTCAGCAGTCGGACTCTACATAGGACTTGCAACATTTGCACTTTTTGTCTGCACATGCAATGAGGATATTGAGCATGCAAGAACAATGGCATTTTCAGGAATAATTTTTATTGAGCTTGTAAATGTCTTAAATTTCAGATCATTCAGACAGCCTCTCCTCTCAGCAGGATTTTTTTCAAACCCCTACATAATAGTGGCAATTTTATCAAGCATCGCCCTTCAGCTAATCGTAGTCTACACTCCTGTGTTTCAGGCAGTCTTTAAAACAGTTGCACTCTCCCCGGCAGACTGGGTTTTAATTGCCGCAGTCAGCCTTCCGCTTGTATGTGCAGGAGAGGTGTACAAATACATGAGCGGTCTTATGATGCGGAAAAATTCAAAAACTGCTCTTATGAAATCACCGGTTTAATTTTAACCAGGTTTTTCATTTTTGTACAATAATGTATAAATATGTACAAAGAACAACACTTATTGTGAATAATTATGATGCAAAAAGAAAAAACAGGGATGGTGATGCCGGTGGAATGGACAGCGCCAGTGCCTTTAAATTAAATTATGCAGGCCCTGCGACCTCATATAAAGAGTCAGGAAAATTTCATAAGAGCCCTTTTGAGGAGTCTGAAGGGAAATCTTCCAAAAATTTTACCGCCGGAACACTTTTTCCGGTTTACAAAACATTTGAAAACCCAAAAGTCTCTCCGGCATCTGTGTATCAGGCGCTAAGAAAAGATTACGGATTTCTGCTTGAATCAATGGAGGGCTCGGGGAAGAACGCAAGGTACTCTGTTATTGGAACAGGCCTTTTAATGCACTTAACAGCAGACCCTCTGATAAGAATAAAAGGACCATTTAATCCTGCCCCGGAATTTGAGGGAGCTTATGTCAATGCAGAAACACTGCACGGCATTATAAGGTGCATTGACTACAGATGCCCTGACATCCCCGGATATTCAGGCGGCCTTGCAGGATACTTCTCGTATGACTTATCACTAAATACTCTTTTAATAATAGACGCTTTTGATGAAAACACGGATTTTCCTCTTGCGGAATTTATGTTATGCGAGGAGATGATAATCTTTGATCACGAGAAAAAGACAATAACAGTCCTGAGATTTTTATACGGCGATGACTTAAAAAATTTAGAAGAGTCTGAAAAAAATGCACTTGATAAATTAAATGAGTCTGAAAGAAAAATCTGCGAAACCGGCAAAAAAAATTCTGATGATAAGAATTTCGTCTTTGAAGATGAGAAAAAAGTTCTCCCCCTCTTTTTATCCGGCGTCTCAAAGGATGACTTTGAACAGTCTGTAAGGGATGCAAAGGAGCATATCCTAAACGGCGATATCTTCCAGGTCGTAGTCTCAAAAAGATGCGAGTGCGAATACCAAAGTGATCCGTTTTTAATATATCTTCAGATGCGGAGGATAAACCCAAGCCCCTACATGTATTTCATGGATTTTTCAGGGATGCAGGTTGCAGGCGCAAGTCCTGAGATGCTTGTTAAGGTTGAGGGAAGAGATGTTATGTCCGTTCCGATTGCAGGAACAAGGATTCGGGGAAAAACCCCTGAAGAGGACCTCGAGCTTGAAAAAGATCTTTTATCTGATAAAAAAGAATGCGCCGAGCACTTAATGCTTGTCGATCTCTCAAGAAACGATATAGGCCGTGTGTGCAGGTGCGGAAGCGTGGAAGTCTCTGAATTTATGAAGGTTGAGAAATTCTCACACGTCCAGCATATAGTATCAGTTGTTAAAGGTGAGCTTTTGGATGGCAAAACTTCATCTGATGCATTCTTCTCCTGCTTTCCTGCCGGAACTGTCTCAGGCGCACCAAAGATTTCTGCAATGAATATTATCAACAGCCTTGAAAATACCAAACGGGGACTTTATGCGGGGGCTGTCGGATATATCGGCTTTAATGAAAACATAGATTTTGCAATCACAATCAGGACAGTTGTCATAAAGGGAAAAAAAGCATATTTTCAGTCAGGTGCAGGAATTGTTGCAGACTCATCTCCCGAGTCTGAGTTTTTTGAATCTGAAAACAAGGCAAAAAGCATGAAGAGTGCAATTGAATCGGCAGGTGCTTTTTGATGAAAGTTCTGGTAATCGACTGCTACGACAGCTTCACATACAATCTCTGCCAGCAGATAGGGTATCTGGGCGCTGACACAATCGTTGTTAAAAACGACCGTGAATGCGATCTGCCAAAACCCGGCGAATATGAACGAATAGTCCTCTCCCCCGGCCCGGGAAAGCCTGAGGATACAAAGCTCTGCCTTGATGTTTTAAAGAGGTATTCAAAGACAACTCCGACACTTGGAATCTGCCTTGGACACCAGGCAATCTGCCATTTCTTCGGCGGAAAGGTTGTCCGGACAGGAAAGCCGGTTCACGGGATGACATCTGAGATAATTCATGATAAATCAGGAATTTTTAGAGGAGTTGATGAGTCCTTTACAGCGACAAGGTACCACTCGCTTGCAGCATCGGAAAATCTTCTTCCCGACTGTCTGTCTGTTACGGCAAGAAGCGCTGATGACGGGATGGTAATGGCTGTTGCACATAAAAAATTCCCTGTTTTTGGTCTTCAGTTTCACCCTGAGAGCATAATGACAAAATCAGGCGATCGCATTATGAAAAATTTTCTTGACTTAGAGGTGTGCATATGATTGCAGAGTGCATTTTAAAAGCCTCAAGGAGATTTGATTTAAGTCCGGTCGAAGCACAGGGCGCAATTACAGACATTATGAGAGGTGATGCATCTGACAGCCAGATTGGTGCATTCCTAACAGCCCTTGTAATGAAAGGCGAGACCGCAGGGGAGATTGCAGCGTTTGCATCGGTTATCCGGGAAAACGCTGTAAAGATTAACCCCGCCTGTGATGGAATTTTAGTTGACACATGCGGAACAGGCGGAGACTGCAAAAACACATTTAATATCAGCACTGCCGCCGCCTTTGTCGCGGCAGGCGCAGGGGCAGCAGTTGTCAAACATGGCAACAGGAGCATTTCAAGCAGATGCGGCTCTGCCGATGTCTTAGAAACCCTCGGCGTGAACATAAATCTTGCACCTGAAAAGGTATGCAGTATAATTGAGAGGAACAGAATAGGATTTTTGTTTGCGCAGGCTCACCATCCGGCTGTTAAGAATGCAGGCCGTGCCAGAAAAGAGATTGGTATTCGCAGTTTTTTTAATATCACAGGCCCTCTTTCAAATCCGGCAGGCGCAAAGGCCCAGCTTTTGGGAGTCTATGACGAGGCTCTGACAGAAAAAATTGCAGATGTCTTAAGAATTCTCGGGACTGAAAGGGCGATGGTTGTTCATGGCGACGGCTACGATGAGATTGCAACAACAGGTGAAACAAAAATTTCAGAGCTTAAGTTTGGAGATATTTCAACATACACTCTTGATGCGGCGGACTTTGGGTTTGGCAGAGCAGATGAAAAGATGCTTCTTGGCGGCGACGCTTCTAAGAATGCAGAAATAATAAAAGAAGTGCTCATGGGAGAAGAAGGCCCCAAAAGAGATATTGTTGTCCTAAACGCAGGTGCTGCAGTCTATTTGTCTGGTTCGGCAGACAGCATAAAGACAGGAATTAAATGTGCAGAAAAGTCCATTGATTCCGGAAAAGCTCTCTTAAAGCTTGAGAATTTAATAGCGCTGAGCGGAGGCAGAAATGATCCTTGACGATATTGTTGCAGCCTCACAAAAAAGGGCTTGTCTTATTGATGCGTCAGTTAAAAAAGAGGCTGAGCTTACAGATCACAGGCCAAAAAGTCTGCTAAGGGCTGTTTTAGGCTGCAAAGGAGATAAGAATGCGGTTATTGCCGAGATAAAATACAAAACACCGTCTGATTCAACAATCAATTCATCAAGAACACCAGGGGAGCTTTCAGGAATTTATGAAAGAGCCGGTGCATGTGCAGTGTCGGTCTTAACAGAGCCTTATTATTTTGCAGGAAGCCTTGAGAATATCAAAGAGGCAAAAATAGCAGGCAGCCTTCCTGTATTAAGAAAGGATTTCATCGTATCAGAGATGCAGATTTACGAGACTTATGCCGCCGGTGCTGACAGTGCTCTTTTAATCTCAGGAGTTTTGGATAAGAAACTCTTTGGATTCATATCCCTTTGCCGCTTGTTTCAGATAGAGCCGCTAGTCGAGGTCAGAACAAAAGAGGATGCGGAAAATGCGATTAAATCCGGTGCCAGGCTTGCAGGAATTAACAACAGAAACCTAAGCGACATGAGTGTTGACATCTCAAAGACAAAGGAGATTTCAAAGATGCTTTTGGACTGCGGCATTACTGTAATCTCTGAGAGCGGAATAAAAACGCCCTCTGACATCCGCTCACTTAAAAATTACTGCGACGGATTTTTAATCGGAACGTCACTTATGAAGGCACAAAACCCAAAAGAAATGCTGGAGGGATTTGTATTCGCGTAAAAATCTGCGGCATAACAACTGTTCGTGATGCACTGATTGCAGAAGAGGAGGGAGCAGATGCAATAGGAGTTATCGTCTGCTCTGATTCAAAAAGAAGCATTCCAATCAGGCGTGCAAGAGAGATTTTTGAGGCGTTATCGCCTGCAACCGAAAAAATCTGTGTTACAAATACAAAAAACCAGGGCGATTTGGCGGTTATAATGTCTCTAAAACCTGACGCGATACAGTTATCAGAAGAGATTGAAGTATCAGAGGATATCAGGACAAAAATTTACAGGTCGGTCTCTGATGAGAACAGCATTCCAAAAGACTGCGACTGCATCGTAATCGATCAGAGCAGGGGGATGGGAATATCCTATGACAGGGATTTTGCAATTAAGGTTGCGGACAGATCTGGTGTTCCGGTGATTCTTGCCGGAGGGCTTACGCCTGACAATGTCGGTGATGCGATAAAAGAGATCTCACCCTACGCCGTTGATGTCTCATCAGGCGTTGAAAAGTCAAAGGGGATTAAGGACAGGCAGAAATTACGAAAATTCATAGCGATTTGCAGGGAGGCATGAAATGAGTGCAAAAACAGGATACTACGGAAGTTATGGCGGGCGGTTTGTCCCGGAGACTTTAATGGAGGCTTTGTATGAGCTTGAGAGTGAATACAATAGACTTAAAGACGATGCTGAATTTCAAAAAGAGCTTGATAATTATCTTTGTGAGTATGCAGGGCGAAAGACGCCGCTTACATTTTGCAAAAACATGTCAGAGGACTGCGGCTGCAGGGTGTATCTTAAAAGAGAGGATCTCCTCCACGGCGGAGCTCACAAGTTAAACAATACCTTAGGCCAGGCAATCCTTGCAAAAAGAATGGGAAAAAAGCGGCTGATTGCAGAGACCGGTGCAGGCCAGCACGGTGTTGCGACAGCGATTGCAGGAGCGGTTCTTGGACTTGCAGTTGAAGTTTTCATGGGCGAGGAGGACTGTGAGAGGCAAAAGCTCAATGTTTTTAGAATGGAGCTTATGGGCGCTAAGGTTCACCCGGTAAAATCGGGGACGAGGACGCTTAAGGATGCAACAAACGAGGCCCTTCGTGAGTGGTCGGCAAGTGTTGACTACACACATTATCTTATCGGATCAGTTGTAGGACCGCATCCGTTTCCAAAAATTGTAAGGGACTTTCAGTCAGTGATTGGAAATGAGACAAAAGAGCAGTGCCTTTTAAAAGAGGGAAGGCTTCCTGATGCACTTGTTGCATGCGTCGGCGGAGGCTCGAATGCAATCGGGATGTTTTATCCGATGCTCTCTGATGATGTAAAGATGATTGGCGTTGAGGCAGGCGGAAGAGGGCTTAAATGCGGTGATAACGGTGCAACGCTGAACACCGGAAAGCCCGGAATCCTTCATGGCGCTCTTTCGTACCTGATTCAGAATAATGACGGCCAGATTAAAGAGACGCATTCGGTTTCTGCCGGTCTTGACTATCCGGGAGTCGGCCCCGAGCACAGCATGCTTTTTGATTCAAAACGGGTTTTGTACTCATATGCTATGGATGATGAGGTCTTAGAGGCTTTTTCGTATCTTTCAAAGACTGAAGGAATCATTCCTGCGCTTGAATCCTCACATGCAGTCTCATATGTTCTTAAGAATAAGGATGAGTTTTCAAAGGACGATATAGTTGTAATCTGCCTTTCAGGAAGAGGAGACAAGGATGTTGCATCTGTTTCCAAAATGTATAAGAGGGATATATAATGGAAAAAATTTTGGAAGCCAAAGTTTTGGGAAGAAACAGACTTGCACGGGCTTTTAAAAAGCCCGGGTTTGTCGCCTACACTGTCGCCGGAGATCCGAATATTTCTGATTCAATAAAAATTGCAAAGGCTTTAATCGACGGCGGCTGCGATGTTTTGGAGCTTGGAGTTCCGTTTTCAGATCCGGTTGCAGACGGCGAGGTTATCCAGGCGGCAGATAAAAGAGCTCTTGATGCAGGAATTAGTGTTGACGGCGTATTTGAGATTGTAAAGGAGATAAGAAATTATTCAGATGCTGCGATTGTCTTTTTGGTCTACGCAAATGTTGTTTTTCAGCGTGGGACTGATAAGTTTTATGATGAGGCAAAAGAGGCCGGTGTTGACGGAATTTTAATTGTTGACATGCCGCCTGAGGAGGCGGATTCTGCATATTCGGCATCTCTTAGAACAGGAATCGCTCAGATTTTTCTTGTGAGCCAGACAACGTCTGATGAGAGGCTTTTAATGATTGCACAAAAAGCCGGTGGTTTTGTCTATCTGGTATCAGCGCTTGGCGTTACCGGAAAGCGAAGCGGAGTGTCTAAAGAGGCATACTCACTTTTAAAAAGGGTTAAAGGAGCTCTTGCCGCAGCTGATAATGATGTTAGTGTTGCTTTTGGCTTTGGAATCTCAACGCCTTTGCATGCAGAAGAGATTATCCGGGCCGGTGCTGACGGTGTGATTGTCGGAAGTGCGATTGTGTCGGTTGTTGAGAGATACAGGGAAGATATAAGCCGTGCATGCAGCGAGCTTAGGGATTACGCATCTATTATGAAGCAGGCGGTGTCTTTAAAATAAAGGGCGAAGAGCAGGTTTGCCCAAAATCCATTTTTACCAAAAACCCTTTTTCACAAAATCAAAAATCCCAAAAGCCAATTATCAATCTTTAAGTACTAATTATGACAACATAATATACGCAATTTTTTGCTGATATAGTGTAGTCCGGCCAATCATGTCGGCCTCTCACGCCGACGACTGGGGTTCGAATCCCCATATCAGCATATGAGTTCAAGTCCAATGCCCCCAAACAAAAGGGTAAGGAATTTGAACAAGATTTTTTTGAAAATTTTAATCAGGACTTACAGGTATCAAGACCTAGACAGCTATCCTGTTCTTCAAACTTAACGCCACGAAAACCACACACATCTGAAAAGTGTGAATACAAGGGTTTCCACAAGGTCAGTAGAAAGTTAGTTGATGAGAATCTCTTAAGAGCAGTTGGTGGTGGATTCATCACAGAAGATGAATATCAACTCATTAAGAGATACTTCAAGTTTGTCAGGAATAAGAATTCCAAGCTTAGTGAAAATCGGATGTTGAAGATCTCTCAGCATTTGATTGGTTGGAGAAAGTTCTTAGGACTCGATGAATACACCAGATGTTCTTTTGATGATATCCTTGATGCTATAGAAGAACTGGATTACGTAAAGTCTCAAAAAGGATTACCGTATAAGCTGAACACTAAAAACGATTACAAGATTATTCTTAAGGGCTTCTACAAGTTCCTGATAAAAAATAAGTTATCTGATATTGCCATTGAAGACATCACTTCAATCAAGACTTCATTGAAAGACTGTCAGACTAAAACTGCCAATGATATTTTAAGCGAATCAGAGATTGCCAGTATGATTAGGTGTTCTTTCACAATCCGTGATAAGGCCCTTATCTATGTGATGTATGAAGGTGGTTTTAGAGCATGTGAAATTGGGAACATGAAATGGAATCAGGTAAAAATTGACGAATATGGTGTTATCATCAATGTTGATGAGAAAACAAAGAAGGAGCGTTATGTTCGTCTTGTGGCAGCGAAAGAATACCTGATTCAATGGTTGAACAATTACCCCTTTGAATCAAATGGAGAACAGTTTGTTTTTCTAAAAAATGATAACACGCCATTGACCTATTCTGCAATGCGCGCTCAATTTAAAAGAATTGCAAAAAGAGCGGGTATCAATAAGAAGGTCACACCACATCTATTCAGACATTCCAGAATCACACAGATGATACGGGATGGTTATTCCGAAAGTATGATCAAGAAGATGATGTGGGGTAATCTCAACACAAAGGAGTTTGAGACTTACCTTCATCTGTGCAATCAGGATATCGATAATGAAATATTTCTTAGGAACGGGATTAAGATCTCCAACCAAAACAAGAGTGAAAAACTGGATGCAGTTCAGTGTCCTGCATGCGCTACAATAAATCCAAGAACTTTTACTGTATGTTCCAAATGTGGAAGACAACTGAGTCTTCCAGTAGTAAGTAATAATCCAGATACTAAGAGGAAGCCAATCCCACAAGAATTGTATGATCAAGTATTGTCGATACTTGAGGGTTATTTGGAGAATGAAGCCCACAAATAACTTTTTTAATAACTCATATTCTCATACATGCACTATTTTTTGCTGTGTTAACTCATTCAGATATGGTATGCTAAATTACATAGTATGCAAAAATAATTTTTAGTATGTATTTTTTTATTATATATTGTTAAAAATTCAACTATGATGTATGACAAGAAGTCAGAACACAAAAAAAATAAATGAAGCGGTATCGTATCTGAAAAAACAAGTAAAAGAGGGTCATATTACTCAGGAGGAGCATGATATTTTCTGGAAATTTATTAATTCCAAAAAAGTGAAGAATGGTCAAATTGCTCCCTCAACAATAAAGTCTAACTTTGTTCATTTATGCGGTTGGAGGAGATTTTATAGCATCAATAAAGAATATACAGAATGTTCTTATGATGATCTTGAAATGGCAATTTCTCTTATTGATATGACCGTTTCTGATACAACAGGGGATTACCTTTCACAGAATACTATTCGGGATTATATACTGGATTTAAAGGCATTTTTCAACTTTTTAATTGAAAGAAATTATTCTACAATTGAAAAGAAGATGATGAAAGATATTAACCCTCCACGAAAAAACAGGCATACAAAAAAATTAGAGAATATTCCTACTCAAAAAATGATCAAATCAATGATAGATTGTGCTACTTCTATCCGAGATAAGGCATTTCTTTACGTAATGTATGAAGGTGGTTTTAGATTATGTGAAATTAGAAATATGAAATGGAATCAAATCACCTTTGATAATGATGGAGGTGTTACAATTCATGTTTGTGAAAAAACAGGTTATCCCAGATATGTTCCTTTATATGCCTCTGTTCGCTATCTTAAAATGTTAAAAGACTCGTACCCAATTGATGTAAATGGTGACAGTTATGTCTTTTTATCAAGATACAATCAACAGCTAAAGGATGAGACAATAAGAAAACAATTCAAGCTTATTGTTAAGAAAGCTGGCTATTCAACAAAAATAACTCCTCATTATTTCAGGCATGCTCGGATTACACATTTGATAAGAATGGGGATGCTTGAATGTGATATTAAAGAGATTATGTGGGGCAATCAAAATACAAAGGAATTTTTAACATATTTACACATCAGTGGTGTAACTCTTAAAAAAAGTGTTCGTAAAGCATCCAAAATTGAATCTCTGGATGATAATGATTTTTATCAGGATTATGTCCTTGAAGCAAAAAAATGTAGTCTTTGCGGCCATATAAATTCAGGGAATTCAAAAATATGTGAAAATCCAAATTGTAATAACCCCCTTGAAGTTTACTCACATAATCATTTGAAACAGTTCACACAAATTATTGAAAATGTATCTGAATCTGAATTAGTTATGTCGATCCTTCAAAAAATGGCATTAGAATTTAATTTAGATTCTATCCCCTCAGAGGTTTAAAAAAAATTCATTCCTCTTTTAAATCATCTAAAAGGTTTGAATATCTATTATATTCCATTAGTTGGATCTCTAATTCCTCAATAATTATATATTTAGTTTCAGATTTTTTGAATTCTGTTAATATAAACTTACCAACTTTTGCATATAATGTATCGTCAGAATCCACAGGAAAAAAATAGTTTAATTGATTGAATAAATAAAATGTAAAATTATTGTGGATCTCTTTTTTATATTCAACGTAAAGATGCTTTTTTTTGTTAAGATTTCCACTTTTATTAGTATATGGAATCAAATTGACATTTGAGAGTGTTTTATGGCATGCACCATACAATGCATATTCAAAATTGTCTATTGCTCTCAGTATTTCTTGAGTAGTAAATTTGTCCTTTTTACCAATATTTATTAAATATTCATATGATGAAAGGTAATCTTTGACACTAGGATTAACATATTCAAGTTTTTTTAATAAGTCAAAAATTGATTTTATTGTAGTATCCTCTTCAGAAATATAATTTTCTTCAAGGTCAAAATCTTCTACTGGAAGAGGTTCTTCTTTTTTAGAAGTAGATTCTTTTTTTGGAGTCGAATCTTTTTCAGAAGTGGATTCTTTTTCAGAAGTTGAATTTTTACTCTGTAACTTTTTTTCGTAATAATCATTTAATCCTAAAATATAATTGCACAATCCTGCATCTGTTAAAAAAAGATCATTTCTTATTGCATTTTTTATATTCTTAGATTTTTTTACCCTTACAAGCCCTTCTTTTCTTAATTTTGTTACAGTTCTTTGAACTGTGGGTTGTAGAAGGGGTTGCGATTTTATTTCTGAATTCAATTTAGAAATTGCTGTTGCATTCATTGGTTTATTTGATCTCGCAATGATATCCAATATATTCAATTTATTATCTGTAATTGCTATACTATACAATTTCATAAAATATTATGTATTTTTTTAGTATATATCATTTTCAACTAAATACTATTCATGAAACAAAATGGAGGAGTAATTAAAATTACCGAAGAGTTGTTCGAGAAATTGAACATTTACCAGAAATTGGTCGCATTGCTGCTTGAAGAAAACAAGAAATTAATTTGTATAAGCAAGAATGGCGATAGAGTCAGAGTAGCCACCCTTCTTCAGGGGGTGAACCTATGAAAGAAGAGGAATTTCAGGAATATGTAGACGGAGTCTTAGAAGATGAAGCAACTCCTCTAATAACAAAAACAAGGCTTAAGGAATATCGAAAATTTAAACTGAGATTAGAAGAATTAGACCAGAATTGCAAAGATACTGATCTTAAATTTGATTATTATGCCCTGCCTTTAGTAAAAAATGGTAAAATACCATCATCAGGTAAAAGATGGATAGAAGAAAGAGAATCTCTCCATCAGGATCATGATTACATTATCCTTGATATCATTAACAATCATGGAAATTTTGGAATTGTAGGTACTCATCAGATGTCTGTTGAAAGTGAAGATGAAAATTATGTCTCACTTACATTTTTAGACATAGATTTGGATAAAAATGGTGAACCAAAATTACCTTCTGATAAATTATTTGAACTACTGAGGTATATGGATACCTTCACTGTACAAACTCGTTCTGGAGGATACCATCTTTACTTCGCCACAAAAAGTTCTTTCATAAAATCATTTAAGGAGAAATACAGGATAAGGAGTAAAACAAAAAATCCACATCCGTATTATAAAGGCACAGATTTTGGTGAATTACGAATGGCTTCACAATATATTGTTGGAGCAGGGTCGTATGTACCCCCAAAATCATCGAATGAAAAAACGGTTAACAATCCAAGAGCAGATGGAATTTACAAGGTTTTAATCAACAAACCAATAAAATTCATTGATGAGAATGACTTTCCTGATTGGATAAATTTTGGAGAGAAAAATAGATCACGAAATGTTAGGAAAAAGTGTTCAGAAAAGAGTAATTCCGATTTTTCTGACACTCAACTAAACTATGATCTGATTAAGGAGTTAACCGATCAAGATCCAGATCTTTTCAAAAATCAAGATGGAATCACATTAGCTGAGATTAGGCAACAAAATAAGCGACTTGATCTTGCTCTTACAAATGTTGAAGAATATGAGATTTACAAACTGGATGAAAACAAAAACTATGATCGTAGTGCATCTGATTGGTATGTTTGTAAACAATTAAAGAAATACAGATTTTCACCAGAACAGGCATATGCCATATTTGTAAATTTCAGACCATATGAAAAAACAGAGAATGATAATTATCTAGAATTTACTATAATCAAAGCTTATAGCGAGTATGATGAATTTGATTATTCACCATCAAAAAAATTTTTTGATGAACTACCATTCGAAGTCAAAGAATGTGACACTTTTCCAGATACGTTACCAGATAAAAAATGTGTTATTTTAAACGGGCTGCCAAGAACTGGTAAATCACATTATTCACTGATTCAGCTTGGCAAACACAAGTCTGGAATTTATGTAGCTCCAAATTATGCGATTCTGGAGAAACAATTCAAGAAATTCTGCGAATTATATCCAGACAAAAAAGCTGTAATCTTGTACGGAAAGAACAGAGCCTGTAGTTGTACTGATAAAAAGAATTGCAGTTCATGTTCTCTAAAACCCGTTTATAATTCTGATCAAAAGAAGAAAATTATTGAAAATAATCCATCCCTGAAGAATAAGGTTATCACATTTAGTGAATTGGGAAATAAAGCTAAAAATTACTGCTCTAAACATAACAAAATCGATTTAGAGAGTCTAAATTCAGATTTGTGTAAATATCATTTCCTTCATGCATGTGAGGAATTCGTGGATTTTGTATTCACAATTCCATTCTATACTGTAGCTGATGAGGAGAAATGGCCCCATCTATGCTTCAAGGATAGAGAGATAATGGTTATCGATGAAGACACATCGATTAGACACTATATGGCAAAGGAGGTCTTAATCGCCTCTTTGCAAAGATCTAATAATGTTATTAAAATCGAAAATAATCTTTCAGATCTGGTAATTTCCCTTAAAGAAATGAAAGAAAAACACATTATCAAAAAGAAGAATTTTGAAAATGAAAAGATTATCTTAAATTCAATCATCGATTATTTGATTTCTCTATCTAAGCAGATTGATGATTATAGCGTTTCAACGGGAAATAATTCCAAGATTGATTTTGATACGCTTTATCAGAATTTATTAGAAACTAAGCCAAGTATTGAAGGAGAAGAGAAGCTTGTCTCAGAGGTCGAGGATAAATTAAAGCGTAGTGCTTTAAAATTGATCGAAGGTCTCTGCTCTGAGATATCTGAACACAACCAAAGGGCAAGTATCATCAATATTTTTATTGCGGTACTATATCCCTTATCATTAAATCCTTTAGCTAATCTTAAAACAAGGAATAAAAATGAATTGTATCTAATTCCTGAGCAATACGGATATTGTCGATTACCCGAATGTGCTGAAAGATTTCTATTGATTGGATATACTGAGGCAGAAATATTTTCTGAAAATCTTGTAAGTAACCCTGATGATATTCAGGAGCTAAAAACAGATAGATTTGATTATTCAGATAATTTTGTTTTAATTGTCGCCTGTGGTAAAAATAAAAGAGAACAAAAAAGACTGCTTGATAATTTCATTCAGAAATTACTTAGGTACAATGAATCTGAGAAATTCACATGCCCCTTCATGGTTCTTACATCAAGTATAAAGCATCAGGAGACATTTACATCGCGTTTAAAAAACAACATCAAGCTAGTTAATGTCCAGCAAGAAAATCCGTTTGATTTATTCTTGAATTTCTGTATTGGAAAGCACATTGTATTTTATCAGAATTCAATAATTAGCAGAGGTTTGGATATCCCTTGGATAGACATCATGTTTGTTGATAGTTGCCACTACTCATTGCCTTATTATAGAGCCAAAATTGAGGGTTTAAAAAGGAGTCTTTTAGACATTAAAACGGAATTTAATGAGAATTCTAAACGATTTAAGGAAATTTCAGAGAATTGCGATTCTAATGACGAAGAAATAAATTCATTAACGGAAGAGAGAGAGTCGTTATTAGAGAAAGAAAAAAATTACAGAGAGATATTATCTAAAACTGAATCGAATCTCGATAAGCTGATAATGGATGAATCTACGAATTCCATGCTCAGATTTTCACCAGTCAAAGACTATTGTGAGAATAATTGTAAATTTTTGGTTCTTAAAGAACACGATTTTGATTATTTAAAAGAAGAAGCCAGTTCAAAATTCCAAAGGTTTGATCTTACAAACGAAAATTTGGATGAAATTATCAAATTAGTCCACAATTATTCAATTAAGATTGACGTTGAAACTGCAACAAAAAGAGCAATCGGGGGTAATCTTAAGAAGCTTATTTCAAACTTCTCTGAGGAAGAAATTAAAGAAGCACTAAACAACGAGGCTGTAGATTTAGGCAAATCCTATGTTGACTTACATGATGATCTGAATTATTTATCGATTGTTGGAGATTCAAAAATCTATATTGGAATTAAAACCATCCTTAGTCATCCTAACTTTTTCAAACCCATTAAGGAGGAAAATTATTCAAAAGGTTGTAGTGGTGACAGTTTAATCTCTTGGATTAAAGAAAGGAAGAAAGATGTAATCTGGTCAGATTCCATTATTAAGAACTGTCTTGATATCCTAGTCGACGAAGACGAATTTTTATCAAAATATGATGATTATGACCTTTCAGAGAATAAAATAGATACAACGACATTTTATTACATCGATTACGAGCACATATCCGATATTGGAAAATTCATGAATTCAAATTTTTTGGGATTTTATGAAGAATTTATGGAGAAAATTGATAGTAGTTAAGATAATGGAAATAGATCAAAAATCCATTACTATCATTTTATTTCTACCATTTATTTTTTTAAAAGAAGCAACTCTTAAATTCAATTTTACTGCATAATTACACCCAAATGTTAAAAATACGATTAATTTAAAGGAATTGCATTGCTTTTTTATTAATATAATAATATAATTATATATATTCTCCAGATTATGCTCAGATTCTAAAACTGAACCCATTCCTTGAGATATACACTAATTCGCGCATGCATCTTTGAGATTTGTGACAACAATCACTTTGTTAAAAAACATTCTCTATGTAAAGGACTCTAAGATCCTGAACATAATACAGCCAATTCATTAAGCTGATTTTGGAGTGAGAAGTTTTCTTCTTCCAAGTATTCTCTTCTTGCTTTAAGAATCAGAAATGCTTCTTTATATTCATCAAATCGTTTTAATTCAGTTTTTAGTTCTTTATTTTCCTGAATCAAAACTTGATTTTCTTTAAAGTATTTATCGGCAATAACTTTTGATTCTGTGGCAATCTGTTCAAGTTCTGCGTAATAGGTTTCCTTTGCCCTTTCTTCTTCTTTGATTCTTAATACAACTGGACACTTGGCCTGATGAGCTGCCAAAGCCCGTTTACTTTTGAACCAACTACCACATTCACATTGGATCAATGTAATCCCTCCACAATGCATCAGGATTCGCGTCATTATCATAACGTAGTATATGACCATTAGGAATGGCCTGTAGATATTTTCCATCAATACCAGCCTTTATTTTGGCCTCCTGATATGCAGGACAGAACCGTAAATGTGCTCTAAGTGCCTGCCGTGACTTGAACCACTTTTCTTTACAATACATGCACCGAATCATCGTAAACCTCTAAAATTTTTTTATCAAACAATTATATAATTCCATAAATATATTTATAATCAATATTATATATAATTTCCCCAACTATAATTTCAGAAGAATTCAAATCACATCCAAAATGAAACGAAATCTTTCAAATGCTCATTCAATAATTAGAAATACTGAAGGATTTTGAAGAGAGGAATGCAAAAATTTAGATTTTCTATTTCAATTGTAAGACTTTAGATACCCCATCTAGGGGCCTTTCATTTTACTAATAACCGCATAAGAAATTGTGACGGTATGGTAGATCGATCTGAATAGTATGGAACCACTTCTATTCTATGCTTTTATGCGGTAATTCAGATGTTTGTCAGATATAGATATTTATTCTTTTTCGACAAGTATTTATGTAAAATTAACCCGCATTATTAAAATTTTATGAAAATGCCTATTATTCAGAAGATAGATACTAAAAATGAGTAATAATGTCTGATACAGAAATTATTGATCAAATACTAAATGATCTTTATACTTCAAAACTTACAAGAGACGATATAGCAGAAAAATATCATATTTCTGATATTTATGCTGGTATAATTTTAAAAAATATATCCCAATCTCCTGAAATATTGCGTGAACACCATGTATTAATGGTTGAAAAAGTTGAAAATAATGGAAAACGAGGTAGAGCAAACACTTATTTTCTTACACCAATTCCTATTGAAATACAAATATATGATCTTACTCTTGGTATAAGTTTATTAAATTTCAAAGAATATTATCAAAAATATTACTCGTATCTTAATTTCTCATCAGATGATTCCCAGATTAATATTGCACTTGAAAACTGTTCAGCATATCTAGGTTATAATCAGATAGATATTCAAAATCAGTTATTAAAGAATACAAAATTAATTTCGTCAAATATAACCCCCTTTTTGTTTTTAGATGACTTTGAAGTTATTGATAAAGTAGCATATAAAATTCAAGAAGCAGATGGATTTTTAGCTAGGTATTTTATTAGGCAAGAAAACTCAATAATTGAAATCTTTAATGAGTTCTATAAAACAGTTGAGTACTATTTACAAACAATTTCGGATAAAAAAGAATTCCCAATATTTGAATTACAAACTGGGATTAAATACTTATCTTGGGCAATCCGCTTCTATGGCAATAATGAAAAATACTGGGATATTCATTCAAAACTGTTGCAAATATCAGAACAACTATTTATTCTATTATTTATTCCTCCAGAAGTTAGAGATTCATTATCAATAGAGCAAGTATCTAAACAAAAAAATCTATCTAGAGACTTAATAAAAAATTTAAAAGTTCTAGGAATAGAGGCAAATGACGCATTTGTACTAGATTTATTATTACATAATAAAGAAGCTCCAATTTCAAAATTTTATTCATCTTCTCCTAAAAAAATAAAACATATCAAAAATTCATTAAAAGAATTAGTTAAAAAAGGAGTTGTAGTTTCATTTAACAAAAATGCCGAGAATAATCGAATAATAAACTATTATAGCTTGAACAAATCCCCTGAACAAATATATTGCTATCTAGAATCAAAAAACAAAAAGAAATTTGAAAATTTATATCAAATATTCAACTCAACAAATTGGAATAATTTTGGTACAAAAAATGCTGATGAAATAGTCAAACAAATGATAAAGATTGGAATAAGTCCCAATGCTTCAAGAATCATGGTATATTTGCATTTAAATCCTAAAAAACCAAGTAGAATGATACAAAGTTCAGATTTTATAAACGGTATAGTAATAACAGAGCTTTTAAGAAATTTATATGAAGCAAATTGGATTATTGCAGAAGAAATAGGTCATACCTCAGGGCATTCTGATACAAGATATTCTTTAAGCGAACCATTGTATGATATTATTTTAAAATATCTTATAAACTATTTTGAACAAGTTGAACATTCTTTAAAAGAAGTTGAAGCTGAGTTTTCAAAATTGGAAGAAGATTATGAACCAATAAATGAAGATGAATTCATAAATGCTCCTAAAATAGTTCAAGAAAAAGGGTACAAATTGATTATTGAAAGTTTAGAACCAATTTTACTATCACATTCTAATAAACAAGATCAATCCTTTGTACTTGAATTAAAACCACCTCTTCCTAATTTAATACGTATCTATTTAACGGATATGCGAATTTCACTCTCAAAAGATGCTTATGTAGCAAGACTTATTTTTGGAAACAAAAGGGGTGAAGTCTGGAATTTTGACAACACTGATGTATCATACACCGTTTTATGTGGATATATTGATGAATTAAACATGTTCATCCTTTTTGATACATCATTCCATACAAATATTTCATATCACAAAAAAATTAGTGTTCCAATAGAGATGGTATATAAAGCAATAAGCTATGAACAGATATTTAAAAGAATTACAAATAATAAAGAAATAGTAATAATTGTTCCACCTAACAAATTTATTCAAGGCTTAGAACAAAGGTATGAATTGCATTTACAGAATTTAATTTCTGGAAACTTTAAGAGGATTTCGATAAACCCATCCAAACCAAAAGTACTTTATTTTCATAAATTGATCAATAATCAATGAGCACGTTTACTAATTTTGCAATTAAAGATGAATACAGGCATATTGCTGAATTGGGAGAT
>JAEWWL010000041.1 GCA_023396365.1 Methanobacteriota archaeon
TCCTCCCATGAACACCATCCTTCTTCACAAGATCAACAAGCCGGAGCTCCTCTAATTTCTTAATATACTCAAAAAAGCAGGCATAACTGATGTTATGCCGGGCGTTATGTGTGCAGCGGATTTTGAGCGGTTGTCGGTTGAGCTCGGCCGGTGCGGTCTTTGTGATGAGTGGAAGGCTTTGTTTAGGTCTTGTGATCTTAAGCTGGCGATTTGTGATAAGTGTTATGGGAGGCTGTAGAGGGAGGGGAATTAGAGGGAAGGGGGATTTCATGAAGGGTTTTTAATAATTTTTTACAAGTTTATCCTCTACTTCATTTATCTTTTCAGGCTTTAGTCTGCCCGCTTTGTATAATATAAGTGATTTATCAGCTGTAAATATTCTTTGAGGCCTGATGAAACTTTGTAATCTTCAGACCTCCTGATTCAAAATCGCTGTCTGCAATTTTTACAGAATAACTGTCAGTTCTGTTTTGCTTGTTATCTGGCACAGGATGATGTCTTCTCCTTTTCAAAACTGCAATTAATAGAACAGGTCTTTTCTTTTGCACCGGAGAGGTCTGAAAAAGGGAAGGGGACGACTAAGACGTCACCTTTTACAAACTCTTCCATGCCTCATCTTCTTCTTTTAAGTCCCGGTCTTTTTTAAGAGTCTTCTCCGCTGCATATGCACATGAAAGCGCTTCGTTTACAGAACTGATAGGCCTTAATTCAATTCTGTCCTCATAAGAAATTATTGCAACTTTTTCCCCCGGACTAAATCTCTCTCTTAATGATTTTGGAATGACAATCTGACCTTTTTCTGTAATGGTTCCGGTTTTTATTTCTATTAATGGCATGCTGTATCTTACAAATCTTATTAGTAAGATAAGTAATATGAATGTTTTCAAAGAGGCATGTAATTGCTATAAAAAACGCCGGGGATTTTAAATTTTATACTTTTGAACTATCCGGAAATTCCGGATAGCTCGTTTTTGAAAATATTCCGGAAGACAAAAAAGGTGCACAGCCTGTGCACTTTTTGATACAGATTCAGTGGGGGCAACTGTCAAGTATTTCTTTACAGTTCAAAGTACAGGGAGTCGGGAATTGAATCGCAATTCAAATATTAGAAAATTCCAGTTATTAGGAAATTCCTAAAAGTTCGTTTTTGGGTTTTTTTTTGAACTATCCGGAAATTCCGGATAGCTCGTTTTTTTAAAAATATTCCAGATCTTAATACTCCTAATTATCTTCATAGCTTTGCAAAATCAAAGTTTTGGCTTTTTCCAAGCCCATATCATTTTTTGTGCTGATTTTTTTTCTTGGTGAATCTGAGGAATGTCGGCGAAATATTGTTAACTCAATCGGTTTTTCTTATCAGAGGTGCGAAATCAGAAATTAAAGAATATATATCTGGATTTTTTTCCATAATGTTAAATTCTTTTGTTATAAGGGTTGAATGTAAGCACTTTGCAGGCAGGATACAGGAAATAGAGGAATGAAGTCAGGTAGTGGTCAAGTAGTGGTCAAGTAGTGGTCAAGTAGTTAATAAATTGAGAACAATTTGTGAACAACCATGCAAGTAACATGCAAGTAACATGCAAGTAACATGCAAGCAATGTTCAAACAGATATATCTAAACCTTACCAAAAGAAGTTAGAAAAAGCCAAATATTAATCTGAAAAAAAAATTCACTCATTTTTGTCTTTAATCAGAATATTCTGACCTTTCTTTGATGTAATATACTTTTGAAGAGGAGATTTTGGTTTTTTGGGATCAACCATAAAAAGAAGTTCTCGTTCTATAAGTGTAGCAATTACATTTTTCCTGAAATGATCTCTGTTTTTTAACCTGGTAATTTCAAGAAGTTCTTTTGTTGACCGCGGAATCTCACAGGCTAAAAGCACCTTATATTCGGTCTCTGTTAATTTATCATCTGAATCTTTGACAAATAATTCCACTTTTTTCTTATCTGAAACTTTTTTAGTCTGATCTCTCTCTTTCTCTTCTCCGACAATTCCTTTCTTGATTCTCTCATAAATTATTGAATTAATTATACGCGAAGATGGCCAAAATCTGTTGTCATTGCCGGCAACTATCAGATCTTCTTTAACCAGCCTCTCAGTAATCTCCTGACATTCACGCCATTTCTTTCCTGTTACTGCCCTTACATCAACAGCCGATATACTGCCTCTCTTAACAGCCAGAACAAAAACACGTGCTTCATCATCTGAAAGGTTAAATCCGGTTTCCTTCTGGAAAGTTTTTATGTCCTCAAAAAAAGCTTGTCCTTAAGAAGAACCAGCTCAAAAGCCTTCTTATCCTTGTAATTTTTGATAACAGGAGGAACATTTCCAAGCTCGCGCCAGTTATTAAAAATTGACGGCACACCGCTGCCGGCCTGCTCGGACATCCCGATTCTCCTGAATGCACTTACAATAGATGGATTTCGAACCTCCTTTTCAGTCGTTTCCAAAAGTTCTTTCTCATCGGCATAAGAATCCCCGGGATTCCAGAAAACAGTCCTGTCCTTATAAAATTTAATCGAAGCCTTCCTTCCATGATCACCATAATCCTGATGAATCAAAAGATTCATTGCGGCTTCACGAAATGAGATATAATCAGCCGGTTCATCATTCCTGCGAAGAGAAATATTATCTACCGAAAACGGCCTGTCAGCCATCCGGTGATATTTCTCAGCCAGAATTATCCATGCCTGAATAAGGTTGCTTTCAATTGCAACCCTGTCATGCCATCGGACTTCAGGCGACCAGTCATCAAAATCAAGATCAATTCTCTGATAATCTACAACAATCCGGTTATTAAGAATCCGGCGGACATACTTATCCTTGCCAAAAATCAACACACCTGCACGTGTGGGAGCAAGTTTGCCATCCTTTTCTACAAGAAAACCAAATTCAGAAAGAAAATCCAGATCATTTAAAGTTTCAGATCTGCCGGGATTTTTATAATTGTAGAGATTCCTGTAATACTGAACAGATCCCTCATCATAGAAAATATTTGAATCAATATCAAAAACAGGTTCACCATCATATTTAATATCAGAAGAATCACGGACAAACCGTTTAATCTCTTCCTCAGTGCATTTCTGACTGCATCCGCCACTTCGGATATAACACTCACTCCAGTTCCCGTTTAGAAAAACAGGCTTTTTATTGCGGGGCGATTCCGGAATAAAAAATGCCAGAATATCCTTATCGTCAAGAGAAAACAGCTCCTCTTCACATGATATTACATGATTGAATTTAGTCTTGGATCTCAGCACACCTAAAAAATCATTCTGAACAGTATCTACATCCAAAACTCCGATGGGCAAAATACTGCCATCTTCGTCCTTAATCCCAAATATTATCCATCCGCCTTTTGTATTTGCAAAAGCTGAAACTGTTTTATAGGTCTCGGCCGGCACTCCCCTTTGCCCTTTTTTGAATTCAAGATCATTCCATTCATGCTTGCCAAGCAGTGCAATAATATTATCTCTATCCATTAATTCACTCCAAAACAAACCTGACCTTTGACCTGTTCTGCCCCTTGTTTTTATAATCAATATAATCATTAAACACTTTTTTTAATTCGTCCGGAGTTGCATCGCCGCCGTTTTTCATGTTAGAAATCCTAATATCTCCCATAAGATTCACCCTCTCGGAGTCTCAGCGGCCTTTATTATATATTCATAATCTCCTTCAGGAATTGTTCTCATAGCGGTTCGAAGGTGTCCCGTCCACTGCTTTTTGTTTGTGATGAATTCAAGATTTGAAATTAAAGTCTTAAAATCAAGTTCCTCTTTGAATATTTTGACAGGCTTTAATTTAATACGATATGGAAAATTCTCTTCGCCGTGCATTGTCGGAGGCTTTTTGAATACTTCGGACTGATCTTCAAAGGGCTTTGATGCTATCTCAAACGCTGCCGTTATTGCGGATGGAAGAATGGTGTCATCTGCATTTTCCTGGCGGACGAATATGAGAATTTTGTCTTTGGGCTCTGATCTTTCTATGCTGTTTTTGTTTCGCTTTGGAACGCCCCAGATGTTATTTTTCTTAATTATTTCCCAGTTGTCGCGGTTGGTTGACGCAATCCAGATTGTCATTTGAAATGAAATTGTGGTTAATAGACTATATAATTTACATATCTGAGATAGATGATTAAAATCTGCCTTAAAAATTGATTAACCAGATAATTCAAATAACTCTTAATAAATTCTTAAATTAAAAATAGTTCTAAAAAGAACTCAGACTATTTTAATTCATCAAATGCAGTGTTGTCAGTCCACATCTCACACTGTGCAATAACTGTTGTTACTGCATCCTCCATTCCTTCAGGAGGATATTTGTGCTGCTTTAAAAGACGCTTGACAAGCCTTCTCATCCCTGCCCTTGCTGTCTCTTTTTTCTGCCAGTCGATTGTTTTGTTCCTGCGCAAAAGATCAGTGAGCTCTTTTGTAATTTTGATAAGCTCTTCGTTTTCATAGAAATCCCTGACTGCCTCAGGCTTTGTTAAGGCATCATAAAATGCCATCTCTTCAGTTGTAAGTCCAAGCTTTTCACCTTCCTTTTGAGCCTGTGCCATATCTTCTGCAATTTTAAGCAGCTCTTCTATCACCTGCTCGTTTGTAATCATGCCGTTTATGTAGCTGTTCATTGCATCTTTTAGGAGTTTTGAAAATTTTTCTGATTTGACAACATTTGTTCCGGAATAAACCCTCACCTGTTCTGCAAGCAGTTTTTTAAGCATCTCTACTGCAAGATTTTTCTCTTTCATCCTGGCAATGTCAGCAAGAAATGCAGAGTCAAAAAGAGAGTATTTTTCCTGCACATCAGAGAAGAGATTAATCACACCTTCGCTTTTTATGCTCTGCTTTAATAGTTCGTTTATCCGGTTGTTTATCTCTTTTAGGGAAAGTTTTCCTTTTCCTTCTATTCTTGTCAGAAGTGTTCTTACTGTTTCAAAATATGCCGCTTCAAATCTCTGGCTTTGGGTAAGCAGGCTTTGGCAAAGAGACATTGCATGACGAAGAAGGAGGGATTCTTTGATAAATGCCTTTTTTTCTTCCTCTTTTGAGGGGGGAGTTAAGAAGTTGACTCCGCCGCTTATTAATCTGGCACGGTCTAAGTCTGTTCCGCTTTCAAATCCGGAATAGTCATAACCGTAGAATAAGTCGCGGCAGACCTCTGTTTTTTCAAGGAATTTGGGATAGGCTGTTTTTGCGATATCAGGATTTTTGTAGTTATTTAGATCGCGGCTTGTGTAATCTTTCATTGCACGTTTAAGTGCACCGGCAATTCCGACATAATCAACAATGAGTCCGCCCTGCTTGTCTTTGTAGACGCGGTTTACACGGGCGATTGCCTGCATTAAATTATGCCCGCTCATTGGTTTGTAGACATACATTGTGCAAAGGGATGGAACGTCAAATCCTGTAAGCCACATGTCAACAACGATTGCGATTTTTAAGGGGTTGTCGTTGTCCTTGAATTTTGCAGCCATCATCTCTTTGTGTTTTTTGTTGCCGATTATCTCCCGCCATTCTTCAGGATCGTTGTTGTCGGATGTCATGACAACACCAAGCTTTTCATTCCATAACGGGCGAAGTTCGAGAATTTTTTTGTAAATTTTCATCGCGACTGGCCTTGAATAGGCAACTATCATTGCTTTTCCGGTCTGCTCATACTGCCGGTATTTTTCGTAGTGGCTTATGATATCCTCAACTAGAGATGTGATCGTTTCAGGAGCGCCAAGTATGCTTTCAAGCTGTCCGAGTTCATGCTTGCTTTTTTCAACAAGATATTCTTCAGCCTCTTCTGCAACGCGGTCATACTCTTCGTCTATATCAGAAAGGATTTTTTCGTTGAGTTTTAGGGATATAACACGGCTTTCGTAGTAGATTGGAACAGTTGCTTTGTCCTGTACGGACTGTGTCATGTCGTAGATGTCGATGTAACTGCCAAATATCTCCCGTGTGTTTCTGTCTGAAAGAGATACAGGTGTTCCTGTAAATCCGATATATGTTGCATTCGGAAGGCTGTCTCTTACTTTTCGTGCAGTTCCAAGACTGATTTTACCGTCCGCTGAAACCTTTTCCTCAAGCCCGTACTGACTCCGGTGGGCTTCGTCTGCGATTACAACGATATTTCTTCTGTTGGAGAGCGGTACGTCATATTCTTCAAACTTCTGCATCGTTGTAAAAATTATGCCGTTTACCTCCCTGTTTTTTATGAGTTTTTTAAGATCCTCTCTGCTTTCGGCCTGAACGGGAGTCTGGCGGAGGTAATCTGTGCATGCTGAAAACTGGCTGAAGAGCTGGCCGTCAAGATCGTTTCTGTCTGTTATTACAACAATTGTCGGGCTGTCAAGTGTTTCCTGAAGCTGTTTTGCATAAAATACCATTGATAAAGACTTTCCGCTTCCCTGGGTATGCCAGAATACTCCGCCTTTTCCATCTGTCCCGGATGCTTTTTTTGTTGACTCAAGAGCCTTTTTGACTGCGAAATACTGGTGGTATGCTGATAGTATTTTTTTGTCGTTTGGAATTTCCTTTGAGAAGCAGATGAAGTTTTTGAGGATGTCTAAGAATCGTGTTTTATCAAATATTCCTTCGAAGAGAACGTCGAATGCTGCATACTGAGTGTTTTCATAGCTTCCGTCAACACTCTTCCACTCCATGTATCGGTCTTCATCAGCAGTTATTGTGCCTGCTTTTGATGTGGCCTGATCGCTCATGACGCAGAATGCGTTGTAGACAAAAAGAGAGGGGATGTCGTAGAGATAATTTCTAAGCTGTCTGTA
>JAEWWL010000031.1 GCA_023396365.1 Methanobacteriota archaeon
TCAGATCTTAATATTTTCAAGTGCCGAATCAACAACTCTTGCAAGCTCTTCTTTTCCCCATTTCTCAGAGCTTATAACAAGGTCATATATCGACAGATCAAAAATATCAATACCATAATACTTTTTGTATCTGGCTGATTCTGATTTTTCACGAAGAACAGTTTCACTGCGTGCAGATTCATAAGATACATCCTCTCTTTGTGCAATTCTTTTTGCACGGCATTCGGATGAGGCTGCAATCCATATTCTTAAATCAGCATTTTTTATCATATGCCCGGCAAGCCT
This sequence comes from Methanobacteriota archaeon, assembly GCA_023396365.1. Lineage (GTDB taxonomy): Archaea > Halobacteriota > Methanomicrobia > Methanomicrobiales > Methanomicrobiaceae > Methanomicrobium. The sequence goes on from JAEWWL010000031.1 coordinate 286, forward strand.
GCCTTCTATTATGATATCATTGCCCTCTTCACCAATCTCTTTCTGCCGTTCATCAATAAGTTTGTCAACTGCCGGGTCCTTCTCGCAAAGCTCACCAAATTTAATTAAATCAAGGTTTTTCTCCTTTGCAAGGCTTCTGAAAACTTCGCCAGCCGAGATTAATTTAAAAGAATGATTAAGTGAAAGATATTTTGCAAGAGATGTAGTGCCGCTGCCCGGAGGGCCGCTGACTGTAATTCTCAAGGTCAGAGACCTCCGATATCAAGAGTCTTTCTGATGACCTGTGACAGAGTAAGAGAGCAGAGCATATACCAGAGAATCCATGCCGGCAGAAAAAGAAATGTCGGGTCTGAAAGATTCATTGTTCCCATAAACGGGAAAACAATGTCATCCATTGCAGGCGCCATCTCCAAAAGCCAAAGGAAAATCGGTATTGTAATAATCATAATCCAGCCGAGCGGCTTAAACTGTTCCTGGGACATCTCAAGCTGCTCCTGCATCATTTTATCACGCTTTTCATTTAACTTGCGCACTCTTTTTTCATCCCCGGAAAGCTGAGCCTCACGGAATTCCTTCTGGAAATCCCGCATCTTCTTCTGGACTCTCTGCATCTTCTCGTAATCGATTGTGTATTTCTGAAGAAGTGATGAGTAGCATCCTGTAACTGCTGCAAGAACAAGAATCATTATCGGCCATGTGACCCCAAGAATCTCAAAGGCCGGGTTTAATATTAGACCTGCTGCATCTGCAATGCCGGTTCTTAAAAACGGAACACTGTAGACGATCATTACAAGAACCATAATAATGAGGAATGTAAACATCCCTCCGCCTGCAGGTTTTTTATTTGCCGCTGCCATCCCGGATTTTCACCTCAGGAGATCAACCATCTCTTTAACGGCGTTCTCAAGTAAAAAGTCCAGATTTTTAACAATTTTTACAGTACATCCGGTGAGCATTGAATATGATGCTGCCATGTAGCGGTTGTACCTCTGGTGATCCTTTATCGCAGCATATCCTTCCATATCTCTTGAGCGTGTTGTATCTGATAAGCGGCGTTTTAGAATCTGATCTTCATCCGTTTCAACAAGAACAATTGTATCAGGCTTTAACTCCTGCAAAACCCATGAGGGCAGTCCTGCAAGAAATCCTGAAGGTGTATTTACAGTACAGTGTGTGTCAATGATAACGTTCTCGGAAATCTTTGATATTACCTGTGCTGCAGTTTTTTGCAGTGTTCTCTGAATATCCTGATCCAGTTTTCTCATTTCATCGCGGTCATTGACAACACCCTGATCGCATGCTACTTCAAACATGCATGTTCCAAAATTGATGGAGGTATAATTAATACCCTCGGCTTTTAAAGCCTCCATCGAGGCATCAATAACTGTTGTTTTCCCTACTCCGGGAACACCTGTTATTACTACCTTTTTTCCTTTAGACATCTTTTAAATCACTCCTTTCCGAAGAAACTGCGCATGAACGGATACATCTCCATTATCTGCTCGCTTGCAATCTCCTCATAGAGGCGGTACACTATACTTACTGTAAGTAAAAGACCAGTACCACCAACAGCACCTATTACACCAAGATAGTTGGCAAGAATACTTAAAAGACCTACTGCTATACCGCCTATGACTGTGACACGGGGGATATAGCGGTCAAGATATCTCTCAAGTACCTGCTCGTTTCTGCGGTATCCGGGAATATGCATTCCGCTTGACTGAATCTGCCTTGCAACATGGGATGAATCAAGACCTGCGGTCTTAACCCAGAACAGTGCGAAAATTGCACCGCCTACTACCATAACAATGAAATCAATTCCCATTCTGGCAATAATCTCCCATATCGGATGGCCTATATCTGATAGCCACCACATCCAGTCTGTAGGGCTGTTGATTGGTGCTGTAATATACATTATACCACTGACAGGCGTCTGGCCTTCAAACTTTCCGAGAATTGTAATTCCCATGTTGTTTAGGAAAAGGCCAAGCATCTGCCAGTTTGCCTGAAGAACACGGACAAGAATCATCGGAAGAACGCTTGCATAGATAAGCTTTACAGGGAACCTGCCTCTTGCACCACGGACTGCCGCATGTGCAAGGGGTATTTCTATTCTTGTTGATTCAGCATATACGACAAGGCCGAATATGAACACTGTTGTTAAAAGTGCTAAAAGATCAAGTCCGAAATACTGAATGAAATTGGCACCGTCGCCTATTACAGCAAAGAGTCTTGGGAAAAATCCTATTGGATATGCATCCTGAACAGGTGCCCAGTTAAGAAATCCATTGATCAAACCCTGTGAAACACCTGCCACGATGAAAAGACCGACACCTGAGCCGACTCCCCATTTTGTGACAACTTCATCCATCAGGAATATCAAAAGACCTCCGAGACAAAGCTGAAGGAATATGATAAACGACACAGCTGCCATGCTGCCGCCGAAGAACTGTATTGCTATACTGGCATCCGGCTGAAGAAAACCTCCAATCACGTTTGGAGCAGCTTCTAATACTATCATTACGAAGATCATCAGCTTCTGCAGGCCCATATACATGACCTGACCGCGTGTATTGGAGGTATCGAGTCCTAAAAGATCTGCGCCTTTTAATAGCTGGAGAACGATAGATGCGGTGACAATCGGCCCTATTCCAAGATGGACAATTGATCCGCTTGCACCGGCAAGAAGAGCACGATACATGCCGAGCCAGTCAGATGAATCGGCGCTAAGTCCGAAGATCTGGATATTAGTCAGCAAAAAATACAATATCAGAATAGCAACTGTCCACAACATTTTATTTTTGAAGTGAACATGCCCTTCCGGACTTCTGACTGCAGGCATTGCTGCAAGCAGAGGTTCCATTCGATCCAGCATTGCTCCCATATATGATTCACCAAAAAATGATTTAGGCGGTCAGTGCCTGACCACCAGTCTCTTCTATTTTTGCTTTGGCAGTTTCAGAAAATGCCCCGGCAGTGATATTCATCTTATGAGTAACTTTTCCTCCGCCAAGTATTTTATCTATTCCGATCTGCTCTGCATCTATTACAAAGACATCTCCCTGAACTGTTGCAAGACCGCTTGCAACAAGTCTGTCCAGAACCTGGTCAAGGTCACCGACATCGATGGCCTTTGCCCTGTTTGGATTCTGGTTTACGAATCCATGTTTTCCGTTGTGTATCTGGTCAAGGAGAAGGTAATGTGTGAAGCGGTGGTCTCTGTGTCCTGCCCGGCCTCTTCCTCCACGGTTACCTGCTCCACGGCGGTTTTTATGTGTACCTCCGCCGCATGTGCGTGAACCACGATACTTGCTTCTTTTGTTTACCGGCATCCTCTTCACCTCATCCTGTAAAGGAGACTGTTAATCTCGCTTCCATAGTTTCCAAGAGCACCGCCCTGCTGGTAGGTGCGCTTGATTGACTTGTATCCTTTTCTGGGCGGGTGCAGGCGAAGAACCGGCTTTAATCCGGGTATGTCTGATATTTCTGCTTCGCCGGCACAGATTGCCTTTGCAAATGACTTAATGTCTGCATATTGTGAGTTTTCCTTAACATATGCGTCAGTAAGTTTCTCGTTTGCTGTGAGGCGTCCGCGTGTTTCAAGGACTGTTCCCAAAACTTCAGGGTCAACTTCTCCGTATGCAACGTAGTCTTTGACCTTTCTTATCATACCCATGTATGCAGGGGTGTCCGGGATTAGGACGCAGTGGTTGATGTGGTGGAGACGAAGCATCTTAAGTGTGTCTTTAATCTCCTTGCTTGTGTTGACAACACCACGTACCTGAACAACGACGTACATTATTTGCGACCTCCCTTTCTGATGAGGTTTGCCTGCTGGAGAGCGTTGTATGTCGCCCTTGCATAGTTGATTGTTGTACGTGTCTGTCCGCTTGAAGCTGTCCATACATCACGGACACCTGCAAGCTGAAGAACTTTCTTTCCGATATCACCTGTTACAAGGCCGATGCCCTGTGGTGCAGGCATGAGTGTAACTTTAACACTGCCTGCCTTTCCTGTAACACGCATTGGAATAGAGTGTCCCTGTCCGCATGCGCATTCCCAGCTGCCGCATCCTCTCTGGATTTTGATAATGTTTAATTTGGCGTTGTCGATTGCCTTTTTAATGGCATTTCCTACCTGGACATCCTTGCCCTGGCCAAACCCTATGTATCCGTTGCGGTTTCCGACAACAACAGCACAGCGGAATTTCACACGCCTTCCGCTGTCAGTCATTCTCTGAACCATGTTGATGTCTAATACCTCATCCTCAAGATCTGGTATGAAGTAATCTACAATCTGTGGCTCTTTTATAGGTCTGCCGCTTTCCAAAACATCATCAATGCTTTTTATCTCGCCTGCGGCAACCTGTTTTCCAAGACCGGTGAGAGGAATCCATACTTCCTGTTCAAAGGCCATTATTTCAGCTCCTTCATTATTGCATCTTTAACAGCTTCGACATTTTCTACAAGGTCGCCTGCTCTTTCCGGTGCGTAGTCGGCAATTGTTACACCATTTACCCTGTCATCATCAGGCAAAATCTCCTCTCCGTGAGGAACATTTAAACCTGCTGCGACAGCTCCTTTTAGTGCAGCAAATACTTTTGCGCCCTGCTTTGCACGGTGCAGACCAATGTCGAGGATAGCCTCTTCATAGCCTGCATTGAATGCCTTTACGGCAAAAAGCATGCCTGTCAGATATGCTGCGGGTGTGTTTCCTGTTGAACCCTTATATCCGTATTTAACAAGTTCACTTGAGTATGCAGCGACAAGTGTCCTGTCACCCTCAAGTCCTGCCTCCACAAGCTGACAGACAATTCTTTTGTTGCTCTTTCTGACAACCATTCTGTGCTTTTCAGAGACAATGAGCTTTAAGCGCTTATAGTAGTCAGTCTGACCGTCTCTGCGCCTGCGGAACTGGACAAAATACCTTGGACCTGTTGCCATTATTCCATCCTCCCTGTAATCTGCTCAAGCTGTGCTTTCATATGTGCAACACTTCTGAACTGCCCGCCGGCAGCTTTCCTGTACATGATTCTGTAGACATGTGCGTCAATTGTGCCATCTTCACGAAGAGTACGAAGCTCTTTTCTGATTGCACGTATTTTCCTGATCCATGACTCTTTGGACGGGCTGCGTGCTCCTGCAGCTCCTTTCCTGCGTCCAGGACCTTTGCAGTGCCCATATGAGCGCTTTGCCATGAGTGCATGTGCCCTTCCGCGGCTGTTGCCTCTCTTTGGCTTTGCGGTTATGACACCTTCTTCAACAAGCCCTCTTATATCTTCGCGGGAGATTGCATTTGCAATATCCTCAGCACGTTCAGAGTTGAGTTTTACACGGTGAAGACCGCATTTGAGGACTGAAGCTGCCATTCTCTTCTGGTTTTTTAAGTCACTCATCGTCTGCCACCTCTTCCTCTGCTGCTTTTATTTTCTTCTCAGGTGCTGTTACATCCTTTTTGTTGAGAATTTTTACTTCCATCTCTTCGGCTTTTGCCTGAATGTCTGCACGCTTTTTGCCGCCGACAGTAGATGAAATCCTGATTGCATGTGTCTGCGGGTTGATTCCTGAAAGGTCAGCAACATTGCAGACTAATACCTCTTCAAAGCCTGAAGGGTGCATACCGCGAACTGCCTTTGGACTTCCAAAGCCCGGCTGCGGGTGGCTTCCTTTACACTTCTTTTGTGCTCTCTGCTTGCTCTGAAGACCGCGTGGCCTTCTCCATGTGTCTTCAAGCTTTTTCTTTCTTGAAAGACCCTGGCGTTTGAAGGAACCGCGCTGGGCGTTTCTTGCCCTGATTAATTTTGTTTTTTCGTCAGCCATCAGAATCACGCCTTGTGTACAATATATATTCCGTCCTGGAAGACACGTGAATCACGGCCGCGGACTTTTGTTGCTTTCTCGATTCTTCCTGATGTCATTCCGACAAGCTCCTTGTCAATTCCTGAAAGTATGACTTCATCATTGGCAAGTTTCATCTTGACGCCTTCCGGAATTTCTGCGTAACGTGTCTGCTTTTCTCCAAGGAAGTTTGCTATTTCAAGCATGTTCTTGTTTGCCTTGAGCTGAATGGGAAAGTGGCTGTATACAACTTTCATTGTATAGACATATTCTTCCATAACACCCCTGAACATGTTGTCAGCGTGTGAAACATATGTTCCAAGCATTGCAATGACTTTTTTCCTTTCGGATTCTGTTTCTGCAATGAATGCATTGTTTTCAACTTTTATGCTGACACCCGGATAGCGCATCTTCCTTTCAAGCTTTCCTTTCGGACCGGAAACAACAAGAATTGTTCCGTTGATCTCAGCGGTGACACTCTTTGGAACTGCTACTTTTCTCTGTGTGATCATTTTTTTATCACTCCTTTAGTATACGTATCCCAAAAGTTCTCCGCCCACACCAAGACGGCGGGCATTCTCATGAGAAATTACGCCTTTTGATGTGCTTACAAGAAGCATTCCAAAGTTCTTTGCCGGGAGGTACTGGTTTTCCCATTTCTCCAGTTCGCTGGCCTTGACTGAGAAACGCGGAGAAATTACACCACATTTGTTGATGTTTCCGTTTAAGAAAATCTTAAACTGGTTTCCTCTGCTGTCCTCAATAAGTTCAAAGCCGCTTATGTATCCTTCTTCCTTCATTATGCCGAGCATTGCTCCAAGAAGCGTCCCTGCAGGTTCGACAATGCATTCTGTCTTTCCCACATCAGAGGCGTTTTTGAGTGCGCTCATTGCATCTGCAATTGGATTAAGCCTTGTCATTTTTAAAACACCTCTTAGTTCATCTTCTTAAAGCCGATTTTTGCGGCATATTCACGGAAGCACTGGCGGCAAAGCATGATGTTGTATCTGCGTACAAGACCCTGCTTTCTGCCGCACATCTGACACTCATTTGCACCACGGCCAAATTTCTTTGTGGGTGCCTCCTCGTTTGTCGATTTATTCTGCGCCATATTTACTGTACCTCCACGCCAAATTCTTCCTGCATGAATCTGACTGCTTCTTCACGTGACACTCTCTGCTTTTCCGGAAGCTTTCTTGTCTGAATGCTTCTTCTTGCAATACGAATGCCTTTCTTTTCCAAAACTACGTTGATGTCCATACCGTAGATACCGATCATCGGATCGTAGCTCTGTCCGGGGAAGTCTGTGTGCTCTTCAATACCAAATGCAAAGTTGCCTGATTTGTCAAACTGGCTTGCAAAAAGTTTCTTTTCAACAATTTCAAGAGCAGTTGCAACAAAATCCTCGGCAGCCTTTCCTCTCAGGCAGACTTTGCAGCCGATTGGCTGGCCTTTTCTGATACCAAATGCAGGCTGTGTTCTTTTTGCAATTGTACGCACTGACTTCTGGCCTGAGATATCCTGTATGATGTTCTCGGCTTTTACAAGTTTTTCACCTGATTCGCCGACACCCATATGGATAATGACCTTGTCAACATGGACTTTCTGCATTAAGCTCACTCTTCAATCCCCCATTCGCTGACTGCAGGCTCGTTTTTTCCGACCATGAAGACATAGTTTTCAATGGTATCAAAATCCTCACCTGTTTTTATGTCTTTTAAGTAGACCCTGTTTGCAATGCTTCCCGGGATTATGTCAATCTTTGTGATTCTTCCGACTTTTCCCGAGTGGCGACCGCCTATAATCATTGCACAGTTGCCTTCTGCATATGGGAAGTGATCTACAATTTTTAAGCGTTCATCGCCGGATATTGTGAAGACAATTGAGTCCTTCGGCTTGTATTCCTGGGAATCAACCTGTATGTTTGCTCCATAGCGGAGGTTTAACTGGACTTTTCCGCCTTTTACAATTGTTTTGTCTGCAATCTTTGAAAGGCGTGTTTTTGCATCTTCTTCTGAAATCGGGACAGAGACGTAGTCTGCTTTTTTGTTGCGGAGAATCCTGAAATATTTTCCAATTTTCGGGATTGCAATGATGTCAAAAACACCGACACCCATCTTTGGGTCAGAGCATACAACACCGTTTACTAATACTGAACGCTCTGTCAGAATTTTCTTGACTTCTTTTGTGTTAAGAGCAAGACCCATGTGGTCTCTTAACCATACTGCCATTGGCATTGCATGGCTGTTGTGGGGGCCCGGAGCAGTCTTTGCAACGAACGTGTTCTGTTTTTTGGCAATACGCCATCCTGTTGGCGAATTGAGTCTTTTCATGTGGTTTGACATTATTTCCTACCCTCCAGCCTCTCTTCACGAAGTTTGTCTTCCAGATTGAGCTTTACAATCTCAACGGCTGATGCGTATACAGGCCTTGGAACTTCTGTTCCGTCAACTTTTGTAACTGAAACGCCGTGAACGAGAATTGTTCCCTTTTCTGTGTTTACTCCGTCTACTACTCCCTCGTCGCTTCTGTTGTCACCGCGGAGCACTTTTACAGTGTCTCCTTCAACAACACGGATTGAACGCCTGTTGTATTTTGCACGCAGCTCTTTAGAAAGAGGTGCATTCAGGAATTTACCGAGTACGTGAAGGGGTGCATTGTAGCGTATCTTGCGCTGCTTTCTTGGCTGACTGCTTGCAATTCTTACCATTACAAATTCACCTCATACGATGATCGTTGCCATTGAGCCGATCTTTGGGAAACGCTCTGCAACTTCACGGGCAACAGGTCCTTTAATTTCTGTTCCCTTCGGTTCGCCGCGCTCATTTGTAATGACCATTGCATTGTCTTCAAATGTCAGACGAAGTCCGGTTACTCTTCTTATTTCCTTTCTCTGCCTGATTACTACCGCTTTTTCAAGTTTGCGGCGCATCTCGGGAGTTCCCTTTTTGACAGTTACTGTAGCCATGTCGCCAAGACCAAGTTTTGGCTGACGTCTTCTGACACCGTGGTACATATCAACTGATACAACCTGCACAATGCGTGCTCCGGTGTTGTCTGCACATGTCAGTCTTGTTCCTGTTGCAAGTGCCCTTGGAGTTCTGGACTGTTTTGCCTTCATTCCTCAGACACCTCCACTACTACAAATGTCTTTGTCTTGGATATCGGTCTGCACTCTGCAATCTTTACAGTGTCGCCGGTTTTTGCACCAAGGCACGGGGGGTTGTGTGCGTGAAGCTTTGATGAGCGTTTTTCATAACGCTTGTATTTCTTCACGTAGTGCAGGTAATCTCTTGATACAACAACAGATCCCTGCATATGGTCACTCACGACCTTACCGGTAATCACCTGGCCGCGTACCGGTAAAGTGCCGTGGAATGGACAGTTTACGTCACTGCATTCCTTTTCAGGAGTGCTGACGTTTAACCCTATATTTTTAGCCATATTTACCTCAGATTTTTGATTCGCATGCTGATTCTTTTTTCAGGCTGCATAACCAACACTGATCCATCAACCCTTATCTGGGTCTCATCTGGAAGCAGAAGGTTAAATGCTGCGCCTTTTTTCTGCACTTTCTTAAGGCTTCCTTCAGAATATATTATGAGCATATTTTTTGTTTCATCGACAATTGTGCCGGTAATTCCAATCTGATTAGGATTGGTTGAACCGGAGACTTTCGCCTCCAGGCCAATTAATTCATGCCTGCATACATTCTGAGGGGTTATCAAGCCTTGTTTCTCCGTTTGTTCTGCTCGGTTTTGATGCGTGCAATGGTGCGTTTGATCTCACGGATGCGTCCGGGATTTTCATGAGCACCGCCTGCACTTACCTTTCCCAAGTCCTGAACAAGTTCAAGTTCAAGTTTACCAAGCTGTTCAGTAAGTTCAACATCGCTGAACTGGGCAACTTCTGATGCACGAAATATCGCCATTTCAGAAATCCTCCACTTCCGGTACGTCTTCTACTGCTTCCATCTCTGCGTCAATCTCTTTTCCTATGATATCCTCAGGGATTTCTTCTGCTGCAGCTTTTTCTGAATAAGCATTCTTATCTGATTCAGGTGCCTTTTTTACAGGCTCCAGAATTTCAAAGTGGTCAGGAAGCTGTGCTCCCGGGGGAACAATTTTTACCTGACAGCCGATTGTGCCGAGCTTTTTGATAGCAATTGCATAACCGTGCTGGACGATTGTCTCGCTTGGCTCACCTGCGTGTTTGATGTATCCTTCTGTAAACTTCTGAACACGTGAACGTGCTCCTGTAAGTTTACCTGAGATGACAACCTCACACCCAAGACCGCCTGATTCCATTACGCGGCGAAGAATGCTTGTTCCTGCCTTTCTGAAATACCAGCCGCGTTCAAGTGAGTTTGCAAGGCGTTCTGCCATAATCTGTGCATTAAATGACGGATTTTCTACCTGCTGAACTTCAATCTGCGGGGATTCAATGCCGTAGTCATTCTGGAGTGTTGTTGTTAATTCACGAACGACCTTTCCACCCTTTCCAATGACAATACCCGGCTTTTCAGCAAATATTGTAATCTGTGTGCCGAGTGGAGTACGAACAATATCCAATCCGCCGTATCCGGCTCTTTTGAGCTCTTTTGATAAGTACTGCTCCACACGTGCCGTGCGGATTCCGTCCTCAACAAATCTTCTCTCTACTGCCATTACTCCACCTCTCTGACTATAATTTCAACATTGACAGATTCTGCGAATTTTGGTGTTGCCCTTCCCATTGCACGTGGGAACACACCGCGTGTTCTTCTGCCTCTGTTGGCTGATACTACTGTTATTTCAAGTTTGTCAGTATCAAGGCCTATGTATTCCGCATTCTTTTCAACAGACTGTAGAAGTTTTAAGAACTCTGCAGATGCCTTTACCGGGTATCTTCCTGCATCCCACTTCTCAAGGCCGCGTTTGTGTGCGACGTTTCTGTTGAATTTTTTAAACGGAATTGCTTTTTTGAGAGCAATTACGTCTTCTAAGTAAGCCATTGCGAACTTTGTGCTTTTTCCCCTGATGAATCTGGCAATCTCTATAGAATGCTTTGGGGAGCATGGAAGTTCATTTGCCTTTGCACGGGCACTTTTGTCCCCGTCCATCTTAAGTGAATAATCTGTTCTTGCCATTTTACATCACTTCAGCGGGACAAATTTACTGGACCTTGTTGCACCGATACCTGCACTTCCGTGTGTAACACGTTTTCTTGTCAGTGCGAACTCTCCGAGGTACATGAATACTGCCTCTGGCTGTATTTCGACCTTTAAGAAGTCCTTTCCGTTGTGAATCTCAACGTTTTTTCCAACCATTTCAGGCAGAATTATCATATCACGCAGGTGCGTTCTGATACGTTCATTGCCCTCTCTGAACTCAGCAAGAAGCTTCTCATGACCTTCCGACAGACCGCGGCTGAATTTGCGGCGTGTTCTGGACGGCATAATAGGGATAAGCTCTGATAGGCTCATCTGCTGAAGTTCCTCGATTTTATAGCCGTGATAGGTGAACTCTTCTTTTCGCCTCGGCAATCTCTTCTGCTGTTTTTTTGCCATAGTTTGCTACACCCCTTTATTTCCTTCCTGTCTGTTTTGCAGCAATTGAACCAACCTTTCTTCCAGGTGATGTTCCGCGTGCAACAGTCTTTGGGCGTCCGCAGTGCTGGTGTCCACCGCCACCGAACGGGTGGTCGATTACGTTCATGCAGACACCTTTAACGCGAGGCCATTTGGCTGCCTGGGTCTTCATCTTGTGGTATTTCTTACCGGCTTTTACAAACGGCTTCTCGCTTCTTCCGCCGCCTGCAACAATTCCGACAGTTGCACGGCAGTCGCCATGGAACCACTTGTGTTTTCCGCTTGGCATTTTTATGCCGACGCGTCCGTCATCGGATTTACCGATAATCTGTGACTGAACACCTGATGCACGAATGAATTTGCCGCCGTCATTTGGTCTTGCCTCGACGTTGCACACATATGCACCGATTGGTATGTCTGTCATTTTGAGGGTATTGCCGTTTTTGACTTCTGCTTCAGGTCCCCATGCAACCTTCTCGCCGACACCCATGCCCTCTGTTACAAGCATGAATATCTTCTCGCCAGACTCAAGCTCGACTTTTGCAATAGGTGCATGTCTTGCCGGGTCATGTTCGATGTCAATAATGACGCCCCTAATAGTTTCGGTTATGTATCCGGGGTGTTTGAGTGAAGCCTTGTAAAGATGCGATGGTGCACGGTATACCGGTCCTCCACGACCACGGTTCTGTGAAATTATACGTTTTCCCATTTACATCACACCTTTACATTACTCCAAGTCTGCTGAGAATCTCTTCGCCGGCTTTATCGTCTGCGAATGTAACCATTGCCTTTTTTGTACCCTTCATTGTCATGAGAGTCTTTACAGAGACAACTTTTTTGTCAAACATCTTCTCAACTTCTTTTGCTATCTGTTCCTTGGAAGCTTTGTTGTCAACAATGAACTGGAGTTTTCCTTCAAATTCAAGGTCTCTGGAAGCTTTTTCTGAAACATATGGGTATTTAATCTTCATTTCAGTTCCTCCAGTCTGTTGATTGCAGAAACAGTCCATACTGTGAGGCGTCCTGCCTGTGTTCCTGGTGCAAGGTGCTCTGCGTTAAGTTCTGCAACAGATACTGCATCTACTCCTGCAAGGTTTTGTGCTGCACGAAGCGGCCTTTCGCCTGTTACAATTAAAAGACTCTTTCTCTGTTTGTAGCGGCGTCCACGGAGTTTTCCGCGTCCTGCACGAACTTTCCTTGAGTCTCTTGCACGAACTACATCTGCATAAAGACCGTTGTTTTTGAGTGCTTCTACAATGTCCTTTGTCTGTTCCAGTGATTCAAAAGAGTCTTCAAAGACAAAAGGAATTGCACCTTCAAATCTGTGTCCGCGTGCCAAAACAAGCTCTTCCATTGTGGTTGCGGCGATTGCCGACCTGATTGCCTTTCTCTTTTCCTGCTTGTTTATCTTGCGGATTAAGTTTGTTTCCGTTTTTGGCGGGTGAGCTTCACGTCCACCGACTGCCTGCGGGATACGTGCCACACGTGAACCATTGTTAATCCTCGGTACCTGTGCAACACCACGACCGCTTCCCCATGAATGTGCGGAGGTTTTTATACCTGCATATGGGTTTGTTCCATGCGGCTGGTAACGGGTGCTCTGAAGAGCAAGTACTGCATTCTTTATCAGGTCCGGACGATATGGTTCATCAAAAATCGCCGGGAGCTCGATATCGCCTGCAACTTTGCCGTCAACTGATTTAATCTGTGTATTCATTTCAGATCATCCCTGTTTGCTCATTGTGCTGACATAGCTGACTTGCGGTACACGATCAACATGATCTCTGTTGCGGATAGCAGGTCTTAGTCTTATGAGACGCTTGATTGGTCCCGGGACTGAACCCTTTATTGCAATATATCTGCCTCTTACAAGGCCGTAGTTTACAAATCCGCCGTCCGGGTTTATCTCTTCTGGAGAGTCGCCGACTTTTAAGACACGTTTGTTGAACTCAGTTCTCTGCTGGTAGCCCATCTGACCCATCTGCGGGACCTGCCATCTTACATGGTGAGGTGTCCACGGACCAAGGTTACCAATATGACGAAGCTTGCCCTGACGTGAGTGCTTGTGTTTTTGTTTCTGAATGCCCCAGCGTTTTACAGGGCCGTGTGTTCCTTTTCCTGTTGTAACAGCAGTTACGTCAATGTATTTTCCTACTTCGGAAACTGCATCAAAGTCAACTTCCTTACCAAAAAGGCCTGTTGCAAATTCAAGGCGTGCCTCAATGCTTCCGCCTGCTACACGGACTTCCATTAAGTCAGGGACTTTTTTAGGAACACCTGTAAGCAATACCGGCTGGGTGTACATGAGAGCAAAAATGTCAGTAACTAAACCTTCTGCAATTGCATCACGGATTTTCTTTGTGCTTTCTTCTGTGTTGTTCTTCTTCGGAATAGCAATACGCTCACCAAGTGCTTCTTCGACACCTTCTGCCCACACTTCTGAGAATGCATGCCTTCCGTATGTATCTTCACTGTATGCACGCACTGCAACTACCTTCATCGGGGGAATCTCGACAATTGTTACAGGAACTGTAATGTCTTTTCCCTCGCTTGGGCTGTTTTTATGATCATCGACCATAATAATGTGTGTCATACCCGCTTTGTATCCGGCAAATCCCTGCAGTTTTGGCTCCCCTTCGTACTCGGGCCAGGATTTGTACTTTGGTACCTGGCTTTTCGCACGCTTGCGGGGGCTGTATGCAAGTGATCCTCTGCGTGGTCTGGATATGTTGGCCATCTTTCAATCAATCCTAAATCTTGCTTTTGTTTTGCATCGATTCTGACTATTCCGAGATTCCATGAAAATACGCTATAAAGCTAATGCTTTATGGAGTTTTTTCCGGAAATAATGGGTTTTAACAGACGTTCTCGTCTGGTCAAAATGAACCTTTGATATCCGTGAACTGTAAGGTTTCAGGCATAATCCTGTCAGAGGCCTGCACCTCGCATTTTTTTGGAATTTTTAATTCCGCATAAGTCACACTTCTATGACTTATCCCACGTCTCTCAAACAGATTCTGACCTTTACCTGCGCTCTTCTGGTTTCATTTATGAAGTTTTACTTCAGTTAAATGCCAGAAAAAGGGCCGAAAAACATTTTTTTCGTCCACCCTGCATTTGGCGCATACATCAGATCCTACGTCGTCAGCCCGTTGCAGTAATTTCCTGTATGAAAATATTGCAACCTACTATCTCGGCAATCACCGGGAGAAAACGATTAACGAATTACCCGGGCAACCTCATTATAAGGGATAATATTCATCTCGGGCAAAATTATGGTCGCAAAACCTGCATCTGCCTGATGATGATATATAGAAACCTCATAACGGTTTCCTAAATATTTTCCTTATTGTATTATAAAGGTAATGATGTAAAAATTGATTAATGCATATCCAAATTGCAAAACAGAGATATTTTTGGAAATCTCCAATTTATTTTTCTTTTTAAAATATGTCTTAAAAATATATTTGGAACAGGGTATGCTATAATTAGTTAAAGTAGATGTCTCCGTCTTCATTTATGTAAATATAAATATCCTCTTTTATGTATCTTGCACGAAATCTTTCCGGATTTGAATCGCGCATACGGTTTATGAGAGAAATTGTATCATAGCGGACTTTTACACCAATTTTTTCCGCAGCATTGAAAATTTCTTTGGCAGCATCCAGAAAATCAGTTTCCGCTTTTATTGTGCAAAGATGCGTGGCATCAAGCGTGTATAAAAATTCCAGTGTTTCCCTTGCTTTTTTTATATTCTCCACCGCCGCTTTTTCAATTGTACAGACATTTGCTTTTGATGTCTCTATGATATCTGCAATCTGCTGCTGTGTATATCCCTGCTTTCTGTACCTGAGGACCTCTTTTTGCCGATCGGTGAGGAGACTTTCTTTCATTAATATGGTTATATGTTTCCTTAAACTTAAACACTTCTAATTAACAGATTAATTTAACCTTAACAATTTGGAATATTTTCAAAATCTTTATTAGCAGATCAGATGAATTTAAAGTGTTCTCATAAATGAGAGGTACAGAATATGGTAGTTAAAGTAGGTATTGCAAAACTTGGAAATATTGCAAGTGGTGTTATGGGAGAGCTTCTCCTTGATGAGCGTGCTGACCGCGAGGACATGCAGACATTCATGGCAACAAGCGGAACAAAGCTTCAGCCTGAAGATATTGACCGTGTTGTTACAAACATGAAGGCATGGGCCCCTGACTTTTGTATTGTCGTTTCACCAAACGGCGTTCTTCCCGGACCAAAAGGAGCACGTGAGGCGCTTGGAGCAGCAGGAATACCCTGCATTGTCATTACTGACGACATCACAACAAAGAAGGATGAATTTGCAGAGTTAAAGGAATCAAAGTTTGGATACATCATCATGAAGGCAGACTCCATGATTGGTGCGCGCCGTGAATTCTTAGACCCAGTAGAGATGTCAGACTACAACGGAAACCTTGTAAAAGTTTTAACTGTTACAGGTGCATTCAGGAAACTCCAGCTTGCAATTGATGCAGTTATTGATCAGGTCAAGGCAGGAAAGAAGGGTGCAGAACTTGAGCTTCCAAAGATTGTCATGTCATCAGACAAGGCAGTCGAGGGCGAATTTACAAACCCCTATGCATATGCAAAGGCACGTGCAGCATACGAGATAGCACAGGCAGTCGCAGGTGTAAACGTCAAGGGATGCTTCATGACAAAGGGTCATGAGAACTACACACCAATCGTTGCATCAGCACACGAAATGATGCGCTCAGCAATGCTTCTCTGTGAAGAGGCACGTGAGATTGAAAAAGGCTGTGACGGTGTAATCAGAAGGCCGCACAAGAGTGACGGAGAGCTCGTCACAAAGACACAGCTTATCTCAAAGCCCTGGTAAAACAATCAATATTTTTCTTTTTTTTTATGCGTTTTTTAGATAAAGCAGATCTCGCCGGTTATTTTATCGGAAAAAAATTGTTATTTTGCATGGTAAGTGCTTTAATTGCAGTTTTTTTTCATATTCATAATCTGGTAAAAGGAAGGGCTTTTTTTTCGCATCACCTGCAGCCTCACGCCCGGAGATGCAACCAGTCACAAAAATGCAGGTTAGAGAAATTAACGAATTTATTTTTTTAATATCTGCAGAAAAAATTATCTGGCAAATGGTGAATGCAGGATATCAGGCACACTAATATCCAAAAGCTCTATTTCTGTTGCGAGTGACAATATTGATAAAAAAATTGATAAAAAAAAGGCCATAAACCTTTAGTTATCAATTAGGTTTTCACCTGTCATTTTCTAAAAAATCTTTGAAATTTCTGCCAATCTCTTCCGGGATTGTAAGAACAACAGGTTCAAAATGAAGCCTTTCCATAAATGCGGAATCTGATATTGACTTTGGATTTGGATTAATTCTTGCAATTAATGATACAAATGCCTTAAATGCCTTGTCAGAATTATTGTTGTCAAAATAAATTGACATATTATAGGCATAATGGCCCAGAGATCTGTAAAATCTGATCAGTTTAAGGAGATCTTTTGATAGCCGGGGAATTAGATGTGGAAATTCAGAGATTTCTGATATTGGGAGATAGCCTCTAATCTCCTTTTCTCCCAAAGGAACAGGATTTGCAGACCAGATTATCTCATCGCCGAAAAGGTATCTGCCGGAATTTTTTTCAATGGCCCTTATATTGTCCCAGTAATTTTTTTCTGTCTTTTTCAAATATTCCCTGCTTTTTTTTATATATCTGCCTGCTGTATATGTTGGTTTTTCATCTGAGATGCCCTGCATGTGCGGATGAATCATGCTTGCACCGGCGGATGACTGATTGTTCCAGTTGATGGACGGGTATCCTCCTGTTTCTTTTAATGCTGTGTACTGGCCTTTTAACGCATCAAAAATCTGTGTTTCTGTAAAAATATCCGGGCAGTGCTCCTTTGTTATTACAGTTACAATATGCGTTTTTGAAAAAGGGTAAAGATTTGGAAAAGTTACACTCTCACCAATCCTGATTCTTTTATTGTCCTGAAATACGGGTGTATCCTTATAAACTCTTTCAGGGCAGAACTGGCAGATTTCATCATTCTGCTCAGGTTTAATTCTGTTATCAATAGATCTTTTAAGCCTGTCCGGGCAAATCCGTGATTTAAATCCGGTTAGTGTCTCGCATCTGTAATGCAAAACATTACCCTGTGACAATACAAGTTCTTCTGAAAACATAATCTGCCTGCTCATACTGGCAAAAAACGGTTTTTATATCCTGACCGTCATCTGCTGATATAATAATTGATTAATAAACAATCTTAAATTTTCTGGGGAAAAAAACATTTCATTTGCTGAATTTTTTTTAGAATGCAAGAAAAGAAAAAAAGAAATTGATATTATGACCTGACTGTCTTATACGATGTATTTACCGAGAAGACGGATTGAATTGGTCATATCAGGACCGAGTGGTGAACCAAAGATAATCTGTGTGACACCTGATTTTGTAAGGTTCTCACATTTCTCTTTAACCATTTCGGGTGTTCCTGCAATTGTGAATGCATCGATTTCGCCATCGCCGACAAGACCGCCGACTGCACCAAAATCAAAGCGTGAAAGTGCATCTTTTATTTTTGCAACATTTGAAAGGTCAAGGCCGTGGCGCTGGAGAAGTGCCGGTGGTGAACCTGCTGCAATGAATGCTGCAACAATCTTTGCTGCATTGCGTGCCTTCTTCTCATTCTGGTCAATTGACATTGCTGTGTATGCGCCGACATCGAATTTCTTGAATTTTTTGTCGTCAACTTTGTCACAGGCTGCTTTAATCAGCGGAATTGCAATGTCAAAGTCCTTTGAGTTTGATGCGTTGATAAGTGCTCCGTCTCCGATTTCTCCGGCGAGTTCAAGCATCTTTGGTCCCTGTGCACCAATGTATACGGGGATTGGCTTCTTCTTTGATGGTATCTGCACACCTGTCAGTTTTGCTCCGTCGTAGTCAAAGAACTCCATGTTTCCTGACTTCTTGACCTCTTCACCTGAGCAGAGTGCCTTGAACTGAACAACTCCTTCCTTTAAGCGTGCAACCGGCTTTACAGGGTCAATTGCAAGTTTTGGTAGTGTTGAAAGGTCACCTGGTCCGATACCAAGTGCTGCACGTCCGTCTGATATCTCGTTGAGTGTGCACATAAATGATGCAATCGCTGCCGGAGTGTCAGTAAATGTGTTCATGATACCCGGTCCCATCTTCAGGCTGTCTGTTGCCTGTGCAATTGCTGCAAGGGTTGGGTAGCAGTGGCGGTTGTTATAGTGATTTGTAATCCATGCAAAGTCTATATCTTTCTGCTCTGCAAGTTTACAGTATTTTACTACTTCCTTAACGGAAATATTTCCTGGCACAAATTCTATTCCATAACTCAAGGTAAATTCACCTCAAATAGTAATTATCGCGGGGAGATTTAAATACGTTATCATTTATTTCGCTTTTTAAGGGAGCTGGTTAAAATACCCTGTATATAGCATAATTTCACATTGAAAGAATTTTTTAAAAATTTTGTGAAAAATGTGATGGCTGTAATATATCTTATTTTGACATATCCGCCGGCGCGTTTTTTACAAGAGGGAGTTTAATTCCAAAATATACATTCATAATTATTTTGGCACAGAGTTGTATGTCCTGAAAATCCTTATCAAATATTTAGAGCATGTCAGGATTTTAAAAAAAGATTTGTTGAAGTGAAAATTTTATTCTGAAGAGAATTACTATTATCCCAATTTTTAGCAATACAATAAATGAGAATATTCCTTTCTTCTGTTTTTTCCTCTTATTCCCGGACTTTTTCTTTTGAATTTCAGATAGCTATCGCTAATCAGTCAATGT
>JAEWWL010000035.1 GCA_023396365.1 Methanobacteriota archaeon
TGCGGATATGCTTTTTCATCTTCGCCGCAAAACTCCATTAAAAGGATATTTCTGTCAAAAAAAATTGCCTCAGGGCATCTTATTCCTGCATCGCGTGTGCGAATCAGGTTTGAATACTCCTTTTTTGTCCATGCGAATATGACTTCTTTTTTGGATTTTCTGACTGATGAAAACCTGGGGTCTCCTGCCATGTATTCACCCATTGTATTAAAGTTTGCAGACTGAATTCTGTATATTTTTATTACTATTGATTTTCCTTCAGAATCTTCGGCATAAAAGACATTAGCCTCCTTTCCGGTCGAAATAGAGCCGCCAATTGCAGATATTTTTCCCTTGTGGACGAGTTTGTAAAGGGCAAGAAGGGTCTGATCATCAAAGACGTTTTCAAGAACTTTCATCTGGTCGGCATCCTTAATCCGCACGCCTTTTTGCTGGATTTCACGGTCAAATTTTTTAATCAGGTCAGAATCTCTCAATTGCACACCAAAATTACAGTTATACTCTCCAGAAAAATTGTTTTTCTCTTAGATAATCCTAACTCATGAAAAAAGAAAAACCGGGTTTGATGAACCTAAGCAATCTAAATTTCATGAGCAGTGTCAGGAGGCTGTATCTTTTAATCTGACTGCCTGCAAAAGATTTTAGAGTTTATTTACTCTTTTCATCTTTTTCTATGAAAAGCGGAATAATCCTTGCGATAGATGCTCTGTCACCAATTACAACTGCTGTGTCGCCTTCTTTTAAAACAGTATTTTTCTGAGGTGCAATCTCATCCTTTTCAGCCGCACCTCTTCTTATTGCAATTACTGAAACTCCGTAATTTGCCCGAAGCATAAGTTCTCCGAGGTTTTTTTCGCAGACTTGCGAATTTCTGCCGACATGAATCTGTTCGACAGAGTTTCTTCTTTTTGGAAGTTTTTCATCAGCCGCCTTTAACCTTGAACTGAAGTGTCCGAATAATCCCGGCTTTGGGTCGCAGTTTATATTTGGCAAAACCTTTTTTTCGAAGTACTGATCGTATAACTCACATCTTATCTGCCTGACGTACTGGTCAAGGTCCTGCTGGGGCACCTGCTCGTTTGCAAGTATTCTTCTGAAAATCTGAATTGCGGCTTCTCTTTCATCAACAATAACCTCATCAGCACCAAGACGGTAAAGCTCTGCAATCTCTGAGATGAATCTTGAGCGTGTAATAATGCCAACTTTTGGATTTTTCATCCTTATGGTTGTAATAACTGCCTTAACAGCTGCAGTATCAGGAATAGTAAGGATAATTGCCCTTGCTGTTTTTATTTTGGAATGTTCAAGAACTGATTCATGCCTTGCATCGCCGTAAATTATCCTTTCACCCTTCTCTCTTTGTGATTTTATAGTCTCAGGGTTTAATTCAACAATAACATAGTTAATCCCAATACTTCTGCATGCCTTTGCAACATGCTGGCCGACAACGCCAAATCCTACGATGATGATATGATCTTTTAAATTATCATCAGTAGTTTCTCCTGCACTTTTCAGACTTTCTTCTGCCTGAAGCCGGGAATTCTCTTTTCTTGAGATTGCATTTTTAGCTGAGAACAAAGTGCCTTTTCCTGCAGAAAATAAAGTGTTTTTAAATATTCTGTGTGTTATTCCCGGAGCAGAGTCAACGATAAGAGGGGTCATCGCCATTGTTATAATTGATACTGCAAGAAAGATCTGGTAGAAATCACCCGTTATTATTCCGGTTGAAATTCCTGTTGATCCGAGAATAAATGAAAACTCACCTATCTGTGAAACTCCTGCCGCTGATAAAAATGCCGCACCAGATGCAACCCCGATTGCCTTTATGCTTACATAGTTTATCAGACCCTTTCCAATAATAACTGCTATTGCAAGAAGAATTACAGCAAGCAGGTGATCTGAAAGAAATGACAGACTTAGCATCATTCCGATTGATACGAAGAAAAAACTTGTCAGGATATCACGAATAGGCATAATCTGCCCGACAACTTCATGGCTGTATTCCGACTCTGAGATTGCAATTCCTGCAAGGAATGCTCCAAGTGCAAGTGAAACGCCGTTTAATGACATAAGCCAGGCAATGCCGAAGCATATTACAACAATGGTTATTATGAAAAGTTCACTGCTTCTAATCTCTGCAACTTTATTCAAAAGGCGGGGTACTAAAAATATTGCAGCAACAAGGATTATGCAAAGAAGAATCATACCGAAGATAAGGTTTAGAATCTCCATTGTGATATTTCCTGATGATGTTCCTGCAATAATCGGAACAAGAAGCATCATTGGAATAACGCTAATATCCTGAAATATCAGGATGCCAAGCGATGTTTTCCCATGTACTGAGTTTATCTCCCCTTTCTGCTGGTATAGATTCATAATAATGGCGGTTGATGACGGAGCAACCATAAATCCGGTTAAAATTGCGACATTAAATTCAAATCCGAGATGAATCATTATTGCAATGACAGAAACTGTTGTAAGAACAAGCTGAAGACCTCCTGTAACAAGAATTTTCTTTCTCATCGCAAGCAGATTTTTTAAGGACATTTCAAGTCCTATGGTAAACATTAAAAGAATTACTCCAAGTTCTGCGAGAAGAGATACCTGCTCGTCTGTTACAAGACCAAGAAGAGATGGGCCGACAATGATTCCGGTCAGGAAATATCCGATAATCATTGGAAGATTAAACTGCCTTCCGATGAAAAGTACAGCAAGTGCACAGGCAAGTATAACCGATACTGCCATTATAAGTTCAGTTTCTACAACCATAAGAGGAAAATCTCCGCTTTTTCCAAAAGCAAAGAGTGCTTTTCTTTGCAGATTTCTTAAAAAAATTGTTTTTTTAGTATTTACTGTTTTTCAGGACTTTAAAAAAAAGTATAACCGGACCTTTTTTTAAAATTAATTTGTAAACCAAATGCTTAATCCAAAAAATATTGATATTTAAAATTCAGACTCCCAGGTAATCCCTTGCAGGCGATAAGACTTCAACCAGACCTTCAGTGCATGCGGCTTTTAAGTCAGCAGGATGAATCTCGCCTTTTGCATATGCTGCCTCGCACTCTTCATATGAGGTGAGTTCTCGGTCGCCGCCGAATTTCTCTGAGCGTTTTAATGTAATTGTCTCAAGTCTTGGGAATACATGGTATTTTAAGACCTGAAGAACCGGGTTCTCTTCTGTCTCCGGAGGGCAGAAAGCCTTTTTCATCTTCTTTCTTATACTCTCTTCAGTTTCTGCAACTGATATGTAGTTTCCTTCTGAAGATGACATCTTCCTGCCGTTAAGTCCGTTTATAATAGGAGTGTGCATGCAAAGCGGTGCTTTTGCGCCGATTGAGGGGAGATACTCACGAGCAAGCATGTGAATCTTTCTCTGATCTATTCCGCCAAGAGCCATGTCAACACCTAAGGTGTGGATGTCAACCATCTGCATGATTGGATATACCATCTGTGATACATGCGGTGCGTCCATGTTTCGCCCGACCTCGTCCATGCTTCTTGTTGCACGGTTAAGGGTTATCTGCTGTGCAAGACGGAGAACATTGACTTGGTAGTCAGGATTTAGCTGAACGTCAGTTCCTAAAATAAACTCGACATTTTTCCCCTTTAGCCCTACTGCCTCAAAACAGCGGCGGTTGTAGTCTGCAAGCTCTGCAACCTTCTCCATGTCGCCTTTCTGGTTTAAAAATGCGTGAAGGTCTGCCAGCAGGACTTTGATTTTAAATCCTGCCTCACGAAGATCCATTAATTTGTTTATTGTGACGAGATGTCCGAGGTGAATCTCTCCTGAAGGTTCATATCCTGTATATACTGATTTTTCAGTTTTTTGCATGAGAGCCTTTAGTTCATCCTCTGTTACGATCTCGACTGTATTTCTTGTTGCAAGTTCGTATGAATCCATTCGTTATATTTTGGATGGGAAGGAGGATTAAATTATTTGTGAGTGTTGAATTATTGCCAAAAAATTTTGAAAATTTTTGTTTAAGCTTGGTTTAATTTTGTTTTCAATGAAGTGATTTTTTTGCTTATTTAGTATTTTTTAATAGCTTTTTAAATAGGTTTTTAACAGGGTTTTAGTAGTATTTTTAGGATATTTTTTTAATATCCGCCTGATAATTTAATCCTAATGAAAATTCCGGATAAAAAAACTGCGAAATCTGCTGCTGAAAGAAAGGAGTATGCCCTTTCTAAGTTTCCGTCTGATTACAACTGCG
This sequence comes from Methanobacteriota archaeon, assembly GCA_023396365.1. Taxonomy (GTDB): domain Archaea; phylum Halobacteriota; class Methanomicrobia; order Methanomicrobiales; family Methanomicrobiaceae; genus Methanomicrobium. Next base: position 4,215 of record JAEWWL010000035.1, read on the forward strand.
CACAGTCGGTGCTTCGTGCATTTGCAGGCGATTTTGGTGCTGAAGAAGATGAAATTGTAAAAATCGCATCAGGGTTTGGAAGCGGCATTGCAACAGGACAGATCTGCGGTGCGGTAACAGGTGCAGTAATGGCAATCGGCCTTTACACCTCAGAAATTTCTGACAGGACTGAGAGAAAGAACAAAACATATGGCCTTGTAAGAGAGTTTTTAAAACGTTTTGAAGAAAAAAACGGCTCAACCGAGTGCAAAACACTTCTTGGATATACAGTTACAAATCCTGAAATAGTAAAATGCCTGCCTGAGGATATGCAGCCCAAAAATGCGTGCAGGCCCTTTGTTGAGAGTGCAGTTTTAATTCTCTCAGATGTTTTTGATGAGGATAAAAAAAGTCCGGGAAAAAAATAAAATGAAACATAAAAAATAAAAATTGTCCGGGAATATGAATTACAAAATTTATTCTCACTCACATTGGTTTTTTTAATCTGAAAATATCCTGACCGTACTTTGCAAACCTTCATATTACTATCGTCCAATATATCAGTCATATGTCCAAAATATTAGACATAACAGAAAACCATTTAAAAATTCTCTCCCTTTTTACAAAGGGATATGACTCTGAGTATTATATCCGGGAAATATGCCGTCATGTCCCGGTATCACACGGTGCGGCCCAAAACATCCTTAATTCACTTGAGGAGAAGGGTGTTTTGGAATCTGTGATGAAGGGGAGAAACAGGATTTTTTCGCTTCGAAAAACAGGACTGTGCGTAAACTATATTCTTCTTGCCGAAAGCTACAAACGACTTAAGTTCTCAGAAAAATATCCTCTCACATATGAGATAATATATAAGATTCTTCCTGCTTTTTCCGGACCTCTGGCTCTTTTTGGAAGCTATTCATCAGATCTTGCAACTGAATTTTCTGATATTGATCTTTTAAGTGCTGGCGAGTTTGACAAAAAGGCCGTTGATGAAATGTCAAGAAAATTTAAGGTTGACATAAATGTAAAAAAATACACTAAAGAGCTTGTCCTAACAGGAATCGGTACCGACTTTCTGATAAAAGAGATATACAAAAATCATATCTGGCTTCGCTGCCCGGAATTTTTTGTAGAAGGCTGTATAAAATGAGTGAAATTGAATGGTGCAAGGACCAGAGAAAGGGTCTTCATCTTATCGAGCCAAGCGTCAATCTCTCAGATGCATATCTTCAAAAGGCAGAAGAGGCTCTTGAGACGATGAACTCCATAGAATCTCCTGACTGGATAATATCTACAGGCTATTACTGTATGTACTATTCCCTTTATGCTGTTTTGATGAAGGCCGGAATAAAAAGCGAAATTCACACGTGCACAACAGAGTGCATAAAAGAATATTTTGGGAAATTTTTCTCGCAGGCGGATTTGGACACTATAGAGGATGCAAGGGTGATGCGGGTTGAATCACAATACTCTGTTGCCCGTGAGTCAGCAGGCAGGCAGGCGTCAGAGATTGTGGCAAATGCCCCAATAATTCTTTTAAAATGCAAATATGTCTGCTCAAAAATTACAAAAGAAGACATAAAAAAAATCCGAAGCAATTTTCATTAAATAAAAGTATTTCAAAATGTCAAAAAAAAAATGTATTTTTTTTGGGACACCACATGTTTCCAATATATTTATCAAAATAAATTATTCAGTCATCCTTCGCAAATCCCCATGAATAGTAAAGATATACTATCACAAGAGTGAAGGGAAGAATTATTACTGCCGGTGTATATGGGGGCATAAATCCTTCAATGAATCCTGAAAGTGAGTTTAAAAACTCAGGTGCATCTTCAGGTGCGGGAATGCCCTCGCATATCATTGCAAAGATATCGCATCCGGCAATAATCCAGATCATAATTGAGCCCAAAAGGACTTTTGAAAAATTATGAATCTTTCTCATGCCCTTAAATCCTGAAAGGATAAAAAGACCTCCGAATATTAATATAAATCCTCCCCAGAAGAATCTGAAAAAGTCCTCCCCTGAAATTTCCATAATTCCAAATTCTATTCCGCCGGAAATTCCAAGATAGACAAGAATGTCAACAATCCCGAATATTACTGCCGCAAGTCCGACTGCTGCAAAGTAGACAGAGGTTAATTCAAATTCACTCTCTTTTTTGCTTTCTGTCCTATTAACTTTAATATTTTCCATTTTTAAGCCACCCCAAGTATTATTCCTATTGCATGGATGATTCCGCCATAAATGAATGCAACTGATAATAAAACTCCGACTGCTGCCAGAAGCTCTTTCCAGCCTTCCTTTAGCATTACAACGAATGTTGCAACACACGGGAAGTATATAGAGATTAAAACGATTGCAGAGATCATCTGGTACTGTGTCATTTCAATTACTGAAAGCTGTGCAACAGCCAGGTCCTTTCTTAAAAATGCCGAGACCAAAGGCCCTGCAGTTTCTTTTGGAAGACCAAACCATGTCACAAACAAAGGCGCTAAAAGATCTGACAGCCACTGGATGAATCCGACAAGATACATGACGTTTACTATAAGGACTCCAAACAATACGAAAGGAACGGCGTTTAGCAAAAATCCGCCTGTTCTCATTCTAAGCTTCTTTAGGATGTTGTCCCGCTGCGGCATGTGATATGGGGGAACATCAATTAAAATTTCAGGGTTCTCACCAGGAACAATTTTACTTAAGATGTAGCCGAAGACGAAGTATCCGATTATCAGAAACAGCATTACGTATCCGACGCTTTCCGGGATTACTTCAAGCATAACACCAAGCTGTGCACCGCACGGTATGAAGATTGCAATTAAGGTCATCATCATGAAGCGCTGCTTTTTGGTTTCAAGAATGCGTGTTGCTGTAACAGCCGGAACATTGCATCCAAGTCCGAGAATTGTCGGAACGATTGCATATCCGTGAAGCCCGATTTTGTGCAGGAAAGTGTCTACAAGAACCGCCAGACGCGGCAGGTATCCGGAGTCTTCCAAAAGCGCCATCATAAGATAGAATATGAAGACTGCCGGAAGAACAACTCCTATTGCAACAAAAAGACCTGATGATAATACACCAAATGCCTCAAAACAGTTTGTTGCAGACGGGTCTCCGACAAACAGGAAATATAATACACTGTCCGGATCAGGCCATGTTTCCTGCAGCCATGGCAGGAAATAGTTGTCAAAGAATTTTACAAAAAATCCGTCTGTACAGAGTGCTCCTGCAAATGAGCCGAAGACGCTCCAGAATGCATACAATACTCCGAGTGCAACCGGAATTCCGGTGAGTGGCTTTACTGTAAGCTCTCCTAATAAATCTCCGACTCTTTGAGTATATGCTCCGCTTTTTACAACCTGAGATGAGATGCTGTCAACAAGTTCCCATCTTTTTTCTTCTGACAGAACCATTTCAGACACCTCCGCATCCGCCGCAGCCCCCGCATCCAAAGCAGCCGGGCTGAGACTCCGGCTGTATATCCTTTCCGTCAGCCCTTGTCTGGATTTCAGTGATATCTGCAGGTCTTGCTTTTCTTATCATTTCTGAAAGCTGCTTTATTCCTTCACCTGATATTGCGCTTGTCTCAATTACAGGCACCCCGAGAATCTTCTGGAGTTTTGCGGAGTCTATGCAAATTTCCCTGTCGCGGGCAGAATCGATCATGTTGAGAACAACAACAGAAGGCATGCCCTTCTCGATTGTTTCAAGAGCAATATATAGGCCTCTTTCTATTCTCGTCGAATCAAGAACGATTACCACGATTGCATCTTTGTTCTTCTCAAGCATCTTAACGCAGACCTCTTCTGCCTTATCCCTGGCATTCAGGGAATAAGCTCCGGGAACGTCTATTACACTGTAGATTTTTTTGTCGATTGCAACAGTTCCTTTTGTGTAATCGACAGTTGTTCCGGGATAGTTTGAAACAACGGCATCTCCTCCCGTAAGCCGGTTGAAAAGAACACTTTTTCCGACATTCGGGTTTCCAATTAAAAGAATTGTCTCATTTTTTTCATCCATCTCTGTAATCTCCATAAATTAGTTATTTTATATGAGCCGCTTTTCACTCATTTTTTTCATCAATGACATCAACAATAATATCACTGGCCTGCTCAATTCCAAGAGCAACCTCGGCTTCTCCTGCCATCACAACTACCGGCCCTTTTATTGGCTGTTTTGTAATCATCTTAACACTCTTTCCAACCCTGATTCCTATCGGGCTTAGACTCTGTGATGAGGCTTTAATTTCTTTTATAAGGCCTTTCTCTTCATATATCAGTTCAGGAAGTCTTTTTTCCATAAATGCACCTTAAACATTATGTGATCGCTTTATGATGCAGAAAAGACACGTCTTTTTGAATTATCCGGATAAGAATGATTTCAAAAATTATGACCTTTATGAAAATGCACCAATTCAGCCTTCCTTTATATTATTGATGGTTAGGAATGGATTAACACAACCCGAAATTTGTTACGCCAAAAAAAAAATCCCAAATAATATTAGGAGATATAAAAAATCCGAATTTGTCCATTAGATAAATATGAGGTTCTCTATACCTTTTCTCGTAACAGGGATGCAGCCTGAAAACCTGTAATCTGAGCTTATTTTTGCATTTTAAACAGGGTTTTGAAGGGCGGTTTTTAAAAAAGGCAATAATTGGATTTTAGAGTGATTAAAGCCTGGATCGCACCCCTGTGGCGGCCCGCTATTGGCCTCTTAATTTTCAGACGATGTTTATATCATGACAAGAGGAGATCATGGAATACAGGGCTTCTGTGAAGATGAGGATTTTAGGGTTTTATGCCGTTTTAACGTCACATTTAAGCTTTACTGTATAATTCCATTATGCTGCAAATCAATAATCCTCCAAACGAAATCCTCTCAAAAATATTATTTTTGCAGCATGCTTCATAATCAAAAAAATGCAATCCGGGGTTTTCTAAAAAAAGGCCTTCGAAGATGAAAATTCATATGATTTCTAATGGGCCGAAAACTAAATATTTAATATATTTGAATTTGTTTTACTTTTTTAATAAGAATTTAATCATGAATTTCCGGGCGGTATAAGTCCGGTGTTTACTGTTATGCATGATGCCCTCTCTATTCCTATTGCCACAACAACCTCTCCTGCCATCACAACAACCGGCCCTTTTATTGGCTGTTTTGTAATCATTTTTACAATTTTGCCGACTCTTATTCCAAGAGCGTTTAATTCACGTGAATATTTTGAGATGTCTGTTATAACTCCGGTCTGCCCGTATTCAAGGAGTGAAAGTAAAGAGATCATTTTTTCAGCACCTGTCAACGGTTATTTTTCCGGCGATTCCCCTTCCAAGAGCAAGTGTTGAGCCGTTTATATCAAGGATTACCGGACCGCACGAACAGTCTACGATCCGTATTTTAACACCCTCACAGAGTCCGCGAAGCGAGAGCTGCTGTTTTACGCCTGCTCCCCCTTCAACATTCTTTATCAGGGCTGTCTCGTTTTTTTCAAGACTTGTCAGTGGTGTCTGCATATTACTAATATATCTGTTTCTTTTTAGGTTGAATTGAAGATAAGCCAAATTTATTTTGGGAAATGTGAATAATGCCAAAAAAAATTAGGATTTATCAGAAATGCCTAATTTTTTCCATTCATGTTTTTTATTCCGGTGAAGCCTTTGCAGGGCATACCCTGATGATAAACAAAAATCACAGGCTCTGTTTTATTATATGGGATGAATAAGAAATTTTTTTAATTAATTTTGTCCTGAAAAAAATTTCATTGTGTGTTGTGACGCTGTGCAATTGTTTTCATCCAGCCCGGTACTGCTGTATTGCTTACCGGGAAAAATTCAGATACATATGGCTTTATGTCAATTACCGGACTTTCGTTTATGGCATCAAGGCCTTTTACAACAAGGATGTTATCTCTTCTCTCAATCAGTTTTACAACTGTCATTAATACCGGGTTTGGCCTTGCCGGGCTGCAGGTGCAAAAAAGGCCGGTAAGCGGAAAGTCTCTATCTCCCATAGGATGGACTTTCAAAAGGCTTCGTGCATCCTGTGAAATTCCATGACCCCAGTAAAGTATTATCAGATGTGAATAATCCTCAATTCCATAGAGTGCGTCATTTAAGTCATCCCTTAAAATAATCTCTGATATTTCCTCATCTGTTTCGTTAAACCCTTTTTCTACGGCTTTTTTGTCACTGCTTTGAAAAAGACCTGTTTTATCTGCAACAAGTGCAGGATTTGAGATTGTGTTTTTAATAATTCCAATGGGTTTGATCTCTATTTTAAAATCTTTTATATCATCTGCTATTTCTGCTGGCATATTTTTTCACATCCGGATTATCTCAATATAAGCTGTTTTTAAACTAATCCTTTCTATTTTGATATTAATTTGAATATCTGGTTATTTTTTATCATCAGTATTTCTTTTTACAGTACAGTATTCATCAAAATCCTGAAGGGTGTGTGTTTTTGATCCGCGTTCGTTTAGAAAATCAACAAAGAGATGAATCTGCTCGATTGTTTTTGGATTCAGCTCGTGCTCCATTAAACATGCATCCTCATCTGCAATCTTGTCGGGAACTGATATCAGCTTTAAAAATGACATCAAAGTCTCATGCCTGTATTTTATAACACTTGCAATCTCCCTTCCCTTTGGCTTTAATATGACGCCTTCGTACTTTCTGTATTCAATAAGGCCTAATTTATCAAGCTTTATAAACATTTCAACAACAGAAGGCGGGCTGACATTGAGCTCTTTTGCAATGTCACGGGTTTTGGCATATCCCTTCTCTAAGCTTACATTAAGTATCGCCTCAAGATAGTCCTCCGCTTTTCTGCTAAGACTGCTGTTTTGGGTATTCATATTATTTTTTTGACCTCCGCTAAGGCAATTATCTCTTTTTAGAATTTTGTTCTTAGGAACTTTTATCATAGGTCCTAATATTTTTAGGTTTGCTTAAAAAAACCAAAATCCCTTACGTAATAATTATCACACAAGTAATATTTACACAGATTTTCCGGTTCATTATTTTATCACAAAATGCCTGATCATTTCAGATAAGGCTCATTTATAATTTGTAAGCTTGAATATTAATTTTATGAATTCTGTAATTATTTTTTTATGCATCCCCTCTTTTAATTTTTATTAGTAAATTTTATCTCTTTTATTGACCTCCATCTTCTGTAAAAGGATTTGAACAGCCAATGCCTGATATGCTGATTGTCTTTGCGGCACTTATTATAGCTCTTGTTCTTTTTGCAACGGGAAAAATACGCTATGACATAGTTGCACTGATTTCTCTTCTGATTGTAACAATTGCCGGCATAGTCAGCCCTGCTGATGCCTTTTTGGGATTTGGGCATCCGGCGGTTATAACGGTTGCAGCTGTTTTGGTATTAAGCAGGGGTCTTGAAAATTCCGGGCTTGTTGAAATTATGACCCGGTGGGTATCAAAGGCCGGAGATAATGAGGTAAAGCAGTTGCTCTCGCTTACAGGAATCGTCGGGGTTCTTTCATCAATGATGAATAATATCGGAGCGCTTGCCCTGATGCTTCCGGTTGCAATAAGGACGGCAAGAAAGAGCAAAAGGTCACCTTCCTATCTTTTAATGCCGATAGCCTTTGCCTCACTGCTTGGCGGAATGACGACCCTTATCGGGACACCTCCAAATATCATAATTGCGACATACCGGGCACAAAACGGAACAGAACCGTTTCTTATTTTTGATTTTGCATATGTCGGTTTTTTTGTTGCTGTATCCGGGATTTTATTTATATCATTTATTGGCTGGAGGCTGATTCCAAAAAGAAAAAGTCCGGCATCAAAAGAGGATCTCTTTGCTGTAAGTGAGTATTTAACCGAAGTAAAAGTAACAGAAAAATCAAAATTTTCCAAAAAGATGATAATGGAGGTAGGAGACGCAGCAGAAGTTGATGTTTTAATCGTTGGAATTATAAGAGGCGGAAAAAAGATTGTTGCGCCATCTATATATGAAATTATTCATCCGGATGATGTTTTGGTAATCAAAGCCGACTCAAAGGATCTTCAGACTCTACTTGATTCGGCAGGATTTGAGCTGACAGAAAAGATTGATGTAAATGAGGAGATGATTGGATCTGATACTGTGGGAGTTGCTGAGGCAGTTGTAAAGCCTGATTCACCCATTCTTTATAAAACGGCGTATTCTGCAAATCTCCGGTGGATTTACGGGATAAATCTTCTTGCGGTTGCAAGAGAGGGGGGCCGCATCAGGGACAGGTTAAAGCACGTCAGGTTTCAGCCCGGTGACATTCTTCTTCTCCAGGGTAAAAAGGAATCCCTTCAGGATGCTATTCCAAAAATCGGGTGTCTCCCGCTTGCTGAAAGGGGAATACGGCTTGGAAAGCCAAAATTAATATTTCTCGCAGTTTCGATATTTGGATCTGCACTTTTAATATCTGCTTTTGGCCTTCTGCCTATTCAGGTGGCATTTACAGCAGCTGTTGTTTTAATGATTCTGACATCCATTGTTTCGCTTCGTGAGGCATATGAGAGCATTGAATGGCCTGTAATAATTCTTCTTGGTGCGATGATTCCTGTCGGAGGCGCTCTTGAGTCAAGCGGCGGTGCAGCGCTTATTGCCGGAAGTATTGTATCGGCGGCAAACTTTTTTCCGCCGCAGGCAACGCTTTTATTCCTTTTGGTAATTACGATGTTTTTGTCAGATCTTGTAAACAATGCGGCATCAGCAGTTTTAATGGCGCCTATTGGAATGACGATTGCAGCTGACCTTGGGGCATCAGCAGATCCTTTTTTAATGGCGGTTGCAATAGGAGCCTCCTGTGCATTTTTAACTCCAATCGGCCATCAGTCAAATACCCTTGTCATGGGTCCGGGCGGCTATCTTTTTACAGACTACTGGAGGATGGGGGTTTTGCTTGAAATATTAATAGTAACTGTGTCATTTCCGCTGCTGTTGTTTTTCTGGCCTTTGTATTAATGAAAAGAACAGCAGTCAAAATTAAAAAAGTTTTTTCAGAACCAGTGCGGTTGGTGCGTGTGTTGGTTTTTGTGATATTTGCTTTTCATTTCTCTGGCTTTGAAAAATTAAGGATTAGTTTGTCGAAATTAATTTGCAGAGGTATTTCTGCATTCAAAAGATTTACGGAAACAGGTTTTTGTAAAACCACAACTTAGGCTGACTTTTGTTTTGCAGATTTATATTAGAAATTCTGCCTTATGGCAGTCCGTTATAGTCCGGGATTTTTTGCGGTGTTTTTTCTGGTTTCCCTGAATAACGAAAATTTATGCATTTTTTGTATTTGTCGTTTTTTTTGGTTTTTGCTATATTTCAGGTTTGGCTGTGATAAATATGGCCGGATAGCACCCCGTGAATATTTATGCTGGTTTATTAGGGATTACCCGGCGCACTTTTTTGGACTTTTGCGGATTCATGTTTTTTATGTCTTACAGTTAATCTGTATTTCATCCGTTTTGGTGATGCTGAAAATTTCTACCTTCTTTTTTTTGCTTTGTAAATTGCCTCCTGTAAATCACTATCTGCAACTCCCAGAAATTCCAGAAGTTCAGCAGAGAGTTTTTCTTCCTGTTTAATGCCTCTAACCGATGCTTTAAAATTCAGTTATAGCACCTCTTCGCAAATTTCTCAAGTGTTACTATGGATTTATCTGAATTTTGACAGGATATATCCATTATAATCTGTTCGTCTTCGCTTTTTTCTATACAGTCTTTTTTCATAATATCTTCACTTTTTTAAAAGTCTGTTGAAATGACTTTTTTTTGCATACAGAAACCCGTGCCGTTTTTTTGGCTCTGGTCTGTTACAATAAATAAATAGATGTTTAGGTTCTGATAAAACAGACCCGAAAGAGAGCAGGTTTTGTTTATACTGACAAACAAGATTAGGGTTTGAGTTAAAAATCTAAATTTTAATTATTACGTATTTCCTGTTGAAAACAGGTTTTTGCAATAAACCAAATTTTTTTTGGTCACACTATATTTCACCCGAATATCAGACAAAAGATCTGAATGATAAATTTATTAGTTGTTGATGATGAAGAAGGAATTCCTGATGCTGCAAGAATATTTTCTGAAAATACACAACAATCATTCACTAAGCAGTAGGTATTAAGTGTTAATGCATTTTTTTAAGGTCAAAAACATAACGGTGAATACCTGGTGCAATATTTCCGCAGCACCTGTGATAATCAGTGTGAAGACCTTTCTCCTTAAGGTTTTGGATGAGGTTTTCTCTCTCTTCTTTGGCTTTAAAGGTGTAAAAATGTATAGTGCCCCCTTTTTTTACAAGAGGGAGTGTTTTGAATAAGGCTTCATCCATTCCATAGGCAGTAGGGATTATTGCACGGTCAAAGCAGTCTCTTTCATTAAAAAATTCCGGAATTGAATGGGCGTCGGCGCAGATTACATCGCCCTTATCCCTGATTCCGTTCAGTTTAAGGTTTTCCAAAAAATACCGGCAGGCAGAGGGATTTTTTTCAACACCAAGCACTTCTGCTCCTTTGTCTGCTGCAGGAACTGCAAACGGACCGCAGCCGCAGAAAGGAATGATTATTTTTTCATCAGGATTTACCACAGATGAAATTCTCATCCTTTCAAATGAGAGTTTTGTGCTGAAAAAAACAGATGACAAATCTGTCCTGTATAAATAGCCGGCCTCTTTATGAACAATTTTTGTCTTATTCTCCCCTTTTAGAAATTCAAAACCTCCAACCCGGCACTCGCCCCCAATTGATGAGGTCTTTTGAAGAACAGTCCTTACATTCTTTCTTATAGAAAAAACCGCATCGGCTATCTCTTCTTTATACGGCAGGCACCCAGGGGGTATTTGTATTATGGCAATATCTCCTATGACTTCAAACCGGCCTGAAAGAAGTTTTAAGGCATTATCAGGTATAACTTCCTTTAGTGTTGTCTTCAGGTCCATCTGAATAAAAAGTGATTTCTTATACCAAAAAGGCAACTGATAGGAAAAAATCTTTTTTTTTTCAAATATTTTGGTCAGCCGGTTTAAAAGCAGAAATTTTTCTGCAATTTTTCAGTTTGTCCATTATGCTTAATTATAATCAGGTCGATGAATCTTCTATAAGGATAGCAGTATTTGCCTTCATGCTTTTCAATATCAGGGCTGTTTGTATGGGGAGGGTTATTGATTATAATGAACTTTGGAAGCTTGCTGTCAGACGGCGGTTTTCATCAGATTTTTTGGAAGAGGATGCGGGCTGCATCTGGGACAAAAGAGCAGACTATTACGACAGGTCAGTTCGCGATAACCGTAAAAATGCACTGGAGGATATTTCTTTTCTTGATTTAAGGCCGCAGGACACTGTTCTTGATGTCGGTGCAGGAACGGGGAGGCTTACTGTTCCAATTGCAGAAAAAGTAAAAAGTGTAACGGCAGTTGATCCATCAGCAAGGATGCTTATGTACCTTCGTGACAATATGGCTGAGGCAGGGCTTTCAAACTGCAGATATGTCCAGAAAAGATGGGAGGATGTATGTTTAAAACGTGACATGATGCCGCATGATGTTGTTATATCTGCTTTTTCTATGGGTTTTTATGATGCCGCATGGGCACTTGACAAACTTCACCGGGCCTCAAAAAGAGACATATACATATTCTGGTTTGCAAAAATGAGGCATGACGATGCTCTTTTAAAATATATTGAGGAATGCATGGGAAAAAAGCATATGAAAAAGCCCCGTTATCCTGATTATATCTGTCTATTAAATATTCTTCATGATATGGGCATATATGCTGATGTTAAAATTATTGAGCATAAACAGACAGAATCTTTTATCAGTCCCGAGGATGCAGTATCAAAAGCACTTCTCAACAGGAGAATTACCCATGATCAAAAGGAGCATGCGTACCAGTTTTACCGTGAAAGCTTAAAACCAGACGGCAGTGAAGGATTTGTTTTAAATTCAGTATTAAGTCAGGCTCTGATATACTGGAATCATGAAACCCAGAATTACAAAAGCACATTTGTCTAAAAAAATTTATGCTGCTTCAGATTTTCTTTTTTAAGAAATTTTTTTATATTTAAATAAAGCGGGATCTTTTTATATATCAAAAATAAAAAAAGGATTGTACAAATAAGAAAACATTTATATTATTAATTCTGGTTTTTCTGTAAAGACATGGAACCTTTTTGTTTATTGGGTTTATTTCTCTTTAAAAAAATTTGCAAAAGAATCTTTGTCTCTTTTGACTGGTAAATGAAAAAAAATTAATTCCAAGTCTTTTGAATAATATCTGTCATTTTTCCGGATTTTTATTTCTCTCCCTCCCTACTTTCATCACGTGAGGAATCTTTTGTCCGGGCGGTATCTGAAGTTTTGATAATGCATTGCATATGAGGTGTGCAAAAGATTTATCATTTAAATGTGTATATATAAATATGGTGGTTGTGCTAACAGATATTATTTCAACAGATTTGTGGGGGGCAGTTATTTGAAAATAAATCTGCAAATAAATCTGCCGTGCCATCAGGAGACGGGTTGTCTCTGTAAAATAGCCGCCATCGGGGGATAGTATTCAAACCTGCATTTGGAGGGTATAATTTTTCTTATCCGGAAAATACCCTTTATAATATCTGTTCGGATTTTTAAAAGCTGAATCTTTTATTCTGAATTTTATTTAAAAAAAGATTTTTTTAATTTTATGCTGCAGAGATTTCTCTGATATTAAATTGCCTCAAAACCCAGGGCTTCGTTTGTCATCTGAATTGATTTATCAGCGTCCTTTTCATTCCCTGCCATTGCACGTATTGCATCAACTGTTTCAACGACAACGTCTGCCTCCTGGTGAATCGCCTGGAAGAGATAGAGTTCGTTGTCATCAGATACACAAACTGATTCTTCAAAGATGCATGACTCCCAGAGATCAGAGCGCGGTCTTCCAAGATCAGATGCATATTCTTTTAGTTCGGCAGTGCTTGTGATTCCAAGACCTTTTTGAATAAGCCCCATTCTTGGATGATTTTTAATGATTTCAATAACTTTTTCCTTTGATGCCTTATTCTTAAGGTCCATCTGTATTATGTGCATGTGCATGAATGTTGTCGGAACAATAAGGGCAGTTGTTACAATATCTATTTCAGGAAGAACTGTCTGCAGATCAGGTCCGTGATGTGACGGGATTGTAACAGGATTTAATACAATGGCATCAACAGGGCCGCGTTTGGGATCTCCGGGGTCTGCACCTCTTCTGACCATTGTCGCACGCACTTTTCTTACACCAAATTCTTCATCAATGGCCTTTATTATCCTGCAAAGTCCTGTCGTGTTGCAGGAGACAACCCTTGTAAACTGTCTTCCTATGGCATCTTTGTAGTTGCATGATGAATTGAATGAAAATCCTGCGACATTGTGGTCTTCTCCCCCCTGCCAGATTGCCTTTTTACCATACTTTTCGTAAAGAGACCTGTTTTTTGCTCCAACTCCTCCCGGAGTTGCATCAACAACAACATCACAGGCAGCTATCATCTCCTCGACAGTTCCTGCAACTTTTATTCCTGCTGCCTCAAAGGCTCCTTTTTTGGATATGTCTGCAATATAAAGGGGATACCCTTTTTTGTTTGCAGTGAGTGCCTCACTGCTTGGTTTTGTCTTGGAAACTCCGATTATTTCCATGTCTTTCTGTGCAAAGACAGCATCCGCAACTCTCTTTCCGATTGTTCCAAACCCGTTGACTGCAACCTTTATCATTGCCTATTTGTATGGGACTTACATATCATTAATTATATGGCAGCAAAGTGCGGTTATCCGGTCAGCACCATATAATCCTTTGAAAATTAAGGATTTGAAATGTTATTCTCAAGCCAGAGCCTCAGATACTTAAGCTGCTCTTTTGTATGGAAATAATGCTCTCCTCCATTCATAACATCGAGTCTGCTATGATTTCGGTTCGCAAAATCCAAAATTTCATCCTTTTGAACAAGTGTGTCTTTAGAGCCATAAAGAATAAATGAGGGCCTGTCCCATCTGCCAGCAGGATGGGATTGTACATGGCTGTAGTAATTCCAGCTGAATATTTCTCCGGTATTCGTTTTGATTTCTCCTTCATCTCTTAGCCTTTCCTCACCGATGCCGGCTTCAGTCATCATGGTTTTTATGAGACGCTCCATATCAAAGACAGGTGATAAAAACAAACATCTTTCAAGTGGAAAATTCCTTAATGAAATTATGCTGAAGTAAACGCCCATACTGCATGCAAAAAGACTGATGCTCTCTGAAATAGTTTGTGCATAATTTGCAACAGCAAAAATATCTCTGATGCAGTTTTGGGCGCTGCATGGATAATCACTGTTTTTTCTATCACCGTGCTGTGGCAAATCAAAGCTGAGAACCTGATATCCTTTTAAGGCAGCCTCTTTAGCAAGAATTTCAATTGGCACATCATCCTTGCAGGACATATTTCCATGGACTGCAATTATTAGTTTCTTCTCAGGCTTTCCCCATAAAACCGAAGGGATATTTTCAATATAAAAATTCTGTTTAATCATAAATTTATCCTCATGCGGGCAGTATTATTTGCCTCATTTTATCTTTATTTTATCCTGCACCTGAAGATTATTGTTCTGCAAAATATATATTATCAGAAAAACCTAAATTATCAGTTTATCAGCGGGAGCGGCAGAAGAATTATTTGTACTATTCCGGATTGGAATAGATTATTTCAGATAGCCGCTTTTGCCGGAATTTCGGATGGTGATTTATCGATGAATACGAAATCATGGAAATATATTGCTGCATTTGTGTTTTTGATTATGGCAGCTTCAGCAGTATCTGCTGCATCAGCTCCTGCAGCAGATGATGCCGGACCCTTATATGAATGGATTAAAGAATTCTCACCAGATAATGGTTCAGTAAACACTGTATGGCAGCTTTTGGATAATAGTTATGTTGCCGGGGGAAATAATAACGGCAGAATCCTTATAGGAATTTCAGAATCAGGAGTATTAGAGTGGGAAAAAAGCATTCCCGGCGGGGATGAAAACGGTTCTGTAAAGTTCGTAGAGGAGTCTTTAACAGGCGGTCTTTATATCTTCACTGACGGGGAAAATCTCATGAAAACTTCCGTTGCCGGTGATGTGGAGTGGACATTTCATCAGCCGTTTGGTGTTGTAAACTCAGTTGAAATTTCCGGTTCCGGATATGTTTTATTGGGCGGTGATTATTATCAGGCATTCCTTACTCTTGTAAGCCCCGAAGGTAATGAGGTCTGGAATAAAACTATTGAGAGCTCTCAAGGAGGAGGTCAGCTGAGAATAACTTCTGTTCAGAATACTAATGACGGGAGTTTTATTGTCGCCGGATACATCAATCCGATAATTTATACAGGAAAATACTGTGGTTTCGCCATGAAAATCAATCCTGACGGAGACATTGTTTGGGAAAAGCAGTATGGTTATGACAATTCTGCAATGATAATTACAATAACTCCGCTTGATGACGGAAGTTTTGCAGCAGGTCTTGTTGAGATAACTGAGGCTGAAATTTCGATGACAGAGGATAATTCTGCATATGCTCCTTCAATCCTTATTATTGATGAAAACGGCAGTGAGATTTTAAAATATGAAGTCTCTGGTGCCGAGGTTATCTATTATATCAAAGGGGCGGCTGACGGAGGGTATTATCTTTTAGCAAGCAGATACAATGCATTGTCGGACTTTACTGATTTCATGCTCATAAAGACAGACTCAAAGGCGCAAACTCTGTGGACAAAGAATTTCGGCGAAACCAGAATATCCTCTCTTCAGACTGCGTCAGATGGCGGGCTTGTTCTTTGTGGAATCGATGAAAATACAAAAAAAGGAGCAATAATAAAAACCGCACCTGACTGTGATAATACAAATAAAACTCCCGGTTTTGGAATTATTGCAGCGCTAATCTCTGTCTTCTGTGCAGCCTTTAATTGCAGGCTGAAAAAATAAAGAATAATCTAAAAACAAAAATTAAATAAAAATTATTTGGATTAATAAAAATCTTTTTTTTGATTAACTTTAGATCTGAAAATTAAATTAAACCGGCCGAATCCATTCAGCTAAAAAAAGTTCATTTAAAAAAACCTGTTTTGAAAGGTTTAGGAGTGTTAAAAACCGGATTTTTAAAAAATCCGAAAATAAATGGCAGGCTTGTGGTGAGAGCCTGCCTGTTGTTAAGGTGAAATGAGGTTTATTTTTAGTACGTGTGTTTTTGATTTGCAATTATGGGGCAATTCTTGTCTGGTTTATCTGCCTTTCCGGAAAACATCCTTTTTCTCAGCAGAGAGGTATTGTTCTGCTGATTTTTTATTGAATCCCTGGTAGTGTTGCATTCTGCGGGTTTCGGGAGGAAATTATGGATGTTTTTTTGGATTATTCTTGAGTTACGGAATATGTGCCTTAATTTAGGATATTTTCCGGAGGCGCAATCAACTTCTGCATTTGGTTTTAAGCCGGATGCCTTAAAAGACACCGGGGATAAGGATACGGGGGTTGTGATCTTTATCCTGCTGCCTGCAACTGTCTGAATTTTGCAGGTTTTTGTAGAGGTTTTTCCAGAGCCTAAAAAACCGGTCTGGTATTGCAAATAATATGTGTCAGTTAAAGTATTTAAATTTTTGTCTCAATGCTTAGCAATGAGTACTGCATTGAGTGAGTCATTAACCCGGGCAATAACGAAAGCAATAAGTAATGCTTTGTAATAACCTAAATCAGTACAATATGGACAATTACGCAGATGAGCTCTCCTGCATCATTAACACACTAAAGGAAAATCCGCGTGGCCTTTCTGTAACGGATATTGCGGCAAAAATAGGTGTTAACAGAAATACAGTTTCAAGATATCTTGACATGCTGAGAATATCCGGACAGGTGGATATGAAAACCTATGGAAAAGCCAAGGTTTTTTTTATATCCCAGCGTGCGCCGATATCTGCGATGATAAATTTTTCATCAGACATGGTATGTGTAATTGACAGTGAATTTAAAATTGTTCAGGTGAATGATTCCTTCTGCAATCTTCTCAATGTAGAGCAAAGCGGCGTAATAGGAAAAGAGCTCAGGAATTCCCCGCTTGTCGGTTTTGATCACCCCCTGATAAATGAGAGAATGAAAAATGCTCTTGACGGTGAGGAGACAGTTGATGAAATAAAAATTGTCCGTATTGATGAAGAGCGCTTCTACAGAATAAGAATAATCCCTACTGTTTTAAACGACTCATCACCGGGAATTACGGTCATGCTTGAGGATACAACAAAGGAGCATCGTGCCCGTCAGGCGATTGAAGAGAGTGAGCACAATTTCAGATCCTTAGTAGAAGAGATAAACGATGCAATCTGGAATATTAATCCTGAAGGAGTTTTCCTTTATGCAAGCCCGAGAACAGAGGACATTTTAAGAATCCCTACTGATTCTATAATCGGAAAATCACTATTTGATTACATAAATGAAGCCTCGACCCGGCTTTTTAAAGATGCCATGGTCACAGCCAAAAATGAGGGCCGGGCAGAACTTATAGATTGCACATTAAACGGGGCATCAGGGAATAACATCAGGATTGAGGTGAGCATCTGCCCGAGGTTTGATGAACTGGGCTATCTTACAGGGTACCGGATTGTAAGCCGTGATATATCCGCAAGAGAAGATGCAATGAACAGCCTATTTAAGTGGAAATCCTTTTTAAATTCAATTGTTCAGAACATCCCTGCCATGGTTTTGGTAAAAGAGGTCAGAAATGGTACATACATCTTTTTTAACAGGGCAGCCGAGAACTTTTTTGGACTGAACGGAGATTGTTCGGTTGGGAAGATGGGCTGCGAGCTTTTTGCCGATAAAGTAACTGAGCATTTTGTTTCAGGAGACAGGGAGGTTGCATCAACAAAAGAGCCTGTTAACCTTCCTGAGTTTGCTGCAAAATCAGAATCGGGAATCTTGAGGGTTTTAAAAGTCCGAAAAGTCCCTATATTCGGACCTGAAAAAAGTCTTGAATACATAATGACAATTGCCGAGGATGTAACCGAGCAGAAGCGCGCCGAAGAGGAGATAATTGCACAGCGTGATCAGGCGCAAAGCTATCTTGATGTTGCCGGAGTTATGATAGCTGTTGTAAACAGAAAAGGAATGATAGAGAGCCTGAATAAAAAGGGTCTGGCGCTTTTGGGCTATAGAGAAGATGAGATTTCGGGTGCAGACTGGTTTTTGACTGTTGTTCCTGAGAGTATACGTGAAAATCTGCGGACAGGCTTTTTCCAGGCAATAAATGGCGGCTGCATTCCGCGTTCAGGTGAGAAAGGCAAACTTCTTCGAAAGGATGGAACAGAAACCGGAGTATTCTGGCACAACACATTTCTTAAAAATGCAAAAGGGGAAATTTATGCAATGGTATCCTCTGCATCAGAAAGAACGGATGCATCCTGAATAAAAGATCGGAAATACCGATGCGGGAAAAATCCCGACGAAATAAATTTGAATGAGAAGCAACTTAAAGTCCCGTATATGCATTCCGGTATGATAAAGTAGGGAGTGAGCCTTTTAGTTTCTTACGACTCCTGAAATTTTGCCGGAGGTGGAAAAATAATGCCAGAAAATAAAAAATTATACAAATTATTAATTGTGGCAGTGACTGCTTTTTTTGTATTATCAATTAATGCAGCAGCTGCTGATACCATTGCAAAAGGAGACACTGTGTTCATCAGCGGGACTGCAACCGGAGATCCGCAGCAGGGGCTGGCAGTCTGGGTTTTCGGGACAAATTACTGGACACGCGAAACGAAGTCTTTTTTGGGAAAAGAATTTGAATATGAAATTTCAGGCAGCAAAACTGAAAACATGGCAGAAGGAGAATATTTCTGCATCGTTCAGCATCCAATGTACAACGGCGTCTTTGATGCAGATTTGTCCACATCGCCGTCAGGACAAACCACTGTTGCTTCATCGTCAGGCAATTCTTTTGTAATTGACGGGGCTGGAAAACTTCAGGGGCGCTCAGCTGCCTATGCACTAATGAAGATGCTTGACTCTCCTGACATCGACGATACCTATATTTTTACCGAATTTACCTTGTCAGCTCCATGGATTTTATTTACGCCGGAAAAAACTTACTATGCAGGCGATGTTATTATGATTTCCGGAAGCACAAACATTGCCGCCGGTGAGAAGCTTTTATATGAAGTTTACTCCGCCTCCTTTGAGCCCTCACAAAAGAGCAGATCCTCAGAATTTTCAGGAGCGAGCGGATATACAGAAGTTTGGCCATCATCAGGGGAGAACAGATGGCAGTTTCAGATTGATACAGGGAATATGAATCCTGATATGTATCTTGTTAAAATATCACGTGATGATGGATCTGCTGCATATTCTGCTGAATTTACACTTGAAAAAGAAAGGCCGCCGCATGTTGCAGAGGAGACGACAGCTTTTTCAGATAATGGGCCGTCTGCAGAAGAATCCGCCTCTGAAAATTTGTCAGGCGAAGAGAAGACTCCTTCTGCAGGTGCCGGAGTTTTCTCAATATTCATCTCTTTGGGATTTGCTTTTGCTTTTTTCATATGCAGAAAGGGAAGATAATTTTCTTCTGATAAATCTTTTTTTTCAGATATTCTTTGCCTGAATTTACATTCAGGACTATTTTATTACCAATAAAGACCAATTTCAAAGACATGGTTCACAGGCTCAGGCGGTACAGACAGATAGCTGATGTAATGGTCAAATACGGATTTGGTATCTTTTTGGATGAGATTGACCCTGATGCGTCAAGAAGAAAAAAACTTTTTAAGAAAACTGTTGTCGACAACCGCTCGGTTAATGAAAGAATGAGGCTTGCACTTGAAGAGCTTGGGCCAACAGCAGTAAAATTCGGCCAGATGGCAGCCTCTAATGCCGATTCACTGCCCCCTGAACTTATTGAGGAGCTTAAAAAACTGCATGACAATGTAAAGCCTGTTCCTTTTGATGTTCTTCTCCCGATAATTGAGAAATTTTGCGGGCCTGTTGATGAAACATTCGAATATTTCGAGAAAACCCCTGTTGCCGCGGCCTCAATAGGGCAGGTGCACCGTGCAGTTTTAAAGGACGGAACAGTTGTTGCCATAAAAATTCAGCGCCCTGATATATCAGAAAAGATTGAGACTGACACTGCAATCATTGAGAATATGGCAAGGCGGTTTGAGAAGGTAAACCCCGCCCTTCGCGCCTACAACCTGACGGGAATGGTCGGGGATTTCTCGAAGATGATGAAAAGGGAGCTTGACTATATCGCTGAAGGTAAAAATGCCGATATTTTCAGGCGAAATTTTAAGGATCATCCTGATATAAAATTCCCGAAGATTTACTGGGAGTACTCCGGTTCAAAGCTTTTGATGATGGAGTATATTGAAGGAATAAGGGTTGATGATGTTGAAGGAATAAAAATTATCGGGCATGATCCTAAAAAATATGCAGACCTTGGATTTTTAACATATCTGAAGATGATATTTGAAGACGGGTTTTTTCATATCGATCCGCATGCCGGAAATGTATTTGTCACACTGGATGGAAAGCTTGCATTTATAGATCTTGGCGCAATCGCTGTCATCCGCCCTGAGAGAAGGCACACTTTCATAAAACTTCTTTTGGCAATCGTTGATACTGATGTTGATGCAATTATCGAGTCATTTAAAAAACTGGGTGTCAGAATTGATGATGATGATCTGGATGAGATAAAAGACCAGCTCTATTATGCACTTTTTGATTCCGAAGGCTTTGAGCTTTCAACAGTTGATGCAAAAAGCTCCTTAAACAGCATTCCTGATGTACTGAACCGGTATCAGATTCAGATTCCAGGAACATTAATGTCTCTTTTAAAGGTCATCATGATGGTGATAGGTCTTGGTCAGACACTGGATCCAAAGTTTAATTTCTATGACAAAGCAAGGCCTTATCTTTCTGAGATAATTAAAATGCAGTATTTTTCGCCGCAGAGCTTTAAGAAGACATCACATACGCTGATGGAGAGTATGG
The DNA here is from genome assembly GCA_023396365.1 of Methanobacteriota archaeon. Taxonomy (GTDB): domain Archaea; phylum Halobacteriota; class Methanomicrobia; order Methanomicrobiales; family Methanomicrobiaceae; genus Methanomicrobium. The sequence continues at coordinate 25,200 of JAEWWL010000035.1, forward strand.
ACAGCATAATGAAGCTTCCAAAAATATTCAACAGGACGATGAACAAATGGGCGGCCGGAAAATTCCAGATCGATATTGTTGCAAAGGATGTTGAAAGGCTCTCGGACACAATCGAAAAGGCAACAGATAAGATTCTGATGGGTATTGTTGCATCGGCGCTTGTTATTGGTGCATCTATTGTGATGTATTCAGCTGATTTTGAATATTCAGCGTGGCTTATGTATTTTACGGTTGCAATCTATTTCGCTGCTTTTGCAATAGGGCTTGCAACAATTATCAAAGTTCTTTTTATATCCCCTTCGATAAAAAAGAGAAACTGAATAAATTTTTAAAAATTTTTACATTTTTTTACACGTTTTTTTAATTATAGCACTTATTTCAATAGTTAAAGTTGTATTTTCAGAGAAGGTATTATTTAAATGAACAGCCTTAATCTCTGCTGAAGGCGTTGTTTTTCTTTATCATCCAAAAAGATTGTTAGTTTTTTTAGCTGATTGAATTTTTGTGTTTTTTTTTTAAAAAAATAGATTCATATAATAAACTTTAAATATGGTGATAAAATAATCTGACTAATAAAGATAATTCGTCGCTCACCTGAAAATATCATCCTAAAATGCGATGGTTTTTCCGGCAGTAAAAAAATTTTAGAAAAGAGGATGAAATATCCAATTTAAGACTGTCCTGGCGGAATGTTTCAGGCAGAAGAAAGCAGCTTCGTTTATTAAGGGGGGGGAGTTTCTTTAATGGCTGATGCAAAAGTTCTGATTGTAGAAGACGAGGTGATTGTCGCAATGGGCCTTGAAAGATCGCTTGGATCTTTCGGCTATGATGTTGTCGGCCTTGCAACAAAAGGTGAGGATGCTGTAAGAATGGCAGGCGAACTTATGCCGGACCTTGCGCTGATAGATATAAATCTTGAGGACAATATTGACGGAATTGATGTTGCTGAAAGGATAGGTGAGAAATGGGATATTCCTGTTGTCTATCTTACATCATACACTGGAGATGAAACACTAACCCGGGCGATTCAGACAAATCCTTATGGTTATCTGACAAAACCGGCAAGGCCAAGGGAGATTTATACAACAATTGAAACAGTTCTTCAAAAGCACCGGGCAATAAAAGCGGAAAAAGCTCTTGAGTCTGACAAGCAGAGATTTGTATCAGTCATGGATTCTGTTCCGCTGCCTTTGTGCATAATTTCTTCCGGAGTTCAGAATTCAAGTCTTAAGGTATCTTATGCAAACAGGAGATTTATACAAAAAACAGGAATGGATTTTTCTGAAATATCAGGATTAAATCCGGAAATTCTCCTTGGATATGACTTTTCTGAATTATCATCAGGAGAATTTGAAGATGAATATCCCGGGTACAGCGGCGCACTTAAAACTTCTGACCACGGTCTTGTTCCCGGGAAATTGTTTGTCGGTGCATCTTTACTAAACGGCGAAAAATTTTTTGTAGCGATTTTTATTGAGAGTGATAAAAAATCAGCAGGAGGTTCTGATAAAGCGCCGGATGAATTCCCTGAAAAGATTAAAGACTTAATCAACTCCATAAAGCAGCCGGTTTCAGTAATAATTGCAGTATCGGGACTGGGCGGAGGAGTTGAGCTTGAAGAAATATCTTCAAATGCAGAGAAGATACAGAGTATAATCTCAGAATTTGAGCAGTAGCAATATTTTTCTTTTTTTACCAGATTCAGTCAGTTTTTTGGAAATGCTATTTAATGATAAAAAGCCAAGACTAAATCAACAACCTTTCCTTTAACAAGAGGTGATATCGTGGGAATAGAAGAGGCAAGAAGTGATCTTAATGCATATATCTCGTACATTGATGAGAATATGCCCAAAATCTCCGGAAGTGTCGGGCATCTGACAGCATCGATGCTTATAGGATTTAGGACAGGCCTTTATGACAGGGCAATAGGACGTGCAGACAGGATTTTAGAAAAAATAAAAGGCAATGATAAGCATAAAGCGCTTGTCTGCGCAGTCAAGATAATCAGGACTCATTCAATTGAACTTCTTCCATCCCAGAAATCTATACGCTCTACTTTTAACTGGGAGGGAAACGATCCCACAAAGACATTTGGCGTAAACCTTCCCGAAGAGACTGAGTGCCGGTTTTCAGGCGAAGACGAAAAATATTATGCAGTCAGGCTTAAAAAAGATGAGATTAAAGTCCCACAGGAGTTTCAGCGTGACAATGCCATGATACTTGCCTATACCTGTGCATACATTTCATCACCAGAGGACAGGCTTCCTCTTGAAGAGCAGGTTTTAGGTTATGTTCTCCAGAGGATAGAATATTATCAAAAGGAAGAATAATAAAATCTTTTTAGGAAAAAATTATTTTTTATTGCTTTGGCATATTGTCGCCGTTTAAATTTATTACTTTGTCAGTAAATGTTACAATCTGGGCCATAATCTTTGGATCAAGACTGCTTTCTGCTGCGATGTAGATGCCTGAAAGATCCATTATTCTTAATTTGCTGGTTATAAAATGCATAAATTTTGTAATATCTGTTGAAGGAAGATAAATCAGCATTGCATTAATAGAATCTATTACTATTGAGGGTTTTTTATCCATCATATCCTTTATTGTCTCAGAAACCGCAATAGAAAGGCCGGTCAGGTCAGAAGGATTGTTTATGAATCGGGTTTTGGAGGCGCCACTTTCAACACTCCCCATTGCAAATTTTGAAATCGTGTCGATAAAAGTAATTTTCTCAACAGGAATTCCTCTTGATGCATAAAGTTCAGAAAGATATTTTGAAGGCTGGCTTACAGTGATTACTATTACCTCACCGCACTTTGTGATGTTTTCCAAAAGGCCGATATTATTCTCTTTGAGGCGGTCCGGCGGGGAGAGTACAAGCCATATATGTGCATCTTTTTCAGAAATTTCAGGACAGTCCATTAAAAAAACCTCTTAGTGGGAGAAAAATTTCCTGTAGGCATCCGGAATTTCACAGTTTTTATCAATAACAGCCTGATTGAGTTCTTTTATATTTTTGTTTACCTGCTCTATGTTTTTTACCTGAACATCAATTTTTGCCGCTATGCTCTCCTTTGATATCATTCCCTCAAGTATGTCTCTTTTAATCTGCTGTATATTGTTTTTAATTAATGTTCCTGGCTCTTTTATACGAAGAGATATTTCAGAAATATATGCAATGAGAGTTTCATATGTTTCCTGCTTATATATTGCACTTCCAATGATGCCGGCTGCAGCACCAAGGGTGTCTATTTCTGCCTCAGACCAGTTTCTGTCCTCTCTTGTCTCGTCAAATCCGACAAAGCCCCACCAGCGTTCATTTAAAAAAACCGGAGCGATAACCGATGTCCGTACACCCAGACGCGTCATGTTTATCCTCTCTTCCTCACTGACCCTGTTTATATCGGCAAAAATTGTGTTTCCTTTCCTGAGCTCATCTACCCAGCGCAAAACACCTGCATTCTTATATGAAAGTTTCTGCATCCGGGGGTTATTTATCTGGCCTGCATCTTCTCTGACTGACCATTCAAAGATCTCATTCATAAGGAGATCTCCGTTTTCATCAGTAGAATTTTCAAAGCAGTAAATCCTTGCAACATCTGCTGCCTCACCAAGCGCCCTAAGGATATCAGGCATAACATCCTTCCATGAATTTGTCTTTAAAAATTTATTTGAGGAATAATTTATAGCTTCAAGGATTGCATCCCTTCGTTTAAGATCATTTACTGCCCTGATTTTGTCGGTGATGTTAAGAATTGTTATGACAGAAAAGCCTGTTTCTTTGTCAAAAGAGAAGGTTGCAGCAACATTGAGTGTTTCACCCCCTTTTTTTAAAAAATTGAATTCATGTATTTCATCCCTGGAAATTCCTGCTTTTGCAAGCTCCTGGTATTTTATGTCAATTCTTTCAAAATCAGCAGGATGAACAAAACTTCCAATTCCTGCCTTGTTTACTATCTCCTCTTCGCTGTAGCCTGAACGGGTTAAGAAAGCTTTGTTTGCTGCAATAACAATACCGCTTCTGTCTGCCAGAACAAGACCTGTCTGTGCACGATCAAATATTATTTCATACAGACTCCCGGAGGTATTCATGGATTCTTATAAGAATTTCATATATTTATACTTGTTTTAGAAAAAAATTTCCTGATGTGCCTGTTAATTAAAGAAAGAAAAGTATTGGTTAAATAAATTCAGGAATTTAAGGAATGAGTGTAATGTTTGGGCTCACTGTATGATTCAAGCTTCCCCTGGCTGTTTAATGTTGATACAGCACCGTGTCCTCCGCAGATTAAACATTTTCTGCCTGTCTCCTCCTCATAATTCTTTGCAATATCCAAAATGCCTCTTCTTTCCTCGCGGGCAAGGTCACTGTCAACATTAACGGATGTTACAAGAAAGTCTGCAATAGAATTGTATCTGCGTCTTTCTTCTGAAAAGCTTGAAAAGTTCATCAGGCTGTCAGCAGTAAATAAAAGGCCCTTCTCCCGGCAGAATATTATAAGCTGGCCGAACTGGTGTCCGCCGTGGCTTAGAAGAATGTCAAATAAAAGTCCTCCGAGTGGAACTTTTGCAAGTACTGAAAAGCCGTTGAGAATCTCTTTTGAGTCTTCAGGGAATAACCGGATATTTTCTTCTGATGTGGGATTCCATCTTGAAAAAAGGGCAATCATTGTTGTATAAACCTTCTCAAGGATTGACTTCTCACTTTTTGAGCCCCATGCACGGTTTCCGCATCTTATTATCTCAAGTGTTGCAGGGTGCATGTATGCAGGGACTTCATAGGCGCCGCCGGCGCCGCAGTGATCTGCATCACCATGAGTTACAATTATGTATTTTAATTTGTTTTCGATATCAAGGCCGTAGTATGAGAACATCTTTTTAGCATCGTCCGCATATATCCCGTATCCTGTATCTATCATTATGATTTCATCGGCTGCATCAAAGACAAATATGCTTCCGCCGCCCGGCATCTGGAAACAGAAAAGTGTCAGATTATCATTTACCACAATCTCCTGAACATCGGCATAAAAACCATCTCCTGCTGTAGAATTTAAAAATTCACCGCAGCTGATGTAGTTTTCAAAGATCTCATCAGGGTTATGCCCAAGCTTTGTAAGCTCCTGGACTGTGTGATTAATGTCTTTTAAAAAGTCCATCAGTGCCTTTTCATCGTCATTTTGAAGAAAATGCCGGAGCTGATGCGCAAACCTTACATAAAATACTGTCTTGTCAAGTTTTGTGCCTGTCGTGTCGTAATCGATAATTTCAATCTTGTAGTGGTTTTTAAGTGCATCCAAAAGCTCTTCTGCCCTGTGCTCCTCCTCAATATTCATGGATACCAGAACACTTTCCGGAAAACTTCCTGTATCGTCAAAATCAATTGAGCCGATATATGCACCGGCATCTGAAACAATATCCAGAAATTCAAGAAGTGCACCTGACCTGTTGGGCAGGTTGACGCTGAATCTTAAAAAAGGAAGGCTTTTTAGTGAATTTCTAAGATATCCTGTTGATGAAAGCCTCTCGTTTATCTTTTCATACGCATCTTCAGTGCATGTAACTTCAAAGAATGCAGTCTGTGAGTCTATCTGTCTGTCATAGTGAATTCTGTTTATATTTCCTTTTAGGTCTGTGATTATTCCTGCCGCAATATTTAGAGCCTCTGGTCTGTTTGGAATATATGCGACAAATGAATATTTGTTTAATATGCTCAAAATATCACCCGGGTTATTTTATTGAAGGTGTTATGAGGTACATTGCCCATCCGGTGTATTCCCTTCCATATGCAAGATATTCCTCCTGTATTCTCCTGTAATAACTAAGTATCTCATAATATCCCGGATTGTCTTTGTTTTCTTTATCTAATAGCCATTCCTGGCAGTTTCTCCAGATTCCTGATTCATAAACATCCCAGTCATCCTCTCCTGCCCTGACAACAGATTTTAAATCAAAGCCTTTTTCCCTTACAATTTGCAAAATTTCATATTCTGTTAAAATTTCGGGCCACTGCCGGCTGAACTCCGGGGATATGGAATCACGTCTCCAGTAGCGGTCACCGATAATTATGGCTCCGTTATCTTTTATAAAACCGGAAAGTGCTGAGACTGTCTCTTCAATTCCGCCCCAGATCTGTGAGGCGCCAAGGGCTATTGCAAAATCATACTGCTCATCCTCTTCCTTTTCATACCCTGAGGCATCGGCAAAGAAGACCGATATTTTATCCGAAAGTCCAAGCTCTTCTATTGTCATGCATGCAGTCCTGCATGCATCTTCTCTTATTTCTATTCCTACACCGGATATGCCGAATGTTTCTCCCAATAATCCAAGAAGTGTCCCGTTTCCGCAGCCGAAATCTATTACAGACATGCCTTCTGACATGCCTGCGATTTCACCCATGTAAATCGCTTTTTCAAGGCTTAAGGGATTTAAAATGCTTAAAGGGCCCTGTGATACAGAGACTATCTCATGAAATTCCATTTTTTTATATGCCACCTTTAATTTGCGGAAATGCAGATCAGGATAAATTATATCTCTGCCTTAATTGTTGGCACTTTTTCAGGCATCTAATTTATGGTAAAAATCTGAAGAAAATATTATTGCGTAACCATTATTGAATGTGGAAAAACTGATAAAATAAAAAAAATGTAGTGTTTATGAAGGCATCTTCAATCAGGATTTTTTCAGAAATTTTTGGTATTCATCCGGAATATCCCTGTGCTTCTCAACAATTTTTTCATTGAGTATGTCAATATTATCTAATATCTGCCCGGCATTTTTTATCTGAATATCAACAATTGCTTTTATGTTTTCATTTTTAGTCTCAGATGAGACTGTTATTAAGTTCTCTTTTATTTCTGCGGCAGGATTTTTAAGCCGCATTGCAGCCTCGCTTATATATGCAATAAGTGCACAGTGCTCTTTTTCAGCATTATATGCAAGCTCACCTACAACAGAGGCAACTAAAATAAACATCAGCCCGATAAAAAGCGATTCAGGATTGACTGTGCCTGTAAGAATAAATGTATTTGATATTGTCATAATGGCAAGAAAAATTCCAAGGATTATTACTTTTCTGCCGTACCAGAATCCTGCCATTGCAATTAAAACGTAGAAAAACTGTGAATAAATTATTTCAATGCCAAGATACAGGTGGACAAAATACTCAAGAAATATTGTGAATAAGACTACAAAGCCCCATATAGTTGTTTTTTTGTTTATGCCCCACTGATGTGCCTCCATAAAGTTCACAACCAACAGTTTAACTGATTTATACAAACCTTTGAGAACAAATACTCTTTGGTTGAAACATATGCTATTTATGAAAAAAATCGTGAATAAATTTTTAGGGCTCATTAAATCTGATATTAAGTCAGAATTTTGATTATTTTTGGCCCTGCGCCAAAAAAACAGATTAATTACGCATAAAATAAAAAAATAATCTGCATGAAGAAAACACTTGGCCGCTTTATCGGAATAGCAGTATTTCTTCTGATACTAATATATCCTGTTGATCCTTCAGTGTTGCCGGTAAGTGCGAAATATGTCGCAGCAGCAACAATTCTGATGGTCATCTGGTGGGTAACAGAGGCTATACCAATCCAGGTGACAGCACTTCTTCCCCTTGTTTTATTCCCGCTACTTGGAGTCCTTACAGCAGCAGAGGCCTGTGCACCTTATGCGGACAAAACAATATTTTTATTTATGGGCGGTTTTATCATCGCAATGTCTATGCAGAGGTGGGGTCTTCATGAAAGAATTGCACTAAATATCATAAAGAGGGTAGGCACATCGCCAAAGATGCTTGTTCTTGGTTTTATGCTGGCGACTGCCTTTCTTTCAATGTGGATATCAAATACGGCAACGGCAATGATGATGGTCCCGATTGCGGTTGCAATCATCGCAACAATTCTTCCAAGGTCTGATACCGGCCTTGATGAAATGACAAAGCAGCAGAGGGATTTTTCAGAATGCATTGTCATATCAATAGCATATGCGGCAACAATAGGAGGTCTTGCAACAATTATCGGAACTCCTCCAAACGGAATATTCATCGCCCAGATGGAGACTATATTTCCGCAGGCACCTCCAATTGATTTTTTCACATGGATGAAATTTGCCTTTCCTCTTGCATGCATATTCCTGCCTCTGTCATGGCTGTGGCTTACCCTGGGCCCTTACAGGGATATGCCAAAGAAGATAACATCGGGGAAGGGGATTATCCAGGAGAGGCTGAATGCTCTTGGAGAGATGAGCAGGGGCGAGAAGTGGACTTTGATTGTATTTGCCCTGACAGCCTTTGCATGGATTATGAGGTCTGAAAAACATCTTGGAGATTTTGTAATTCCCGGAATTACGACATTCCTCCCTATGGTTGATGATTCAACAATTGCAATTGCGGGTGCTGTTTCTTTGTTTCTGCTCCCTGTAAACCGCGGGGAAGGAGTCTATACAATGAACTGGGACTGGGCAAAGAAGATTCCCTGGGGTATTCTGATCCTTTTCGGCGGTGGAATCTGCCTTTCTGCGGCATTCATAAAAAGCGGTCTTGCAACAGTTATAATGAATTCAATGACATTTATGCACGGGCTTCCTGTCATTGTAGTTATTCTTCTTGTAGCGATTGTAGTCTCGATGCTTACTGAAGTAACCTCAAACACTGCTATTGCATCGGTTATGATGCCTGTGATGGCTGTTACATCTATCAGTATGGGCATTCACCCGTATCTTCTTATGATTCCTGCGGCAATGGCCTGTTCGATGGCATTTATGCTTCCTGTAGCAACACCTCCCAATGCCGTTGTATTTGGATCAGGCTATGTCACAATGCGGGATATGATGAGGACAGGCTTTATTCTAAATATTATCGGAGTTATGCTTCTTGCGATATTTATGCTTACAATAATCACATGGGTGCTGGGGCTGTCATATGAAATCCCGCAATGGGCACTTGAGCCTGTAACAGGATTATAAATTTTCTTTCATATCCGGCTTATGGTGAAAAATAAAAACAATACACTCTTTTTCATCCTCAAGATTAATATGAATAAAGTGCCATAGATTTACAGCATGCCCAGAGAAAATATAATTACCGGAGGCCTTGAGGGCGATGGTGTTGAGGGATACAAAAAAAAGGAGAAGGATAGTCACCCCTCATCAGATATAAATAATTCAAAAAAACACGGGGAGAAGGAAGATGGAAATGAATTTTCCTCATTTATTGAATCTGATGCTCCTAAAAGCTCTTTCAAAAAAGCATCGATAAACAGGTCTTCATCATTGAAAACCGATATATTTGAGACGGAATTTGCCTCACCGCATTCTTCAAAAGGATATCGTGGTGATTCATCAATAGGAAGCAGTTCTGATATTTTTTCAAACGGATTCGGGTCAAAGGACGCAGGATGGATGTCAGGACGAAAGGGCAAGTCCCCTGAGAAGCACCACGAGGTGCCCTATGAGGAGAGAAAACCGCAACCTCAGGATAAAAAAGAGACCGGAGATATATTTGAAACCGGGATTGCAAGAAACCCGCTTGAATCCGGAGACTCAGGAAGCAATCCCGGACGATATGATAATGAAGCGGCAAAGGTTGAAAAAGATCCGTTCTACACCGGATTTGGGTACACTGACCAGAGGGATAAAAAATCGCAATCGCCAGGATCAGCTCAGGGCAGAGTTTTAGGAAAAGAATCCTCTCCCAAAAGAAAAGAGAAGGAAGAGCCCAAAAAAAGTGCATCATTTGACGACGAAGACGATCTGTTCAGTTAAAAGCCTGTGCTGAAGCAATATTGCTGGCAGGATAAATAAAAAATTTATCTGAAATAATTACAAAATATCAATCTCTTTTATATCTTCGACAATTATTTCTCTTGTCCCCTGGTATATGGAGATTATTCCTGTTGCTTTTATTTTATCACCGGCTTTAAAAAAATTCTCATGATCTTTTCCTTTTTCAAAAAAAATCACCGGTCCGTCGGTCTCTATTATAAGATGCCCGCCGGTATTTGTTGCATGCAAATCAGTTATTGTTCCTGTAAAGGTGACAAGCTCCCCCTCAGCTGATGTGTTTTCATAAATCCCTGCAAATGATTCCCTGCCTATATGCGATAAAAACAGATGGACTGTAAAAACTGCCATTAAAACCAGGACTATAAGTATTAATGCAAGACGTTCTTCTTTTCCAAAAATCATTTATAATCACCGTTATACATACAACTCAACAATTCTCTGACTATTTATCTCCGGTGGAACGGCAGCTGTTATGGACAGCGGGTTGTACGAACCCGGCGCGATAGCTGCTGTAAATTTTTCACGAGCGGGAACACTTGTTTCTGGGAATACAAGGATTGTAAAAATTTCATTTGCTTCAAGAATGATGTCGGAATCGGCACATGCAAGCGGTATTAGATTTGACTTCTGCGCAATTGTCCATGAAGGGCATTTAAGCGGTCTTTGATCAGAATATGATAGTTTTTCTGTAATGCCATTATTTGAAAAGATCACCTTTATATCAGCCATATTTATCGAGGTCTGCTGATATGAGATGAGCCTTATTGGAATTGTGCAGCTTCCCATCCCGGAATCAATGCTCTCTTTGGCTGAAAGCTCCACTCCCAAAATAACTCCGCCTTTATTCTGCACGCCATAACATACTCCGTCAACAATCAGAATATCGGCAGTCTCACCTTCAGCAAATCCGACAAAGCCTCCGTGGAGGCTTGTGCTGCTGTTTAAATCCTGAATATCCGGACTAAATACAAGAATGCCGCAGATCAGCGTTAAAATGCAGATAAATGAAACTGCAATTATTATTTCAAGACCTGTCACTGCATCGCATCTGCTGTACTCATCCATAATTATATTGTAAATTCTGTTTCTGATAATATATAACCGGGGAGCTTTTCCGGCAGTGATTTTTAAAACATGAATTATAATAAAGCGGGAGAAAAATTGCAGGATTTTTTTAAAAATTTTTAATCGGAGTTTTCTGTCAGGATGGCCAATCCTGTATCGGAGTTTAAGAAATGCTTTTTCTCCCTTCTAAAAAACAATCTGTATCCTTAACTTTGGCATAAATTCCCGAAAGGGCTGCCATGAAGGCTGCATGAACAATCTCTGCCGGAATTTTTATCCCTTCAAACTCAAGACTTCCTGCTGCGCAGGCATCGGAGATTACAGTGCATACAAATCCTGCATCACTTGCTGCTCTTGCCGATGCATCTATGCACATGTTTGACATTGCACCGCAGATTACAAGTTCTGATGTATTTTTTTGCCTGAGTATTTCTAAAAGGTCAGTGTTTAGAAATGAATTTGGTGAATTTTTTACAACCACCTTCTCTGATGAGAGAGGATTTACAATTATGTTAATCTCTGAGCCGTATGAGTCAGGCAGGAAAAAAGAAGCTCCTTTTCTTGTTGAGATATGTTTTACATGAATGACAGGCAGATTATTTTCTCTAAAATACATGAGAATTTTTTCAGAGTTTTTGGCTGCCTTTTCTATATTGTAAAGCTCCTTTTTTCCGCCGGGGAAATAATCATTCTGAATGTCTACAAGAAGAAGTGTTAAAACCATAATGTCATCTCATTAATTTTTTTTTAAATTTTGTCTTATAGCTGCTTTGCACATTGCAGCTTTTTTAATTTTTTTCTATAAATTTTGTATGATTAGTCAGCAGATGAATCCACTGATTCTCTATAAGCCGGATCTGTTATTGTGATATATAACAGGTCAGTGTCTCCTGTGTTTTCAAGGCTCTGGTATGCGCCCGGGGGGATATAGGCGGTATCTCCTGCTTTAATGCTCATTACCTTTCTGTTGACATGCAATATGCCTTCACCTTTAAGGATATACATGACCTCAGTTGTTCCTTCAAGAATATGCGGCTGTGTTGAGCTTTCTATTGGAATTTTTGCCTTTGCAACCCCAATGCCAAATTCTGATCCAATCCCGCAGTTTTTCAGAATTTCAGGATCAAAAATTTTTCTTATTTCAACATCTTCAAAAAATACCTGCATTTCTGATTTGTTTGCGGCAATGTGCACGGGATATTCAGAGGAAGGCAGGGTATCGCTGACTCCGCTGTCTGCTATAATTTCACTTGAGCTTTCGTATGGCGGATAAGTTATTGACAGATACAAAAGAGTCGTATTGCCTGTGTTTTTTATTTCCTGAAAAGCATCTTTGGGAATAAAAAGGCTGTCACCTTCAGAAAGGGCAAAATACGCATTGTTGACAGCTGCCTCTGCCTTACCTGAGATTATGTATATGGTTTCTGATGTCTCTTTAAGAATATGCAGAGGATTTTTATTGCCTTTAGAAAGAGAAATTCTTGACATTTCATAATTTATAAGAGGGTACTGGCCTATTTCAGCAAATATATCCGGAGATATAATGTTTTCAACAAGTGTGCCGTCGAATATATGAATCTTTAACAGGTTTCCGGAGGCCTTCACAAAATAAGACGAATCCTGAGTATCAGTGTAATAATCCGAGCTGTTTTTTAAAAAATTCCCCGGCTGGATGCAGCCTGATGCGGCAGTCAGAGACAAAATAATTATTGCAAGAACTGCAACTAAAAGCATCGGGGAGTGCACGTAATTCATCAACGAGTTATAATCCGGTTTTGTATTAAATTTGCCGGATGGCTCTGATACCCTCTCCACGTATACTTATCGGCTGCCTCTGTCTCTACATGAATCAAAGGGCATGCGCTGCTGCATATCGTATATAACTAATGCTTTGAATAATCCAAAAAAAATTTTTGTGCAGTTTTGCAGACTGCCTTTTTTCTTTACAGACTTTTTTACTGAAGCCCGAATGACTTTAACACAACATCAGGGTTTACTGCACCTGTGCGGTAAACCTTTCCTTCGGAGAGTTCGTTTATTACAACTTCTGCCGGGGAGAAGAGTGATGTGTCAATCTTATAAAAGTCAAAGCCTGCTGCCTTGAATGTGTCATAGAACGGCTCACCGTATGAGCTTGATTTGTTTGACGGAATTTTGTCAAGATAGTCAACAATCTCAGGCGCCCTCATTGTAAGGTAGATCTGGCCGTGGTAGATTGTTGCATCGTTTGTGCATCCCATTGCACGTGTTGAGTCCTTCTTAACCGGCGGTATTGGTGCTGTTCCAATAGCAGACTCAATCTTTTTGGTGTCAAAACCAAGCTCATTTAACTTATAAATTGCTGTTTCAACGCAGCGTCCTGCAACCTGGATCGATCCTACAATTGATGCTGTAGGTGCGACCACTGCACAAACATTTGCAACATCAACTTTGCATTTGTCTGCAATCATCTGCATGACCTCGCCGTTTGGAAGCTTGTCAGACTCAAGGCAGATTACAGCATAGTCACATTCGTCTTCGTATTCGATGACCTCAAATGTGTGTTTTGGCATGAGAGAGAGTGCACGAGCAGGGCCGCTGCCCATTGCAAAGAAGCTTCCCTCCTTCACTGTCCATCCTGCCTTTTGCGATCCAAGGCATGAAATTGCCGGGAAGTCTGTGTTGACGTCAATAAACGGCATTGGAACGCCTTTTATATTTCCGTTTCTGAAAGTAACCTCTGCGAGGCCTCCCATGCATATTTCTGTAAAGCGTTTACCGGCAAGGTATCCGCCTTTTGTGCTTACACCACAGTCTACAAGCCGGGCGCCGTTGTCGAGCTGGTGATATTCCACATTGTAATCTTCAGGATACTCGGCAAGTTCCTCAAAGATATCAAGAGCAAGTTCATTAACACTAATCATCAGAGTAATCTCCTAAATCATAAATGAACGAGCAAAATAGATAAGTATTGCCAAATGTCTTACGGGGCGTATTTATGGAAGAATTGCAATAATACGGGCCGGATCGTAGCGCAGTGTTATAACTCTTGTCCTGCCTTTTCCCTCCCTGTAATTTAAGTTTATAAGACGCATCGAATCAAATTTTTTTATAATCTCGTAGTATCTTGTATAGCCGGTATCAGCAACTTTTTTGATTTCTTCAAAAACAGAGCCTGCAGTCATCTCTTTTTCTGCAAGAGACATTTCAGCAACTGCTTTTAGAAGCTTTTTTTCCTCTTCTGAGAGTGTCTTTACTGTGTGGGAGAGGTGGATATATTTTGAGACCATGTATGCGCGGCAGATATCATCTTTTCCGACTTCCTTTCTTGCATCCATCTCTGCGTTGAGCGCCGAGCGCTTGAGAAGATCAATCCCTACCCTTAAGTCGCCGCTCTTCATTGTCTGCTCCACCACAAGCTCAAGCATATTATTTGACAAAACGCCGGGGTAAAGACCCTGCATTATACGTTCGTTTAAAATGTTTGAGATCTCTGTCTCATCATATGGAGGGAAGTAAATCTCAGACGGCCTGAATATGGATGAAACCCTTTGATCCACCTCCTGCATGAGATCAACTGACATATCTGAGATAACAGTGATAATTCCTATCCTGACACCTTCGTTTGCCTCATGCGAGCGTAAAAGAGTGTAAAGGACTTTGTTAATCTCTTTCTCATAAAGAAGATAGTTTGCATCATCAAGGCAGACCAAAAGCACTGCATCTCTTTCTGAAACGAGTTTGCATACCTGGTCAAAGAGATTTTTAAATGATGTTCCTGATGCCGGAGGCGGGCGGTTTGTAAGCTTCTTATAGATCTGTGAAAAGATTGCAAATTTTGTATTGTCAATCTGACAGTTTACATAAACCGGTATCAGTTTTTTTGTTTTCTCCTCTATCTGCTCAAAGAGTTTTTTTATGCTTGTCGTCTTTCCTGTGCCCGGAAGCCCCCTGCAAATTGTATTAAGAGGTCTTGCCCCTTTCATCCCGGGTCTTACATTAAGTGCAAGCTCTCTTATCTGAGTGTCGCGAAAATTGAACTGCTCCGGGATATAATCAGTTTCAAATACCTCGATATCACGAAAAAGAGTTTCGTCCCACATGAGCAGATCTTTTTTCATCTAAGAATTTTATTGACCTGAATTGTATTAATTTATGCCATCTCTGAATCAGGCAGATGAAAAAAACCATGCCGGGAGTGTCTGAAGAAAATATTTAGATATATTTTTTTTAAAACAGATTTTTTAACATTGGATGCGTAAATATAATGACCAATTTTTTTGGGCAGATGATGAAAGTTACCCCCACTGAAAAAGCCTTTTTTTTCAAAAAAGGTCTATTGTGATGAAGCAGGGTACTGATGCCCGTTAAAAAAAATCAGATGTTTTTTAAGCCGAAAAAGATGCTTAAAAAGTCCTTTGCATCAACAGCTCCAAAGCTGCCTTTGTCCTTTGCCTCTTTTTCCGAGTATACACTGCACGCGTCTGTGCCACGTCCCAGTACTGCAAAAGGAACAGGATCTCTTGTATGCGTCTTAAACGCAACCGGTGTCGGGTGATCAGGCAGTACAGCAATGCACAAATCCGGTCTGTTCAGAAATTTACCTGTGACCTGGTCAAGCCTTTCAATTGCAAGGACTTTTTCCCTGACGCTTCCAAGGTGCCCTGCTTCATCGGGCGCTTCGACATGCATATACACAAAGTCGAGTCCGTCTTCATAAAGAGCTTTTATGGAATAATCTGCCTTTGCCGCATAGTCAGTATCAAGGTAGCCTGTTGCACCCGGAACTCTGATGACCTTAAGCCCTGCACATTTTGCAATCCCGTTTAAGAGATCAACTGCAGAGATCATACCTCCGGAAAGACCGTATTTTTTGCTGAAATTTTCAATTGAAGGTTTTTTTCCGCCGCTCCACGGCCAGATCTGTGTTGCGGGAGCCTTGTTTTCTGATATTCTTTTTTTGTTAACAGGATGTTCTCCAAAGACCTCGCGGCTTATCTCCATACATTTTAAAAGAGTCTCCTGATCCCCGCCTGCAGGAAGAAATTCTTTGGTTTTCTGACCTGCTATGTCATGTGGGGCTTTGGTGCAGGAGCCTTTGCCGTTTTTAAGAACCAGAAGATTTCTGTAGCTTATCCCTGAGTATGCACGGACTGATTCGGGAAGTTTTTCATTGAGAGACTTAAAAAGCTCAGCGCCTTCTTCGGATGAGATGTGGCCTGCTGAGAAGTCGGCCATCTCATCATCTTTAATTGTTACAAGGTTGCAGCGGTATGCAATATCACAGCTTCCCAGATCAATTCCCATGCTTGCCGCCTCCAAAGGTCCCCTGCCTGTGTAGCAGTCGCATGCATTGTAGCCGAGGACGCCTAAATTTGCAACATCGCTTCCGGGCTCGCATGAATCAGGAACTGTTTTAAGCATCCCGCATCTCCCTTCACGTGCAATCCTGTCAAAATTTGGGGTTTTTGCGTATTCAAGGGGAGTTTTTCCGCCAAGCTCATCACAGGGCCAGTCAGCCATCCCGTCTCCGAGAATCAAAATATATTTCATATTTATTCCTGTATTTTTTTTTCAATCAGTTTTTTATTATATTTCAGCAGGGTTTTTTACAGATTTTTTCACTCAATCTCTTTAAGCAGTGTTTTTACGGCTGATCTTACCGATTCCTTTGAGTTTGTCTGCGGCTTCCAGCCGAGCTTTTTTAACTTTTCAACGGAAAGCTGCATCCTGGGCACATCTCCAACCCATCCACGGTCTCCGCCGGTGTATCTGAATGCAGCGCCATTAAGGTTCATCTCATGAACAATAATTTCCGCAAGCTCTGTAACTGAAATCCAGTCTTCAGAGCCTATGTTGAAGAAATTAAACGTCTCATGTGTGTTTTCGCAGGCGTAAAGAACTGCATCAACACAGGCATCTACCGAGAAGTATGATTTTGACTGCCTCCCGTCACCCAGAATTTCAAGTTCATCAGGATTTTTCAAAAGTTTATGGACGAAATCCCAGATGACACCGTGATTGCTTCTCTGCCCGATTATGTTTGCAAACCTGAAAACCCAGGCACTCATGCCAAAAGTATAGGCATATGAAGAGATCATTGCTTCTGCGGCAAGCTTTGTTCCTGCATATATTGAAATAGGAATCATGGGAGAATAGTCTTCAGGTGTCGGAATCACCTGCGCTTCGCCGTAGACTGTTGATGTGGATGTAAAGACAATCTCTTTTACATTGTTTTTTCTCATGGCCTCAAGGACGTTTATTGTCGCTGTTACATTGCTTTCATAAACTGATTTTGGAATTCCTGCACTTGCCCTCACATCAGGGTCTGCTGCAATGTGGTATATCCTGTCAGCGCCAAAAAATTTGTCTTCCCAGCCTTTTGAGAGGAGATCTGCCTTTATGAATTCAATTTTTCCTGAATCTATGTGCTCTTTTATATTATCTGTATTTCCGGCTGAGAGATTGTCAATTACAAGTACCTTGTCGCCTTTTTTTACAAGGGCATCAACAAGGTTTGAGCCAATAAACCCGGCGCCCCCGGTAACGATTGAAAACATAATTAGTACTTTGTTTGTGCTTCTATGCTTTTGATTTTATGTAATGGTGCACTATACTGGCAGCCGGCTTCTGCGGGCAGAAAAAATTCTGCATCTTTTTTGGCATTAGGACAGTCATTATAAATATCTTGTATTATTGACCAATAGAAAATACAATGGATGGAAAGACAGCAGCAGAGCTTCTTACAAGAATAAGGTCGGAAAAACCGGTAGTTCATCATATAACCAATTATGTGACAGTTAATGACTGCGCCAATATAACAATTTGTGCCGGGGCATCTCCTGTTATGGCTGATTCTTTGGATGAGGTATCGGAGATGGTCAGGATTGCGGGGGCTCTTGTCCTAAATATCGGCACTCTTAACAGAGAGCTTGTTGAATCCATGCTTGTTGCCGGAAAAACAGCAAATGAACTTGGAATACCCATTATTCTGGACCCTGTCGGGGTTGGTGCAACTGAGCTTAGGACCAAAAGCGCGGTAAAGCTTACAGAGCAGCTTGATATTTCAGTGATCAAGGGAAATGCCGGAGAGATTGGAATTCTATCGGGTGCAAAGGCAACAGTGAGAGGTGTTGATTCTGGCTCACTTGATGAGGACAGATTGCAGGTTGCGGTGAAGTGCTCAAATCTTACAGGTGTAGTTGTTGCAATGAGCGGAGAGAAGGATATTGTTACAGATGGAAAAATTGTCTATTCAGTTGAAAACGGCCATTCCCTGATGGGAAACCTGTCCGGAACCGGATGTATGGCATCATCTCTTTCAGGTGCCTTTGCAGCGGTATCTGACAGCTATCTTGAATCAACGGCATCAGCACTTGCACTATTCGGTCTGTGCGGCGAAAAAGCATCTGTATATGCAAAAGGCCCGTACTCATTCAGAACAGGTCTTTGCGATGAGCTTTTCAGGCTAAAGCCGGTTGAGCTCAGCGTTGATGCAAAGATAAAGGATATTTCTCTTTAAAAAAAATGGCATATCATCTTTATGTGGTAACCGATGAGGATATTTCAGGAGGTGTTTCGCACTGCAGGATTGCCGGGCTTTCATATGCAGGCGGTGCAGACTGCGTTCAGCTCCGTGACAAAAAAATGTCTTATGAAGAGCTTATTGCAGCAGCAGAGGAGATCTGCCGGATAAGAGACAAATTCAACAGGCTTTTTTTTGTGAATGACAACATCGATGCAGCAATAGATTCAGGTGCAGACGGTGTTCACTTGGGGCAGGATGATATGCCGGTCTGCGAGGCCAGGGAGATTTCACCAAAAAATTTTTTAATCGGTGTTTCTGTTGGAAATCTTTCTGAGGCCCTGCATGCTCAAAATTCAGGTGCGGACTACATCGCCTTAAGCCCTACCTTCGATACCGGCTCAAAAGCTGATGCAGGTCCTGGAAACGGCATAGAAGAACTTAAAAGAATCTGTGAGAATGTTTGTATTCCTGTAATCGGTATAGGGGGAATTAATATTCATAATATTCATGAAGTAATTCATGCCGGTGCGTCAGGCTGTGCTGTTATTTCTGCTGTTGTTGCACAGGGAGATATAAGAGAGGCCGCATCAGAATTAAAATCAAAAATAATGGATGAAATAAGTTTATATCTGCAAAAAAAACATGAACTGTTAAAATGAAATATTGAGAAAAATTCAAACCTCTTTCACTTTAATTTTCATCCGGTAATTTTTTTCTGTGAAAATTTCCTGCGAAATTAAAAGAGTAGATATATTTTCTATCAGAAAAAAATTTTAGAAGATATTTCTCTGCCCAAAAAGAGAAATTTCAAAGAAAAATGTCTTTAGGCAGCAAATTTCCGGATTTTTTAGGAGATTGCAGGACTATAAAGGGATTTTTAAGGAGATTGTTTAAATGGAGTCTTTTAATCTGTCGGATTTTTTCAAAAAGGGCCTTTCCGGTCTTCAGATACTTTTTGTGGCATTTGGAGCACTGGTTCTGGTGCCGCTTATAACCGGGCTTGATCCGGCCATTGCGCTTTTCACTGCCGGTCTTGGAACACTGATATTTCAGGTGATAACAAGGTGGAAAGTTCCTATATTTCTTGCATCGTCTTTTGCATTCATTCCTGCTATCACATACGGTATTGCGGCATGGGGAATTCCGTCAACAATGTGCGGTCTTGCTGCCGCCGGTCTTTTTTATGTAGCATTAAGTATGGCAGTAAGGTATTTTGGTGTTGGTATTATCCACAAGGTATTCCCGCCAATTGTTGTAGGGCCTGTTATTGCAGTAATCGGACTTTCGCTTGCGCCGACCGCCGTTGCACAGGCACTGGGGCAGTCCGGCGGAGTTCAGGTGATTCCTGTTGAGACCTCGCTTATAATTGCGGCTGTCTCTCTTATGACAACCATTGCTGTATTTGCGTATGCAAAAGGCTGGATGAAGCTTGTTCCGATTCTATGCGGTATAGCAGCAGGATATATAGCCTCAATAATTCTCGGGGTTGTAAATTACGCAGGTCTTTTTGAGAGTGCATGGATCGCAGTGCCCCGGTTTGTTCTTCCGGAATGGAATCTTGCAGCAATAATATTTATTGTTCCTTTCGCAATTGCGCCTGCTATTGAGCACTTCGGGGATATTCTTGCTATCAGTTCTGTTACAGGAAAGGATTACCTAAAAGATCCGGGTATTCACAAGACAATGCTTGGCGATGGTCTTGCAACATTTGCCGCATCATTTCTTGGCGGACCGCCGAACACCACTTACTCTGAGGTTACAGGTGCAGTTGCGCTGACAAAAGCATATAATCCATTCATAATGACGGCTGCTGCAATATTTGCAATTATTTTCGCTTTCATAGGAAAGATTGGCGCATTTTTGCAGACTATCCCGCTTCCTGTAATGGGCGGTGTGATGATCCTTCTCTTTGGTCTTATTGCAAGCCTTGGTATAGATCAGCTTGTCAGAAACAAAGTTGATCTTAGAAACAACAGGAACTTAATCCTCCTTTCAATTGTTCTTGTAACTGGAATAGGCGGTCTGTTTGTCCCAATAGGCGATGCCGAGATTGCCGGCGTGGGTCTTGCTGCTATACTTGGAGTTATTCTAAACCTTGTCCTTCCTCAGCCAAAGGATGAGACAGGCGAAGACAGACCCGGAGTTGAGATTTAAAAATGGCAGTAATTCCCGTATCTCATCCGCTTGTAACACATAAAATCGGAATGCTTCGAAACATCGAGACAAACTCAAAGGATTTCAGGGAGCTCATAACAGAGCTTACCACATTTCTTACATATGCCGCAACAAGGGACTTTGGGCTTGAGGAAACATCAGTTCCCGGCTGGGAGGGAAAGCCTGTTGCCGTTGAAAGAATGGCAGGCATTGATCCTTCGATTGTTCCTATATTCCGTGCCGGAATCGGGATGCAGGAAGGTTTTCTGCAGGTGATTCCAACTGCTAAAATAAGCTATGTCGGATATTACCGCGATGAGGCCACTTTAAAGCCGAAGCTTTATTATGCCAAATTTGCATCCGATATCAGCAAAAGGAGAGTCTATGTTCTTGACCCGATGCTTGCAACCGGCGGAACTACATCTGCTGTCTGCAGTCTGCTTAAAAAAGAAGGGTGCAAAGACATCAGAGTCCTTTGCATTCTTGCAGCTCCGGAGGGCATTTCAAAGATGGAGGCCGATCATCCGGGAATTGATATCATGCCGGCAGTTGTTGATTCTAAACTAAATGAAAAGGGCTACATCGTTCCGGGTCTTGGAGATGCGGGTGACAGACTCTTTGGAACAAAATAATTTTTTTTGATTTTTTTGATTCTTTTCCTTTGATTATAATTTCACAGTATCATTTTTTAGCAGTCCTGTTTCTGCGTTTCATGAAGAGACTTGCTAATCCGGCACTAAAAATTACAGTAAATAAAGGGATTGGTGATTGTTTTGTCTGCGTTACCGGAGATGTCTCATCCGGCTTATCACCTGATTGTTTAGTACCATATGAGAGGTCTGAAAATCCTTTCAAACCGGCATAGGAATTGCAAAAATAATACAGTTCATTATTTGTGATTGCCGCAATTCCGGTGCCTTTGGATGATATGGCCACACCCTTTATCAGGTTATCACAGGAAAATGTTCCGGCTTCGTTTCCTTTATCATCTAAAAGGATTAGAGACTCGCCAGCGGCAAAGACATAATACCGACCATCTTTGGAGAGCGAAAATCCCGGGGCGGATATCGGATGGGGCAAAGTCTGCTGATATTTTGTAATATAATTCCACCTGAGTCCTCCGGACTGGTTATAGCCAGAGACGGCTTTGGTTGTTCGTAATACCATCACTTCTCCATTATAGGAAATCCCGCTTTCTGCAAATTTTGTTCCTTGTAGTAAAGTTTTGTTCCAGAGAACAGTTCCCTTATTATCCAGAAAATAAAGCCTTATTTGGGATGTACTGGACAGGCAGACATAATTTCCGTCATCTGAAATTTTTATATCACAGGGTTCCCAAAATTTATTTTCCCATAATAACGAACCGCTTTGGTTCAGGCAGAATACTCCACCGTTTTCTGTTACAGCGACAATATATTCGCAGTCGTCTGATATGTCAAGCGAGAGCACAGGGTAGGTGACCGGGTGATTCCACATGATTGATCCGTTCCTATCTACGCATGTGATATTTTCATGAGACCCGAATACACTGTATAAACCGTCTGACGAGACTTCCAGATTGTATACGAATGTTGTGGTTGAATGATTCCATAATTCCTCACCCTGCCTGTTTAAGAGTGTAATCCTTTTTTGAGGATTTGAAGCAGGAGCAGGATTTGCATTCGAAAATGCAAGATAATTTCCGTCTGGTGAAAGGCTTAAAGCAAGAATTTCAGAGGTTTCATTTCTGGCTGTTTTGTTCCAAATAACTATTCCTGACTCATCTATGAAATATATGCTGCCGTCAAATGTTGCTGTAGCAACGCTGCTGCCATAATCCGAAATGGCCAGAAATTCTAAAGAGTGACCGCCTGTATCCTGAATATTCTGGTCAATTTCGGTAAGGTTTGATATCCACAGGGGAGATAATGCCTGGGCGGGAATAATGATGACTGCGATTAATATTAAAAAAATTAGAAATTTGGGTGAATATCCGGGTTTAATAAACACTCCTCCTGCTTAATTTTAAATATTGATTTCATATGTGGGATGTGAAATAATGATATATTGTTCCTCTGGAAGAAACTTCCAAATTCTCTGGATGATTTCATTGACTCTATTATAATGATAGTCATTAATATGAGCCTCTGTGATTGCCTTTATCTGAGTTGTTTTTAATGAACTATCTTTATCAATACTTTTCGAGATAGATCTATATTGATGTAACCGTGTTAATCTCTCAGAAATCTTTTTACTCTCAGTTTCAGTCATCCCGTCCAGATATGTTACTTTTGGCATTTTTACTATCATTTCTGAGATCTCTTTGTCACTTAATCTGTTTCCTTCAGTATCAAAAAGATACGGACTTCTCTTTAATTCTGTATCGATTCCTACTATGTCTTCATTGGAGGAAAGATTTTCATTTAAATGATTTTCAGATTCAGCACTGACCGCCGGAACAAAAATCGCTCCCAATAGTGCCATAACCATCAGCAGGTAAAAAGCCCAAATGCTTTTTTTTCGTTTTCATGGTTTTCGTC
Source organism: Methanobacteriota archaeon (assembly GCA_023396365.1). Classification (GTDB taxonomy): domain Archaea; phylum Halobacteriota; class Methanomicrobia; order Methanomicrobiales; family Methanomicrobiaceae; genus Methanomicrobium. The sequence goes on from JAEWWL010000035.1 coordinate 48,234, forward strand.
TCCATTTCTTTTTGATTCCCCCGGAGACTAAAAATACAGAAGCTTTTTTGTAGTTTTAAGCTTAATTACAGTTATGCCTCCGGGCAGGCAGCAGGTTTTCGCCGTTTCTGAAACTAACTCTGGCAAAAATCCCTGTGCAACACCTTTTTGATACTACAGTGAGGACTTTTCGTTTTACGCGATATATTGATTATGTCCAAATCATGCAATTGTTCCTAAAGCGTGTAAATTTCAATTTCTTGGAGAAACAGTGAAATTATACGGTTTTGTTTTTAGCAATCAATCGAACTTCCCACTTTTAATAAGTCTTCAGAATCAAGAGACCCGTATACACTGTAAGTGGCATTGTCTGCAATCCAGACTATAAGCCGGAAATTCCCGTTGTCATAGAGCTGCCCATTATAATCTCCTACAGCGATTATTTTTGGTTCTTCTATAATAATCTCATTCCTATCATTTTCATAGGGATCAAATCCGTACTCACTCCAGGAGATTTCAAGAAGAGTCATGTCAGGAGTCCATGATGCATGTGGAGTAATATTCAGGCCGTATCTCAGTCTTTCACAAACAGTTGTCCTGTGATCGTTAGGTTCCGTCTCATTCCATACCGTATAAATATTGAGGTCATATGGCGTATAGCCGGGAGGAATGTATGACGGCGGGCAAAAACTCGTGTAATCTGCGGGATTGTCTTCACCACTAAAGAAGTAGAAGAAAGTATCTCTGAAAGAAGGCACATTGCCAGACGGATTTTCTGTCAATGAAGAAGTATTTAATGTCGGATTATTATAATCATCCATGGGCTGAACACACCCTGCGACAAAAAGAAACAATACTACTCCTGCAATCAACCAAAATACTTTCATATATATCTCCTCTAAAAAATAAGGAATTTAGGATGATCCACTTCCGCTACAGTATGCGTGTGTATAGATCTTGCCCGACCCTGTGGAATGGGATGTACTAACATAGGAATCATATTGCCTTTCAAAATATCTGAAAGCAGATGCTGGATCATGCCATGTACTCCCCTCTTTACACCATTCATCTGTTATAGGTGAAGTCCGAGCATCAAACGAAAACGTTGAATCATCCCATAACAATAATTCCGATGAACCAATAGTTCTATTTATGAACCGGCTTGGATCATCATCGTCATTATAATAGTAATATCCCAACCATTCTTCAGATGTTGTATCCTGAAGCCATACTTCATATTCTCCTAACGTTGAACCACTACCGAGCGACACGTAGAAATTATACTCATGAGGTATTGACGGTCTTGACACATCGATATATGAATCAGGACCCATATTAATTGCACTTGAAGTGTCATCATATAGAATTGGATACAATTTTATCCCTCCACCATGATTGGTATCTTCATACTCGACTACAATTTCAATCGTATCAAGTGGTTCTCCTTGATAATCTAAACGGTTGAAATTTATCTCCTTCTCTTGGAAAATTGTATATCCATTACCCGAGTTTGTATAATAATTTGGCTTAATTTTTCCAGTAAGATATGTTATTTCATATCCTGAATTTGCCGTATATCTTACTCTTGACAGATATTGTTGTCCTCCTCGTTCTGAATATTTTCCAGTTAAGTCAAACTCAGTAATTTGATCGTAATTTTTTTTATTGTAGGACTCTGATGATGTTTTCTGTGAATTCCGGTCGTCGTAGAAAGAGTCAATGTCTGTGTACAGCGTAAAATATTCAGCAGGGAAACTCATTTCAACATAATTTGGATCCGTATTGAATGCTCTAAACATCGTATCAGGTATAGTTAATACCAAGACAGCCTCCCCTTCAGTAATACCTTCCTGTATCAGGAGGTCAGGAATACTATTCGTAATAGATTCTTTTTTTCCAAATGCTGAGACTGGAAGTGAGATTTCAATAATCTCAGGAGATTCAGACCCTGTTTGTCGGGCTCCATAAGCCGCAGAAACAACAATTGTTGTCAATTCTGATTCTGTCATCGGAGAATTTGGTTCAATACCACTCCAATCAAATAGAGGTGGCTGGATATTTTCTACCAGTTGAAAACTATCGTTCAATTTTATTGGCTGAGGATTCGTTTCCGCACTAACCGCCGGAACGATAATCGCTCCAAGAAGTGCCATTACCAATAGCAGACTTATCGCCCGCATACCTTTTTTCGTTTTCATGTCTTCGTCTCCATTTCTTTACATGCCCCCGGAGACTAAAAATACAGAAGCTTTTTAGTAGTTTTAAGCTTAATTACAGTTATGCCCCCGGGCAGGCAGGGGTTTTCGCCGTTTCTGAAACTAACTCTGGCAAAAATCCCTGTGCAACACCTTTTTGATACTACACTGAGGACTTTGTTTTAGTATAATAAATGGATTATGTCCAAATCGTCGAACTGTACATCTTTTATTCTAATAGTAATAACGGATGTTAAAATTGTGGAGATGTTTTCAGGATTATTTACTTTTATCTTTTACAGAGTTTACAGGAATATGTGAATTGCCCTTGTTATAATAAAAGTCAGGATTTCTGTTTTATTTTCATCATTATTCAGAACCGATTGATAATGGATAAATACGGTTATCCTCCGGGAAACCAGATATCACTACTATTGAATGCAAAAACAGCGGTACCATTCCCATCGATAAGGCGGGTATAGTTTTCCACTCGTTCCTTTCCATAAAGATCTCTGGGTATAACAACTTCAAATCTCTCAACAATTTCCTGCGTTTCATTGACATAGAAATAAACATCAATGCCCCGGTAAACAATCCAAAGCGTTGGTCCGCAACTCAGGTTCCATCCTTTTGGTCTGGATGGCATAAAATCAATTACTCCTTTGATACCGCTCCCATGACTGAGCATTTCTGCCACTTTTTTATCGCACAGGGCAATACGTGTTACAAAAGATGCATTTGTACGAATCGATTCAGAGCCAAGGTAGGATACAGTCGAAACATTAACCCCGGAGATCCATTCGTCGAAAAGATTACATTTGGTTGTGTTGTTTATGACAGACTGGTTTGGCCCTTTACTTTCCTGATCAATACAACCTGCGACATATCCTATTAAAAGCAACATCAGAAGTAAAATAAAAAAAGAGATTTTCATTATTCTCACTTTCAATTGGCTGTTTTTAATTCTACATCAGTTCCGGATATGATGTTTACATCCAACCCGCTCAGTAGTTGTTGCGCCATTGATCCATAATATTCACTAAATGACATTGTTACTGTACTGCCTCCATTTTTAAATACCATGTTATAGAACTCAGTATCCCCAGGCACATCTGTATCGTCATCAAAATTATAACCTTCCAGGGTAACATAGGCTTCCAGGTTGGTATGGCCTGAAACTACGTCAGTCCAAACCGTTGAAGATGTTCCTGTTGTTAGATCAGATAGCTGTACATACCATTGATCGTAAGTATCACTCCAATACAATCGACCTTTCAATAGATCACCTTCTGAAACTTGTATCCTGCTGCCAATATCATCCCCGCCCGACGTAGTAGCGCCCCATGCTGCTGCTGTCCAGTATGTGCCTGTGTCTGGACGATTCCATTCCAGTACTGGCTGAATTATTCCTGGTCCCCCTCCATAAGGACTAATGCCATTAACCAAATAAATCGCCTCAAGGCTCTCTGAACTTGGAGGATGGTCTGGAACATACCAATATGCATCAAATTGGGTTAATGAACTAATTGAAGCGTCTTCAGCCCATTCGATCCATTCATTTGACTTAGAATTTGACTGAATTTCTGGTCCAGATAGTTCGAATGCTTTCTCATTGATTATAGTAAGTATCAAATTTCCTTTTTCATCAGTTACAAAAGTTTGATTTCCTTTGTGATATGAATGAGACTCAGTCGGAACTAAATGAATAAATGTTGCCGGTTTTATGACACCTGCCGATGTGGGGATCATTGCTGAGTCTTTATCATTTACGTAGAATGAGGCTTTTCCCTGTTGGTCGAATACTTTTGTCAAACCATCATCTGTATGGTATATAATCGATCCCGGAGATATAGAAAAGACTGATTCATCTGAAATAGGACTCAGGGGTAGATTAACTTCTTTCAGTGGGACAGAAGATTCAAGATCTAATGAAGGTGTGACAAAATCTTTTGCAAATTCTGTAGATTCTGCACTAACCGCCGGAACAAAAACAGCCCCGAGAAGTGCCATTACCAATAGCAGACTTATCGCCCGCATTGTTTTTTCTATTTTCATGTTTTTCGTCTCCATTTCTTTTTCATGCCCCGGAGACAGAAAATTCAGAGCCTTCAAATACATTGAAAACCAGATTACAGTTATGCCTCCGGGCAGGTAGCAGGTTTTCGCCGTTTCTGAAACTAACTCTGGCAAAAATCCCTGTGCAACACCTTTTTGATGCTACAGTGAGGACTTTGATTCTGCATGATAAATTTATTATGTCCAAATCATCGAACTATAAATCTGTTTATTCTGTTGTAATTCTATTTTTGAATTAAATTATCTGGATTTTCTGTCAACCATTTTCAAAACCCAGTAAATTCCTAAAAAAAAGGCACATCCACAGAACAGGGAGAGAAACATATTGATCTCAACTTGAATTTGGTCTAAAAGAACAAGTACAATAAGCCAGATGACAAACCCGGAGACAGAAGCCTTAAGCCCGTTATACCTCTCACGGATCTCTGCCTTATCACTCTCATCCGGTAGCAGCTTCTTTCCGGATATCAGGTGCATGCTGATGAAAAAGCCGACATATGGTAAGATTATCATCGGCCCGATGAAGATCCAGTTTGATAAGGCTCCTTTAGTCCAGAAATTATTAAGGAGAATGTTTAGGAAGAAATACGTGAATAACAGGCATGCAAAGATGAAAAATCCCCATTCCTTTATATTCTTAAAATTATCTGTAGTCATAATAGTGCCCTATGCAAAAAAAGTTGATAATATTATGGGTTGCCTATTCCCAGATCGTCCCATAATGTGTAGGGCCCTGTTCTCATATATTTTGGAACATAACTTACTCCTGGCGGAATGAGGAAGAGTCTCCAATGCCATTCGTTAGCTTGCCAGCCCCAGATACAATCTTCTTCATCAAACAATAGTACTCCGGTTCCTGCACCAACACCAAGAGAACCTAATATTGCAGAAATAAATGCCTCCGCTCCAGCACCCAATCCTCCTGTTGCTATAACTGCAACAATTACCGGGAGAGAAGCATATGTTAATGACAATGCTTCTGAATAATGAGTATGCTTTAATTGATTGCCCTGAACATAGGCAGTATCCCACGGATTAATACCGTATGAAGCATAATCAGGGTGCGGATATTTTACACCATATCCGTCTGTGAAAATCACTCCATCCCAGGTATAGGTATATGCCCTTACACTTTTGGATGATGTTGTTTTCATTTCCTGTTCCTCGATTGGCTTAAAAGGATTATAATCTGTCACGAATTCTTTTGATGTCTGTCCATCAGAAATCATTGTAGTATAATACTTTCCCTCCTTTTCATAGTAATCGAAGTTTATTGTTGCTGTTTCTCCTGTTGTCAGGTTTTTTGACTCCAGAACAGCAGTTTGCTGCTTTTGATCATTCTTCAAAGTAATTAATACATCGCCGATCTGGACAATTGTCGAAGAATCGGTATTTTCTATGATCTTTGGTTCTGGTGGTTCAAAATAAACAACTTTACCCACATTAGGAGTCAAACCATTATTTTCAACACCAGAATAAGCACTTACTACTGGTATATATGTTACTGATATCAGTAGAAATGCAATTAAGATGCTTGCAATTTTTATTGTTTTCATGATCTTTCCACTTCTTTTTTTACTGATTCTTATTTTTACATGCCCCATGAGACAGAAGATTCAGAGCCTTCAAATACATTGAAAACCAGATTACAGTTATGCCTCCGGGCAGGCAGGGGTTTTCGCCGTTTCTGAAACTAACTCTGGCAAAAATCCCTGTGCAACACCTTTTTGATGCTACAGTGAGGACTTTGTTTTAGTATAATAAATGGATTATGTCCATATTATCGAACTGTTTGTCTTTTCAGTTCGATGATTTGGACATAAAAGGTAAATATCACTAATATCCATATTAAAATATATAAATTTGGAAGTGGTTTTATGCTAAGAAAATTTGGAATTTCTGCATTATTATTGATGTTTTGTATATCATTCGCATCAGGCGCTGTGGCTGAAGAAAAAACTGATGCCTTTTATACAGGTGATTTGGAAGGCTATACCATAACGCCGGCAAAAGACTCCGTTGGAGATTCAGGTCAGAAGTATATCTATGATACAATTAGGCAGGGTGAGACCAACTGGCACACCAAAAATGTCAATTCACATGTTACTGTCCTAAATGTTGATTTAAACTGGGGAGATTCGTCGGATTCCTTAAGGCTTGGAATATACACTCCTGACTGGCAGTACCTCGGAGAATTTTATGATAGTGCAGATGGAAAAGTAAATGGAAGAATCAATATTGATATCTCAAATCCGGCCGGCATAGCAGAGGGAACCTGGCATTATGAAGTCTATGGATATAGCGTTTTCGGAACTGAAGATTATTCTTTATAAGATCTTGTTTAACTGATTATTTATGCGGGCAGCGGGTTTCTTCTTTATTATTTTCTTTTTATCCATTTTCACAGCTGGTGCTCAGGCAGCAGCGGGCGGGTATACAATCTCTCCTCACACAGATGATCCGACCCTTATTGAAAGCGGACTTGTTGATTCATCAGGCGCTGATTCAACTATTACATTCTGGCAGCTGCCTCTCTGGATTCAGATATTTTATGTGGCAGGGATTTTTGCCGCATTTTTGGGATTTTTAAAGGTCTTTCCCATTATTTTGGGCAAAGTCGGCGGAATTTTGGAAAATGAAAACCGGAAGAATATCTATGAGTATATCTCTCAAAATCCGGGAAGTAATATAGCTGATATATCCGCGAGCCTGCATATAAACCGGGGCTCTGTAAAATATCATCTTTCAAGACTTGGTTTAGAGAACAGAGTAGTTTCATTAAGAGCAGGAAAATATAAGCGGTTGTTTCAAAATTCCAAAACATACGATAAATATGAAAAAATCATTATATCATGTCTGAGAAATGAAACAGGAAAAAAGCTTCTGGTAAGCATACTGGAAAATCCCGGAATTACTAATCAGGCTCTATCAGAAAGATTTGATCTTAGTAAAAGCACAATCCACTGGTATCTTGAGAATTTCTGTCGTCTGGATATTATAACTCCTGTAACTGATGGAAAATACAAAAAGTGGTTTATAAAACCCGTTGTGAGGAGAACTCTTAAAAAAACTATTTATCTCCGGGATATTCATTGATATTCATTAATCCTTGTCAGAATCACATCTCCGTTAAGTTTTATTAATGTCACATTTCCAACGCTTTTGGAATCTATCATAGCACCGTTTGGCACCTGTGTTGTGTGCAGTTCATTTGAGTCGTAAAGGGAAAGAAGATGCGTGCCGGAATTGTCAAATACACTGCATATTCCATCAGCACTGCAGTCGATTATACAGCCGTATTCAACTTCATTGTTTTGTTTTGCCTCACCGGGAGGAACGATTTTTAAATTTCCCGCAGGCATCTGTGGATTTATGTTTTTGTTTTCTTTAAGGTCGGGAAGGAGAAGAGCAGACCAGTTGATATAATTTCCTTCAGGGACTTTTTCAGGCAGGTTTATAATTTCTGTAATAATGTATGAATCGGCCTTAACTGAACTGTTTAAACTCTCTACGGTGATGAAATATTTGCCTGAGTTAAGTTTTGATGTATTGATGACTGTCGAAAATTTATAAAAGCAGTTGTCTTTTTTTACAACTTCAGCCTCTCCCTCTGCAAATTCGTGCGAGTAGTCATAATTTTTAGGTGAGGGATGTATATTGACAGTTGATATTCCGACAACAAGTTTTGTTCTCAGAGGAAGAGTCGTATTTCCGGATATAACAGTTTCATGAGGATTTATTTTGTAAGGAGAGTCTATATCTATCCAGCCGTCAGCGCTGTTTATACGGCACATGAAACACATTCCGCCTGTATCTGAATCCGAGACTGGTTGTTCAAACAAATCCATAAGCATTGTCGGGAAGCGTTCGCCTGTGTTTATTTCTTTTAGAATTTCTGATGATACATTTTTGTTAGTTCCCTTAATCTCTCCTGAAAGAGAGTCTTTTGTAACTGCAAATTCACCGTTTCTTCCGGGATATTCAACTAAAATTATTGATGTAAAATTTCCGGGCAGAGAATTTGTCCAGTCAGAGTCAAGGACTTTTTTGAACATATTGTTCCTGTCAGTATGAAGAATATATGGCGTTATATTTCCGTCAAAAACCCACAACTGAACTTTTTCTGATTTTAAACTGCTCAGATTTCCATTTATCAAAAGGGGATGATTACGGACTACATTTTGAGAAGTACTTTTTTTAAAGTCTTTTGAGAGAGGATCAGAGATAGAGATTATGTTTTCAATAATGGGGCAGTTATTGTTTTCTTTTGAAAAATTTTTGGATGTTAAATCATCTTTTGCAGAATCATTATTTAGATCACTGCATCCTGCAGTAAATATTGTAATTGATAGTATAAGCAGAAGAGATGCAGGAAAAAGAAATGTTTGAAAAATTGATTTTACATGAAAGTTACTTCGTAACTTACATGAAACCGGTGCATGAAATATAATTTTATGGACGTTTTTAATCATTGAATTGAGAATATATAATCAGAGCACATATAATTATGCCTGATATAATATGAGAGAATTACTATTATCCCAATTTTTAGCAATACAATAAATGAGAATATTCCTTTCTTCTGTTTTTTCCTCTTATTCCCGGACTTTTTCTTTTGAATTTCAGATAGCTATCGCTAATCAGTCAATGT
>JAEWWL010000062.1 GCA_023396365.1 Methanobacteriota archaeon
ATTGTTAATCTAATACTGATAATATATAAGGCACATGCAAATGACAGGTGGAAATACTACTGAAAAAGTGCACTGGGCAGATGTTTGCGCTGCCGAAGTAAATCAGGACATCACGCATCTGATTGCAACAGGAATCACGCCCTCTGGTCCGATTCATCTTGGAAATATGAGAGAGGTCGTAACAGGCGACCTTGTATATAAGGCAATGATAAAAAGAGGCTTAAAAGCCGAACTTATCTACAATGCAGATGACTTTGACCCCTTAAGAAAGGTATATCCCTTCCTTCCGGAAAGTTATGCTCAATATATCGGACTTCCTATATGCGACATCCCGTGCCCCTGCGGGAAGCACAAAAGCTATGCAGAGCATTTCTTAGAGCCTTTCTTAAAAGCTCTCGAAGAGCTTGATGTAAAACCGACAGTTCTGCGGTCAAGCGAACTTTACAGATCCGGAAAATTTACTGAAGAGATTAAAAACGTTCTTGAAAACGCCGCTGCGATAAAAGAGATATTGGAAAGAGTTTCAAAAAGAAAACTTCCGGACAACTGGGTCCCGTTCTATCCTATATGCAAAAAATGCAAAAAAATCAGCAATGCTGAAATTTTAGAGCACAATGCAGACAAACACACAGTCAGATACAGGTGCGAATGCGGCTTTGAGGGTGACTGCGATTATTCAAAAGGCGAAGGAAAACTTGTATGGCGTGTTGACTGGCCAATGCGCTGGGCAAACCTTAGTGTTACGGTTGAACCCTTCGGAAAGGATCATGCCGCAGCCGGCGGATCATATGACACCGGTGTTGAGATTGTCGAAAAGATATTCAATGCAAAACCACCCCACCCCGTCGCATATGAATGGATAAGCCTTAAAGGCAGGGGTGCAATGGCTTCATCAACAGGTGTTGCAATAACAATTGACTCAATGCTTGAGATTGTTCCGCCGGATGTTTTAAGGTACTTAATCGTAAGAAGCAAGCCGGAGAAGGCAATTACATTCGACCCGGGAATGGGTCTTTTAACACTTATTGACGAGTATGCAAAAGTTGCTGAAAGTGCTGATTCACGCGAATATGAACTTTCAAAAATTTCAAATGTCGCAACCGGCATTCCTTTCAGGCATCTTGTGACAGTTGTTCAGATTGCATCTGATGACGACGCCGTAATAGAAGTCTTAAAAAGAAGCGGTTATGATGTAAAAAACCGCGAGGCTGTTATAAAAAGAGCACACCGTGCAAAAATATGGATAGATAAATATGCACCTGACATGGTAAAATTCACAGTCCAGGAAAAGCTTCCGGATGCTGTCTTCTCATTTAACGAAAAAGAAAGATACGCACTTGAAATACTGGCAGCAAAGATGGAGGGGCTTTTGGAGTGGAATGCTGAAAACCTTCATAATGCAGTATACAAAACAGGAGAAGAGGCAGACATCAATCCAAAGGAGATTTTTACATGCATATACAAGGCAATACTCGGACAGGAAAGAGGACCGCGTGCAGGATGGTTCCTTGAAGCGCTTGGGAAGGAATTTGTCACAAGAAGAATCGTTGAAGCGGTGAGTGCCGGTGCTCAGTAAAGGATGTCAGCAGTGCCACAAAGGCGGAAAAATGGTCCTGTTCATCACAGGAAAATGCGAAAAGGACTGCTGGTACTGCCCGATATCCTATGAAAGAAAGGGAAAAGACAACACCTACGCAAACGACCGGCCTGTAAAAGACCCGCAGGATATAATTAAAGAGGCAAAGATGATGAGCGCCCTCGGCACCGGTGTGACCGGCGGAGAGGCGCTTCTTGAGACAGAAAGAGTTGTTTACTGCTGCCGTATGCTAAAAAAAGAGTTTGGTCCGGAGCACCATATCCACCTGTATACCGGAACTGCTCCGGATGAGAACACTCTTCTTAAACTCAAAGGGCTTGTCGATGAGATAAGAATGCATCCGCCGCAGGAGCAATGGAAAGATATTTTATCAACAGAATACATAAAATCCGCCAAGATTGCACGGGATATGGGCTTTGAAGTAACAATCGAAGTCCCCTCCCTCCCGGGTCTTGAACATCTTATCCCTGCACTTCCCCATCTTGATTATCTGAATATCAACGAGCTGGAATGGAGTGAAACAAACGCTGATGCAATGCGAAAGATGGGATACAGTCTTGAGGATGATTATCACAATGCAGTCCCGGGGGCAAAGGAATGGGCAGAACAGCTCCTGGCAGCTGATAAAAAAGTCCACTGGTGCTCCTCAACATTTAAGGATTCGGTGCAGCTTAGGGAAAGACTGAAAAGGATTGCCAAAAACACAGCAAGACCTTTTGATGAGATAACAGATGACGGGACTGTTGTCTACGGATTCTGGATTCCAAAGGGAGAAATCCCGCAAGACCTTGAAGAAGATATGTTTGAGAAGCTTGAGAATCATATTGAGCTTTCATGGTGGCTTTTAACAGACTTTCCAGACGACTTTTTAGGTGAGAAGAAAATTATTGAAAGGTATCCAAACGATGGTATGATTGTAGAGGTGACACCTGTCAAGTGAAATTAAAACCCAGGGATTTTATAGAGAGTATCTACGAAAGGCATCTTCTAAGAAAAATCAGGCATGTCCCCGGACATATTGCAATAATACAGGATGGCAACAGAAGATTTGCCAGAGAAATGGGGCTTGACATATCAACAGGCCACAGACTTGGTGCACAGACAACCGAAAAGGTTCTTGACTGGGCAAGGGAGATTGGCGTTAAGCATATTACCCTCTACTGCTTTTCAACAGAAAACTTCAGGCGCTCGGAGTCAGAACTCAGGGAGCTTTTTGAACTATTTGCAGAAAAAGCAATTGCTGCCGCATCCGATGAACGCGTTCACAAAAACAGAATCAGGATTCAGATGGTTGGAGACAGAAACCTGATGCCTGCTGATCTTATGGAAAAGATTGAGAGAGTCGAAAGCCTTACAAAAAACCACACAGAATTCACAATAAACCTTGCTATCGCATATGGCGGCAGAAACGAGATAGTATGCGCCACACGCTCAATCTTAAACCAGATTCGTCAAGGCAGACTCTTAACTGAAGATATTGACAGCAGAACTATCCAGGATAATCTCTACAGTGATATAAACATACCAAAAGTTGATCTAATCATCAGGACAGGAAACGAGAAGAGAACATCAAACTTTCTTCCCTGGCTTGCCAATGGCAATGAGTCAGCTGTTTATTTCTGTGCACCCTACTGGCCGCTCTTTCGAAAAATTGATCTGCTTCGCGGAGTAAGGCTTTATGACCAGCGCTTCAGGGAAGGTCATTTCCCATAGCGGCGCTTTCGAAGCTGATAGTCACGAAGAGCCCTTAAAAGATCCACTTTCCTAAACTCCTTCCAGTTAACATCAGAAAAGAAAAGTTCGGAGTATACGGACTGCCAGATTAGAAAATCAGTCAGGTGGCTTCCGCCGGTTTTTATAACAAGATCAGGCTCAAACCTGAAGTTCAGATAAGACTCAATGGTTTTTTCAGAAACAGTCTCTGGCAAAACCCCGTCCTGCGCCATCTTTTTAATTGCGCTTATTATCTCTTCCCTTCCGCTCATTCCTATTGCAACAGAAACCTCTGCACCTTTGCCTGACTCCTCTTTTTTATCTGCATAGCAGATTGTCAGGTGCGCTATCTTTGAAATTTCCATTAAAGAGTCAAGATGCTTTAAAACAGAGTCTGCAGAATCGGTATCTATGTGAAAAATAATTTCAGAAATGCCAAGATTAATGCACCACCCGCAAACTTCCTCTGGTTTCATTGGGGCTCCGGAGATATCATCACCGGTTATCATAAAGCAGACCGAATCGGGAAGACTTTTCAGCTCCTTTTTCAGCATCCGTTCATAATAACGATGAATCAGCATATCCCCGGTACCCCAAAGACATTCCAGTCGTTCGGATGTATGTCTGTGATATTCATCACAAACTAACTATTGTCTTTTTTCTCTTTGAAGATAAATACATACTATACGATTCTGAAAAACGAGGGACAAAATGCTTACATTCATTGGTCTTGGACTCTACGATGAGAAAGATATATCAATAAAAGGGCTTGAAGCGATAAAAAGCGCAGATTTTGTATTCCTTGAGGGATACACCTCCCGCCTTATGGGAGCGGACATCAAAAAATTAGAGGAGTATTATGGAAAAAAAATTGAATTTTTAGGGCGCGATGATGTGGAAAAGCATCCGGATAGAATTCTTGATGCAGCAAAATCAGGCAGTGCAGTATTTTTGACAGGCGGTGACCCGATGGTTTCTACAACACACTCAGATCTTCGGATACGTGCAAAAGAAAAAGGCATTCCAACAATGATTATTCACGGTGCATCAATACAGAGTGCCGTATGCGGCCTGTCAGGCCTTCAGAATTACCGCTTTGGAAAATCATGCTCAATACCATATCCTGAGAAGAACTGGTTTCCAACAACACCCCTGGATACAATAATGCAAAACATCTCACAGGATTTGCACACTCTTGTATTTTTAGACATAAAACCTGACAGACATATGACAGTTGCACAGGGAGCAGATCTTATTGTTCAGATGGCAGAAAAGAGAAGCATAAAGCCTCCCGAAATTTATGTCGGGATCGCCCGTGCAGGCTCTGACAACCCTGTTGTTTATGCAGGAAGTGCTGAAAAAATAAAAAAATGCGATTTCGGAGAGCCTCTGCATGTAATGGTTATTCCTGCATCGCTTCATGTGATGGAAAAAGAATACCTCGCTGAATTTGCAGATCTATGAAGCCGGAAAAATTTGGAGAACTGCTTGAAGAGAAGCTTCTATCAGCATCTGCTCTTTCGCTGCCAGACACACCATATTCTAAATTATCTGAAGAGATTCTTGAGATGGCAAAAGCCTACCAAAAAGACGGCTTTACTTTCCTTGCATCAGGAGATATTGTTAATGCCCATGCATCATTTGCATATGGATTCGGATGGCTTGATTTTGGAGTAAAGTCAGGGCTTATTGACGGACTTCCTGTTAAAAAAAGAGTGCCTTTTTTTGCAGAGGAGATGCCACAAAATTTGTTAGAGCATCTTTTTGAAAAAACAAACAGATATCAGCGTATGCTCTCTGAAGCGCTCTGCTCTGTATCTCCTGCGCCGGATGCCGAAAGTCCGCTTTATGCTTTTTCAAAGGATATATTAAAATCTGCAGATGAATATCTCAAATCAGGAGAATTATATTTAAATTCTGAAAATTATGTCAGCGCTCTTGCACACTTCAGCTATGGATATGGTCTGCTTGACGCCTCAGTCAGGTCAGGGCTGTTCATTATTAACAAAAACAGGGGTCTTTTTACTGTCTAAAACCTTAAAGGGTTTATAGCCAGAGATCAAATAATTCAGGATATACCGGAGATACAGATGGACAGAAATCAGTGGAAGTGGCTGGCAATTTCAATACTATTCAGTGTTGTAGTTCTGGCTCTTGTTTTATACTTCACAATTGATGAGAATACTATACAATACCTGAGCAAACTCCAGCCTCTTTATCTTCTGGCAGCGCTTCTGCTTCACCTGGGCTCTCTTTGCGCCTGGGCACTCAGGATAAAATTCATGTCCAAATCATTAGGATATAAAGTTCCTTTTTTGCACTGCCTTAACATGGTCTTTGCAAATCTTCTTGTGGCAGCAATTACCCCCTCACAGGTTGGCGGAGAACCTGTAAGAATTCATGAATTATACAGGGCAGAGGTGCCGCTTGGTGATGCCACAGCAATAGTTATCATGGAGAGAGTCCTTGACGGAATATTTCTGGGGATAATAGGCGGCGCTGCAATGCTGATGCTCTGGCTTGGATCTGAAGAGCTGGGTCTTTCAATAACGCTTCCGCTGTTTTTCATGTGGATCATGATAACAGGATTTGTAATTCTTTTTGCTTATTCTGTTAAAAATCCGGAATTTCTAAAAAGTCTCATTAAAAGGGTTTCAGGATGGTTTACAAAACGCTGGCATGCTGAAAAAGTGGAAAAGCTTACATCAAGAATTGACTCAGAGGTTGACAACTTTAACGGTGCACTGAAAAATTACGTTAAATATTCAAGAACAGGTCTTGTATGGGGAAGTCTTTTTACAATCATCTACTGGTTCAGTGAATTTTTCATCGCATCCCTGATTTTAATGGGTCTTGGGGAAAGTCCGCATATTATTGAATCATTTGTGGCACAGATAATAATAGCAGTAATCATGATGATTCCTCTAACCCCCGGAAGTTCAGGAATCGCCGAGCTTTCAGCAACATCTCTATACAGCCTGTTTGTGCCTTCCTCAATTGTCGGCATATTTGTTGTATTATGGCGCCTTGTTCTTTATTATGTTAACATATTCTTAGGTATTTTTGGAACAGTAATCATTGTAAAAAGAGAGGTCTTAAGAAAAGCCCTGAAAACCAAAATTTCAATTAAAAGGGATTAATAAAAATTATCCCAGAAATTTTCTCCTGTTTGCCGCTCTTAAAATGTAAGGACCTGCCTCATCCATATGATTGGACGAGAGCTTTTTTATTATCACATCAGTTGCCTCTTTATGCTCAGGGTCAGTTTCAAAGTCTCCAAGGATCTCAGATGCAAATTTGTAATCCTCCTTTGGAATATAAGGAGAATCTGAATTTGCATATTTCATCGCATCTCTCAAATCATTTTCAAAATGCAGGTATACATCACAGAGCTTATCATAGTCGCTGTCTTTTATCGCTGCTATTCCAAGAATTTCCGGCGGCAGTCCAAGTGAATAGCATGCTGCAGTAAATGTTATTGCCCGCGGAAGATTTAAGCCGCCGTTATTTCTGGAGTAGCCAAAAAGACCGATGTGAAGCTTTCTTTTTCTTCTTCCAGGTATATATTCAGCTACCCTGTTTATCAGAGGGCAGAGTTTGTAGAGTCTTTTGTAATACTCCTCAGAGCATTTATCAAAAAGATATAAGCTGGAATCCTCATCAACATCAAGAGATGCGCCGGGTATTCTCTCCTCAAGTTTTTGAATACCCTCACGAACCAAATCAGCCGGATAGTCATATTTGAAAGCTGACTGTATTGTAAATGTCTGCACGCCGGGATATTCTTCTGTCACCCTTTCTATATTATCGGGCCGGAGGTTGCCCCTGAACGGTGCCGAGCCGACACCAATTATCGGGTATATCGGAATGCCGGCATTTTCAGACAATACAGACATTTTCATAAGCGCTATTTTGTTTAAAAGAACAGCTCCTATATTTCCGTAGTTAATGGCAGGGTCCGAGCGTGCAAAAAATACCCGCTGGTAATCAAGATCTTTGTTTTCAATATATCTTCTGACAATCTTATCAGAGTTTAGCATTCCTTCCCTGTTCTCGAATAAAGGTATTATATTAATTTTTTCAGGCCTGAATTCTCCAATCCAGTCTGAGATTTTTATATTCCGGCCGCCAAGTTTTTTATACTGTTTTCCGATTACAAATTCACAATAATACTGATAAATATTGTCTATTGACTCATATGATGTTGTCATTGGAAGTATTACTTCAAATATCGGCGCAATGTCATTTCCATAAAATATTTTGGCGATATCATAAGAACGCGGGATGCTTTCAAGTGTCTCTAAAAGTATCTTTGCCTCTGTTTTTTCAATTTCAGGATTGGGAAGTCTTAGCGTTAAGAATACATCCTTTCCAATCTGATTTTGTGAAAAGAATGAATCATACTTTGAAAGAAGCTTTTTTACAACAAAATTATCAACTTCTTTTCCCTCGCAGTCCCACATCTGTTCCCTGCAATACAGATGGGAATATGCATAATAAGCCTCAAGGACTTCCTCCTCTCCGCCCATAAGCGGATTGCATGCAAAAAACGGAGTGTTTACATTGTCCGGATGCTGGGTGCTCATGGTTTTTGGAACTTTAAAAATTCCCTGACTCATATTCATTTTATTCAAAGATTATTTGCTGTTTACCTTATTGAAGATCTTGGTTGACAGGAAGAGATATTATTACTAAATGTCTTTTTGCGATATGATAAATAAAAAATCCAGAAATTATTTTGAATTACAAAAGTCTGTAAAAAAAATTCTAAAATACCTTAAGAATTTCGAAGAATCAATCCAAAAAAAACCAATACCTCACGGTATCTTAAAAAAAATCACAGAATAATACTCATTTGCTTTATAAACAATTGCAGCGTTAGATGGTTTCCGAGAA
>JAEWWL010000011.1 GCA_023396365.1 Methanobacteriota archaeon
ATTCAGTCTGAATTTTTTGTATTTGAAATACTCCGGGCCTCATCGCACAAATCAGGAATATCTTTTGGAAGAGTCACAACAAACGTGCTGCCTTTTCCTTCAGTGCTCAAAACAGAAATATCCCCGCCGTGAACACGGACATACTTTCTTGCAATTGAAAGGCCAAGGCCGATTCTTCCGTACTCACGGCTCAGCTTATCCGGATGAGTAATATAAAACGGCTCGAAAATATTCTCAAACGAATCAGAAGGAATGCCCATGCCATTATCCCTGAAAATTATTTTATGGGTTTTGTCATCTCCCTCATAGCTTACATCAAGCTTTCTTGGAAAAGAATTGTATTTTATCGCATTGGATATAATTCCTTCAAACACCTGATAAATCCTGTCGCGATCGGCACGGATTGTGAGATGATCAGGAATATCAACAGAAATCTCTGCTTCAAGAGAGTATCCCCCGATACTTATTACATCATGAATAATCTCAGATAAAACAACATCTGATAAAAGAAGTCTTACAGTGCATGAGTTCATAATGCCCGCCTCAAGCATCTTTTCCACAATAGAGCACTCCCTCTCAACACTGACAAGACATTTCCTAAGAATCTGCACAGAGCCTTCATTAATTCCTGAAAGCTGCGGCTCATCCAAAAGAAGGTGAAGATAACCAAGAACCGGCTGAAGAGGCGTTCTCAACTCATGGGCAGCAGTATTTACAAAACTGTTCCATCTTCTTGTCTCAAACTCACGGATAAGACTCTCATAAGAATCTTTTCTTTTCTTGTTTTTCTCATGCAGCGTTCCAATTATTCCTTTTGTATCCCCGTTTAAATCAACATAAGGGCCAAAGATTGCGAAAAAAACTCTCTTTTTCCCTTTCAGAATAACCTCGGCATCAAACGGAATTGTTCTTCCCTCATCCATTACAGTTTTGATAAGTGTCAGGTACTCCTGCTCTTTTGGTGTTTCAATAATATTCTGAAGTGTCTTTCCAATAACATCATCAAACTCACCCTCATCGCCGGAATCTTCAGCCCTGATAAATTTAAGCAGGCTGCCCTTCTCATCAAGAACAAACATAAGGTCCCTTGATGAATTCACAAAATCAAGAAGCCTCTGCCTTTCGGTAGAGATATTTTTGTTTTCAGCCTCCTGCTTTGTTATGTCAACAACCGTGCACTCAACTGTATTTTGCAGACTGTTGTTCACACACGAGGCAAGCACTGTTATTAAACCGCCCGATTTTGAATTAAATGTAAATTTTTTGTCCTTAAAATCACCGGACTCAAACACAATCCCTGAAAGGCACATATTATCTTTGGATATTACATCATTAAACTCACAGGGCTTTCTTCCAATAACATCCTGTACGCAAAATCCAAAAATTTCTGCTGCCTTTTGATTTATATCAGTGACTGCTCCCGTCTCTTTGTCAAAAATGATAAGCCCGGCATTAGCATTATTAAAAAAATTCAGGTA
This sequence comes from Methanobacteriota archaeon, assembly GCA_023396365.1. Classification (GTDB taxonomy): domain Archaea; phylum Halobacteriota; class Methanomicrobia; order Methanomicrobiales; family Methanomicrobiaceae; genus Methanomicrobium. Next base: position 1,479 of record JAEWWL010000011.1, read on the forward strand.
TTTAAGGCTGATAAGGCCGGAGGTGTGGGCAAGATGGGTTGTTGCAATAATAACCCAGAGGTATATCGCCGCATTAAGCCCGGCAACAAAGGGATCAATGCTTATCTCAAATGTATTGTAATAGGCAATTGTTGCCATAAAGGCGATAACAATCAGAATTGTCGCCTGTGCACTTCTCTTTGGATACCATATTGAAAGAAAAATTATCGGGATGTAATATATCTGCGGAATTAAAAACAAAAGTGAGCTGTTAAGGCTTTTTCCATATTCACTAAAGACCAGAATTGTCATCAGAACACTTAAAAGAACAAATGAACCAATTACAATTAATTTTACATAATCAGTATCACAAAAATTCCGGCTATGGGCTTTGCCCCCAACTACCTTCCAAACAGCCATTGTCTACATATTTATTTGTTGTTCATCAGCATATAGCTGTTTTTTTGTTGTGCAAAGCTGTTTATCAGAGTGTCAGACAAAACAGAAAAACATTGATAACTGCAATGCACAATTACTAAACTGATAATCATGCGTCCGTTTGTGTTTGTAAACCTTGCCATGAGTGCTGATGGAAAACTCTCAACCATTGAGAGAAAGCAGATAAAAATTTCCGGAAAAGATGATTTTTCAAGGGTTGATGAGATAAAAGCCGGTGCCGATGCAATAATGGTTGGAATTGGAACTGTACTTTCTGACGATCCGTCTCTGACTGTAAAATCACCTTCGCTTAAAGCAAAGAGGATTGAAAGCGGCAGGGAGGAGAATCCTCTGAGGATTATTATAGACAGTGGTGCAAGAACACCTCTTAGTGCAGAGATTCTTCACAAAGGTGAAGGTCCAAGAGTTGTTGCAGTATCAGAGTCTGCTCCTCAGGAGAGGATTGAGGCATTAAACGAATTCGCCGATATCTTCGTTGGCGGCAGTGACAAAGTCGATATTGAATCGCTAATGGAGGCTTTGTATGAAAACGGTGTCAGAAAAGTAATGGTAGAAGGCGGCGGCACACTTATCTGGTCTCTTTTCAAAGCCGACCTTGTAGATGAGATTTACACCTGCATTGGAAATATCATAATCGGCGGGGACAAAGCGCCCACACCCGCAGACGGCGAAGGTTTTGCAAAAGAAGAGGATTTTCCAAAACTGCAGCTTGATGAGATGTGCAGAATGGATGACGGCGTTTTACTAAAATGGAAAGTTGTAAGCTGAAAAAAAAGATTAAAAGCAAAAACCTATAAAAATAAAAACCCAAAAAAAACCAAAACCCAAAAAAATTAAAAACCCAAAAAAATTAAAAACCCAAAATAATTATTTTTATTTTTTGCATAAAAGCTGCTTTAAAGCTTACATGAAACGCTTTTATGAACTATATTTTTCATAAACGTTTTTTTTTTTAAGATTATTTGTTGTCTGTTCTTTTTCTGTATTCAAGCAGACCGTCATAAATCTTGTATGATTCACCATTTTGCATTGAAACAACGGCAACAACCCTGTCTGTCCCCTTTGTGCCTTCAGTAAATACTGCCTGTGAATTTACATCAGGTGCGATGTTTTTCTCAAGAATTTCTCCGGTTGAGAGATAGATTTTGACATTTAAGTTTTCTGCCATGTAAAGCCCTGCACCGCCGCGTGAGATTACAGTGACTTTTCCTGAGAGCGGATCTTTTTCGGCATCAACTGCAAAGCCGAAGTTTTTAGGCACTGAGTCGGTTGCTGTCGGCACAAGTGAGAAGCCTGATGCCTGCGAAGACTGTGTCTGTGAAGATGTTTGTGAATCTGACACCGGTTTACTATCGGTTCCGGTGCATCCGCAGACAATTATGGCCGATATTAAAACCGCCATCACCAAAAAAATTATTCTTTTCATAAAAAATGAATGGTGCCGGCAAATATATGACACTTTTGTTTTATCACACACCTGAAATAATATCAGCGTAAATTTTTGTCTTTGATATAAATACAAAACTTTAAAAAAAAAACCAAAATCCAAAATCCAAAACTCGTGCCTTAAAATTTTCCAGCAGTAAATTTTCCAGCAGTAAATTTTTCAGCAGTTAATTTTTCACAATAAAATTTTCAGCAGTTATTTTTTCAGCAGTTAATTTCGCAGTTAATTTCACAGTTAATTATTGCATATTTTTTTATGAAAGAAAGCCTGTAAATTAAATTATGCGAAAGTTAAACTGGGAGATAAAACTTGCAGTCCTGCTGCTTGGATTTACTGCCATTGTATATAGTGTAAAATTTCTGCTTTTAAAAAATCCGGGAGATACACTAAATTACGTATTCAATTCTCTTGGATTTTTGCCTGTAAACGTTTTGCTTGTAACAATTGTCCTAAACAAGCTGCTTACAATCCGTGCAAGACGCGAAAAACTTGAGAAGCTGAATATGGTCATAGGAACTTTCTTTACTGAAGCCGGAAGCCCTCTTCTTAAAATAATCATAAAAAGCGATGATAACATAAAAAATCTGGAAAAACTGCTTTTGATGAACAAAGACATAACGAATGATGAGATAAAAAAGATCAGAGCTGAAATTTTAAATTACAAAAGTTCTCCTGATATATCCTCAATGGATATTCCGGATGTTCATAAGTTTCTTTTATCAAAGAGGGATTTTTTGTTAAGACTACTTGAAAATCCTGTGCTTTTGGAGCACGAAACTTTCACAGAACTTCTAAGGGCGGTATTTCACTTAACCGAGGAGCTAAAATGCAGAGGAGAGTTTGAGTGCCTTCCGGATTCTGATTATGCACATCTTTGTGTCGATGTAAAAAGGGTTTACTCAAACCTTATTCTCCAGTGGTTTGACTACATGGTTTATCTGAAAAACAGCTACCCGTATCTGTTCTCACTTGAGATGAGGATGAATCCGTTTGATGAAAAAGCATCGCCGATTGTAAAAGAGTGAGGCAAAAAGAATTATTCTACAAAAAAATACAGAACCAGCAGTTTAAATGAAATATTAATTAATAAAAAATACAGAACCGGCAATTTAAATGAAATATTAATTAATAAAAAATACAGAGCCAGCAATTTAAATGAATTATTAATAAAAAGAAATCAGTCTTTTTTTAAAATCCTGCAAATTTTAATTTCCCCGCTGTTCCTGTGCAATAGGCATAAATATCAGTAAATCAATTCTGAATCTATAAAAACAAAAAAGGTGTTGAAAATGGTATTGAATCCAAAAGTTGAAAAGGCATTAAACGATCAGATAAAATGGGAGCTTTATTCATCCTACCTTTATCTTTCAATGTCATCATGGTATGAGTCAAAAGGCCTTCGCGGATTTGCAAACTGGCAGTACATCCAGGCACAGGAGGAAAAAGATCATGCGATGAAGATTTACCAGTATGTTATCTCAAGAGGAGGACGTGTTAAACTCCAGCCAATTGATGCACCTCCTTCCGAGTGGAAATCACCCCTTGATGCATTTACTGTATCACTTGAGCATGAAAGAAAAGTAACATCACTTATCTATGATCTTGTCGGCATTGCAGTAAAGGAGAAGGATTATGCAACAAACAACATGCTCCAGTGGTTTGTCGATGAGCAGATTGAAGAGGAGGGCGACGCCGGAGAGATTGTTGACAAGCTCAAAATGATAGACAGGGACAAGGGTGTCGGACTGTTATATATGCTTGACAAAGAGCTTGGTCTAAGGGTGTACACACCGCTTACACAAACAACCCCTCCTGCCTCCCAGTAAATTTATCATTTTAAATTTTTTTCAAATTTTAATTTTTTAAATAACTTTTTTTTGACAGGTTATTTTTCATATCAAATTCAGATAAAAATTTCAGCAGATCTCTGACACACACAAAAAACAATATTGCAAAACAAATTTACTGTTTAAAAAATATATTAAACCCCGACAAATTTGGGCTGATTAATATGACAACACTCAGGCAGTATCTTGAATCGGCAGGCTGTGAGGATAATCTCAAAGACCTGATTGAGCTTTTGGCAATGCAGGCTGTCCCAATAAGGGAAGCTTTTATTGAAAACCAGTCATATGCGGGAACAGAGAACACATCCGGTGAAGAGCAGGCCGCACTTGACGTATGGTCAGATGAGCATATAACAAAAGTTCTTCTAAAAAGCGGGCTTGCACGTGAGATTGCATCAGAGGAAAAAGCTGATGTGGTTAAAAATAATGCGGCAAAAACAGACTACGCCGTTGTAATGGACCCTCTTGACGGATCATCATTAATCCAGGTAAACCTCTGCGTTGGAACAATAATCGGAATATATGACAATGCAGATGCATTAAGCCGCGGCAGGGATATGAGAGCCGCGATGTACATGCTTTACGGCCCGATGACTGTTCTTACATTATCTGTTGGAAAAGGAGTTTTTATCTTCGCATTAAAAAATGGTGAATACATACTGATGCAGGGGCCTGTTCAGATGCCAGAGGGAAAAATCTACGGAAGCGGCGGACTAAAAAAGGACTGGACAGAAGAGCATGAGGAATTTATCTCATGCATTGAAAAGACAGGCGGAAAGCTGCGCTACTCAGGATCTTTTGTTGCGGATTTCCATCAGATCCTCAAATACGGAGGCATATACTGCTATCCGGCAACAAAAGACAACAAAAACGGAAAGTTAAGGCTTGTATATGAAGCAAACCCGATTGGATTTATTGCAGACCAGGCAGGAGGAGGAGTGACAGACGGAAAGCAAAACCTGCTTGATGTTCTTCCACAAAAACCTGATCACAAGACCCCCATATATATAGGAAGCAAAAATCTCATTGATGAAATTCAGAAAATAATGAAATAATCAAACTTTTTTATTGTTTGAAAAAAACCTAAGGGAAATAATTAATTACATTACAGCCCATATAAATGACGATGGTTAATAGCATTGTTCTGCCAATTAAAAAAGTGTCTGCTCTTGTTGATTCAAAAATTGTTGTTGAAATAAAAGATGAAAACAAGAAGCTGCAGGGAAAACTTATCGCTGTTGATGAGCACTTAAATATTCAGATGGATCAGGCTACCGAATATCAAAACGGTGAAAGGGGAAGAAACCTTGGCACAGTTGTTATCCGCGGAAGCAACATACTGACCATCGCCCCGTTAATCTGAAAGGTTATTTTTGATAAATATGTCAGAAATTGAAGAAGAAGCATTCAAGCTTATCCAGTCAAAACCGGAAGGAGTACTCCAGAGTGAGCTGTGGAAACTTCTGAACATTGACAGCAGAAAGTGTTCAAGGATTATAAAGAAACTGATCGATGCAGATCAGGTGGAAAGAGTTGAATACAAGTCAGATGGTGTAAAAACATATCTTCTGAAAGCGAGAAAAAAGGCTATTGAGCCTGAACTTCTTCTGGCGGGAGGAGAGCTTCTGCCGTGCATTGGATGCGAGGAGGAGTGCAGCGTTGAAGACTGCACCATCCTTATGGACTGGATGTACCAGCTTGCAATCGAAGAGTTTACAGAAAAAGAATCTTAAAATAAATTCTTAAATTAATTTTTAAAATTTTAATTTAACTGAAAAAAAACAGATCAGTTAAAATTCAGATATTCTTTTTTTTATACATTTAATCCCTGTTATCTGCCGATATACCAAAAAAAATTACAAGAACAAAAAATATCTGAAAACCAAAAAAAAACAAATCAGCAGATTTTTATCTCTGGCAGAAAAAAACCAGATCATTGTCAGAAAAAAGCAATTTTGAGACTGCGGATTCCCCTGTCATTGCAGAGATTCTTGCTGTATTAATTACAATTATTCTGGCTTTAATTCTGCTTTTATTCGTGATGAATTTTAATATATCAATGTATGAGCCTCCACAGAAGACTCCTGAGATATTTAAAATAATAAAAATAGAAAGCAGTCCTCCAAAGTACGAGAGCAAAATAACACTGATGCACAAAGGAGATAAGCGGTATAAAAATTCCCTTCTTCGTGCTGAGATTTACAAAAACGGCAATCTGCTTGGATGCAGAATAGAAACAATGAACGGGCATGAATACATTCCGACTATTCATAGCTATGTAAAGACAATGGGAGGGTCGGGATGCAGCGGGGACTTCTGGTACCCGGTTGAAAAAACAGCACTTGACATAACAGACGGGCTCATAAAACCCGGCGATGAGATAAGAATCGACATCTTCCAAAAGCCTGAGAATAAAATAATATCAAGCCATACTTATAAATTTAAAAATCAGGCTCTTTAAAATATTTCAAAAAAGATTTAATAAAAATTTCAAAACTAATTTTTTACAAAATACGATACATAAAGCAGTAAAAAATTTTTAAAAGAAAATTCATAAAAAAAAATTAAAAAAAACCCTGAAAAAAAATTTAATCCTTAATCTTAAATTTTTCTGAAATCAAAATTTCCAATTCGATAATTTTCAGATTTCATAATTTTCAGACTGCAAAAATTTAACCGCATTAAAAGCAGCCAGTCCCGCAACCCTTAAAGGCTCCAGACTTCTTCCGTCACCTGCGAATGCATTGCACAAAAATCCCGCATCCTCATATGTTATCCCTGCTCTTCGAAGGTAGATTTCATAGCCGTTTTTAAGCACAAAAACATCTCTTTTTCCAAGATTTTTATATTCAGTGAGTCTTTTTTCATCGCCGGGAAAATGTTTTTCTATCTTATCCTCAAGGCCTTTGGAGTCCTCATAAGTTACACAGACAACAGGAAGGCCTGTGATTTTATGGATTTCATCCACATTAATTATGTTAAACCAGGAAACAATGCATCCTGAAAGCATTATGCAGTGAATGTCTCTTCGATTCAGACTCTCATAAATTTTTAAGATGGCATTGTTTGCATCAAGTCCTCCAACTGTTGCCGTATTAAAAGAGACTCCATCTACAATTAAATCCCTTCTCATTACTATTCCGGCAAAAACTGATTTCTTCGCGCCCTTCACAAAACTCTCCGCAATACCAAGAACACGAATTCCGGATTTTGCAGTCTGCATAAAAGAACTTATGAATGTAGATTCAGATATAATGTAGCAATGGATATAAGAAAGGATGAAGTCTGCATCTTTATCCCAACACTCAATGAAGCGCCGACAATAGGAGAGCTTGTGCGTTCTTTTCGCAATATGGGCTATTTTAATATATTTGTAATGGACGGAAACAGCTCTGATGACACGGCAAAGATTGCCGAATCAGAAGGCGCCACAGTCAGAATTCAAAAAGGAAAGGGAAAAGGAAGAGCAATAATTGAGGCAGTCGATTATATCGACAGGCCGTATGTTTTAATGCTTGACGGAGACGGGACATACGATCCTGAAGATGCGGAGAAGATGCTTGCCCCTCTCTTTGAAGGCTTTGATCAGGTTATTGGAAACCGCTTAAACTCCTGCGAGCCCGGAGCTTTAAGCCGCTTCAACCACTTCGGAAATGAGGTTATAAACTACCTCTTCAAAGTCGCCCACGGATGCTATCTTAGTGATATCCTCTCAGGCTACCGTGCATTTAATCTTGAATCCCTAAAAAGGATGAATTTAAAAGAGACAGGCTTTGAGATAGAGACTGAAATCTCGGTTGAGGCTGTAAGCAGCAAACAAAAAATTTCAGTAATCCCGGTAAAATATATGCCAAGGCCCGGTACTGCAACAAAGCTTCATCCAATAAGGGACGGCGCAAAAATAATATCTGCCTTATGGAGACTTGCAAGAATCAGCAACCCGATTTTTTATTTTGGTGTAATCGGCCTTTTGATATCTCTTGCAGGAGTCATACTCGGATCATATGTGGTATATGACTGGTTTAACAATATCACACATACAGAACTTTCAATATTCACTGTTCTTTTAATAATTCTCGGATTTCAGATATTTATGTTCGGCGTCATTGCCGATATGATAGTATCATTTAACAGGGAATTAAGACAGGAGATTCAGAGGCTCAGGCCCCCGAATCCTCCCATGAAATAAATTATTTTACACGCATGCTCTGCAATTGATGTCAGAAGATATGCCTCTTTTAATGTATTGGCAGCGGCAAATGTTCCGTGGCCCTTTGCAATAACAACAGGATAATTTTTCAGCGCTTCGGAAACATTCTGCGCCAGAATATCTGATCCGGGTTCACCTGCAACAACAGGTATTACAGGGCAGAGCATCTTTCCCTCGCTGTCCTCAGGAATAATCTCGGTGTAATAAAACGAGGCTGCAACAGAAAATACAGGGTGTGCATGAACTATCGCCTTTTTTTCCGAATTTTTATAAGTCAGATAATGAACGCGCCACTCACTGGATGCACCCGGCTCAGAGACTCCGTCCATTGATATGAATTTTAAATTTGCAGGCTCATCAAGATAAGATCCGCTTTCTGTGATATAGATTCCATCATCACGCCTGATGCTCATGTTTCCAAAATTTCCGCCGACAAGGCCTTCATTAAAAAGCCTCTTTCCAATAATTTCAAATTCAGGACTCTGCATATAACACCCTTTTAACAAACAATATTTTAGCAAACAATATTTTAGCAAACAATAATTTTTTTTAATGCCAGCAACAGGCCGCAACACAAATTTTTTTTAGGATATTTGAAAAAATAAGATATCAGTTGATTAATGGCAGAATGAGTCCCTGCAGAGTATCTGCCGGAGTTACACCTTCAAGCCTGTGCTTAATTTCTCCATCCTTTTCAATGATAATTGTAGGGACAACCTGGATACCGTATTTGGCGGCAAGATCCATGTTATTGTCAACATCAATCTTTTTTATCTCGACAGAATCCCCCATCATATTTTTAAGCTGCTCCAAAATCGGCGTCTGCATCTTGCATGGTCCGCACCATTCAGCATAAAAATCCATCAACACTGGTTTAGACATTATTTTTGTACTCCTCTTTACAGAGAAAAGGTCAGAAAAAGATATATAATTTTGTTTTTGGGTAAAGTCAGTTAATCATTTTGACGGCTTTTTGGAAAGAATCGCCATAATGATTTTGCCGTATACCGGACGTGTGACTAAAACTCCAACCAATACGCCAAGGATTGTGATTATTGCAAATCCTTTCAGGGTTGAAAGGTCCATAAGCGCAAGAGGTATCATCGCAATAATTGCTGTGCCTGCGGCAAGTGTGATGATTACAAGTGCACGTTTGAATCTTTTCATGTAAACGTTCGGCGATGGGACTTTTCCGTCATGCAAAACCTCGTCTGTTACAATTACAAGCTGATCAATTCCTGTTCCTATAACTGCAATAATACCTGCAATGCTTGCGAAATCAAGCTGCTGAATATATCTTGCTATTCCAAGAAGGATTATTATCTCTGCCAGGTTTGTTAAAACCATTGGAAGAACAATTGAAGGCTCTCTGTAGCGGAAATAAACAGACACAGCAACTGCAAGCAGTGCAAAGAGCGCTGCTAGAACACATATCAGTTTGAAGTATTCTCCAAGATCTGCTGTGACAGAGCCTGAGCCTGCTATTGCAACATCGACAGGAAGAGCTCCTGCACGGAGGTGAATCTCAAGAATCTGTGCTTCAGAGAGTGCTTCTTCGCCTGTTCCGGTTGATGCGCTTAGATCACGCACTGTGCCTTTTAAGAGCTGTGTTGCAAGATCTGATGACAAAGGTGCAGAATATACAACCCCGCCGTCAAGGAGCATCACAAGATTGTGGTTTTGCGGATCTCTTACAGCATTATATTTTATTGCGGCGTCTCTGAATGCTTCTGCTCCGGCATCATCGAGAGTAAACCCAACGCCCCAGTTCTGGCTTCCGGGCGGACTCTGGCTTGGCCTTGAAACGCTTGTTACAGAATCTCCAAAGAGAACATGCTCTGATTCATTGCCGGTTGTGATTATTCTTATCTCAAATTTTCCCTGTGAGCTTACAAGGTCCTGGGCTGTGTTTATGTCAGTTCCCGCAAGTTCGATTCTGATGTAGGTTGCGATATCGTTTAAGCCTTTGATTACGTTTATCTTCGCATCCTGTGTTCCAAGATTGTTTACCTTGTCTTCAAGGATGCGCTTTACATCATCGCCGGTCTCTTTTGAGACACCCTGCTGATATGAAACAATCTCTGCACCAAGACTTTTGAGGATTTCCTTAAGTTCGGCTTCTGTGTAGTACTTGCGGACTTCAATCTGATCTTCGCTAACAACGATTACCTCTGCATCAATCTTTTTGGATAATTCCTCAGACAGTTCATATGCAGATAGTTCTGAATCAAATCTTACAACCTCTGACTGGAATGAAAGCTGAACCCATGAGCCTCCTTCAAGGTCAAGTCCGAGCTGAAGGTTTCCCTCTATTTTGTCAAATGCCGGAGGCAGAACATAGATGCTTAATAATGAAAACACCACCATGGCGACCATTATCAAAACACGCCAGTCTGTGAATATTTTCTTAAATGTGCTCTCTTCATCAGACATGTTTACCACCTTTTACCGGACTTTTTGAGGCATTTTTTGAATCAGTTAGATTCCATTTCAGAACACCTGCATTAAACATCCATGTATTCATTAAGTCAACACAAAGGCCGATGAACAAAACTGCGGAGATGTCGCGGATAATAATAATCTGACCAAGTGCTGAGACGATAAACATCATCAAAACTGCTGCCATCGTTGTTGTGGTCATGATAAATCCGGTTTTGAAAGCTCCCGTTAATTTCTCATCAAGTCTTCCCTGTCTTTTCAAAAGCCTTGTTGTAAGTAAGATATTGCTGTCAACAGAATATCCGATGAGCATTAAAAGTGCGGCTGTTGTTCCAAGTGAAAGCGTTATTCCAAGGACATCCATTATTGCCGCAGTAATCACCATATCAGAAAATGCCGCAACCACAATCGAGATGCACGGAACATAATTTCTAAATGCCAGAAATATGAATACCGACATTAAGATAAACGCCATCAAAAGAGCCCATAATGCCTGCTCCTGAAGGGTTTTTCCAAAGCTCTCGCCTATCTGATCGACTTTGGCATCAGGATACTTTGAAAAGACATGCCCGGTAAATTCCCTGAACTTCTCATCGCTTAATGATTCAAAGACAACATAATAACCATCGTTTATTCCTTCTCCAATACTCTTTAACGGATATCCGCTGAAATAGGCAGAAACCTCTTCCGGAGAGTCAGCTGTAAAAAGTGTAACTGCAACACCTCCGGAAAAATCGATCCCGGGTGTTACAGGCATTCCGATACTTACAGTATTAAATGCCAGAAACAGAAGGGATACAATAAGAAGTCCGGCAGGTAATGCAATCATCTGCCGGGGCTCATATTTGTTTATATCATAGGTAAATTTACCCATGTAATAAAATTTGTATCAGTGATGATTAATTGTTATGATTAAAATCCAAAATCTGTTTTAAAAAACCAAAAATTAAGGCTGTTTATAATGATTGCAAAAGTCCATTTTTTTTAATTTCATAAAACATTAAAAAAAAATCCCCCAAAAAAAATTAATTTTACAAAATTTAAATTTTTTAAAAACAGACTCTCAATGTTCGAAAAAAAAAAGACTCCCAATTTTTTTTCCCTGGCATCACTAAATTTAAAAAAATTCTGCACTGATTCTGCACTGATATAGAAGAATTTATTTCTGAAGCAGATTTTTGCCTTATTGGCTGCAGAGTTTAAGGAAAAGGTATATATAAAGTCCCGTATATAAGTGAAGTCATGAGATCAGCGGCAGATCTAAAAAATGAGATAGAAAAGCGTCTGCGTAATTATCTATCCAGAGATAAGAACGGCCTTCGCCGTACGCTGCTGAATATTTTTGTGAAGGCAAAGTCGATGACTATTGCAGAGACGCATGCAAAGCTTAAGGAAAAATTTGATATCAGCTACCAGTCTGTTGCCTCAATGGTTGGCACAATCGCTTCAAAAATTGGTATCCTGCATATCATAAAATCAAAAGACAACGATCAAAACCTCTACAGACTAAAGGACCAGTATGCCGACATGGTCGCGCGTATTGTTACAGCAGTTTAAGGTATCCTTAGATATTTGAAGAACACAAACCTATTTTTAGATAGTTTACAAAATTTTTAGGAATGGATACTGATATTTTTGATTGTTCAGCAATACATGATATAATAGTCTCAGATGAGGTCAGGCGCTATATTCTTGACAGAAAGAGCAATTTTCGGGTGTGCACATCCTGCGGCGGGCCGATTATATTATCAACGCTTGTAAAACCGCCAAAGTCCTCTGATATAGAAATTTATGTCGGCGATTATATTCTGTACGTTTCAATATACCAGGCGCGTTTTTTAGATACAATTGATATGAATATGATTCCAAGATATTGTGATTATCTCTAAGCTTCCAGTATTCTTTTTAAAAAATTAATTTGAGAATTAATTTAAAAAGTAAATCTGGAAATAAATTAAAAAAATTAATTTAAAACTTAATTAAAAAAAAAAACCGGAACAAAAATTGAACAGAATAAATTATTAAAAATTCATGTCATTTGAAGAACTTGATCACACAGCAGATTTTCTTTTCAGGTGCACAGGCAAAACACCTGATGAGCTTTTTTCCGCGGCAGCTTCTGCCATGTTTTCGGTAATGTATGAATGCCATGATAAAGAGGATGTAAAAAAAGAGATTAATCTTGCATCTGATTCAATAGACAATCTGCTCATTGATTTTTTATCAGAAATTCTGTTCATCTCTGAAACCGAAAATATTGTTTTTTCAAAGGCAGCTGTAAATACAAAAAACAACTCACTTAATGCAATACTTGCCGGCGAATACTTTGAAAAAGAAAAGCACTCCGGCGGAACAGAGATTAAAGGAATCTCGCGCTCAGGTGTGAATATAAAAAAATCAGGGGATAATTATCAGGCTGATATCATATTCGATGTTTAGGAGGGAATTTTATGATTGAAGGAATTGAAAAAAAAGATGACGTGCTCTGGGAGATTAAGAAGGGATTTGTCCCCGACATGCGTGTTCCGGCAAGGTTTTACTTATCTGAAGCTTTAATGGAAACGCTTGAGACAGGAGCTGTAACCCAGCTTGCAAACGTTGCAGCACTCCCCGGAATTGTCAGGTATTCCCTTGCAATGCCTGACATCCACTGGGGATACGGATTTCCGATTGGAGGAGTAGCAGCCTTTGACATGGAGGAGGGGATAATCTCTCCGGGGGGTGTCGGCTTTGACATAAACTGCGGAGTCCGGCTTATCTCAACACCGCTTCATGCAAAGGATATTGGAAAAATAAAGGAGCTTGTAAATATCCTCTTTGATACTGTTCCAACCGGAGTCGGTACAAAAGCGCAGCAGTCATTTTCTGCAAAACAGCTTGATGAAATAATGCTAAATGGTGCAAAATGGGCTGTTGACGAGGGCATGGGCACAAAAGATGATCTTGTGCGGTGCGAAAATTCAGGCTGCATGAAAGAGGCTGACACTGAGTTTGTAAGCAAAAAAGCAGTTCAGAGAGGAATGCCGCAGTGCGGGACTCTTGGCTCGGGAAACCATTTTCTTGAAATCCAGACTGCAGCGGAGATTATGGATGCAGAAGCCGCAGAAAAATTTGGTGTATCAAAAGACAGCATCTGCATTATGATCCACTGCGGCTCAAGGGGTCTTGGACACCAGGTATGCACAGATCACTTAAAAGACATAGAAGCCGCAACAAAAAAATACAAAATCAGAATTCCTGATGCACAGCTTTCCTGTGCGCCGGTAAACAGTCCTGAAGGGCGTGCATATTTTGGTGCGATGGCGGCAAGTGCAAATTATGCATGGGCCAACCGCCAGATTATTACCCATATGGTAAGAGAGGTCTTCTCAAGATTCTGCAGGATTGATTATGAGGAGTTAAAGCTCGTCTATGACGTCTCACACAATGTTGCAAAATTTGAGGAGCACAGTGTTGACGGTGCAAAAAAGACCCTGTGCGTTCACAGAAAAGGAGCAACACGTGCTTTCGGACCGGGCTGTGACGACATCCCCCGAGAACTTTCAGGCATTGGTCAGCCTGTAATAATTCCGGGCAGCATGGGAACATCATCATACCTTCTTAAGGGAACAGCTGAAGCGATGGAAAAAACATTTGGCAGTACATGCCACGGCTCAGGCAGGGTTTTTTCCCGTTCAAAGGCAAAAAAAGATCTAAGCGGCTTTGAAATTAAAGAGAACCTTGAAAAAAGAGGTATATATGTTAAGGCAACAAGCAATAATGTAATTGCAGAGGAATCGCCTGATGCATACAAGTCAAGCAGCGAGGTTGTAAGCGTTGTTCACAGGGCAGGGCTTTCACTTGAGGTTGCAAGGCTTGAACCACTCGGAGTCATAAAAGGATGAAGGCAAAAGCAGGAGTTGCATGCGATTGTGAAGGCTTTTTCAACCGCTATATTAATGACTGCTCAATATGCAGCGAGCCGGTAACGCCGCATATGCTGGCAGCGCCTTATTTTAAGGGAAATTTTACTGCACTTATTATTCCGACAGGATTTGGAAATAAATTATACTCAGGACTTCTTCCGGCACTAAGAGCATCATCTCAAAGAATTGAAAAGTTCGTAAAAAAAGGAGGAAGGGTTCTTTTATTTGGGGCAATGACCGCTGATCCGGGCTGTTATGACTGGCTTCCATTCAGTTGTGAATATGTTCATGAATATTTCTCAGCGCCAGTACAGGAGTGTGAGAATAATCCGTTCTCTGGATTTTTGGATGACTTTGATGCGGAAAAAACAGAATTTGACGGATATTTTATTGATACCGGCGAATCTGAGGTTGTCTGCAAAACCACTGACAATAAGCCGGTGATGATTGCAAAAAAATATGGAAGCGGATATTATATTATTACCTCAGTTCATGAACTTCCTTCAAAATCATTTATCAAAAATTTCTGCAGCGGGGATGCAGAAATTTTATTTTAGTTTCAGAGCACAAAGAAACTAAATAAGAGGGGTTGAATAAATTGAGTGAGCATAAATTATTGGAAGATTTCGATGCCGAAGATATTCTTCCTTTTGCAATGGCAGTTCACAGGATTGTAAGGCTTCCTGTTACAGCACGCTCCGGGCAAAAAAACGGAGTCCGTATTGAAGAAGGAAATCTAATCAGCGATGACTACACAGGCCCTGTGCTTGAGGAGTCAATTAAGTTAAACAGCCTTTTAAATACCGTTCCGAATACAGGACCTTACAAAGGCGTGCCTGTTATTGTTGCGCCGATTCAAAACGAAAACAATGAGGCTGTCGGTGCAATAGGCATTGTTGACTTTACAGGCATCTTTGATCTTGCAACATTAATGGAGCATCAGTCAGGCATTATGAAACAGGTTTGCGGAAAAGATCCATGTCCGCTTCCAAAAGAACTGACATCTTCAAAAAGGTAATTAAAATGAATGAGACTGCAGAAAAAATTCTTGATATCCTTGAAAAACAAAATAAACCTGTATCAGGTGAAGAAATTAGCAGAGAACTCAATATCACACGATCTGCTGTCTGGAAACAGATTAATGAACTGAAAAAATCAGGCTATGAGATTAATGCGTCAAGAACGGACGGCTACCATCTGGTTAAAAAAACCGACCTGCTGCTGCCCCGTGAGATTAAAAAATATCTAAAGACCCATTTCATCGGGCATGACATCCGCCATTTTGAGAATGCTCCATCAACTACATGGGTTGCAAAGGACTTGTGCCAGAAAGAGAGTCTGGATAAATTAGACGGAACAGTAATCATTGCCGAAGAGCAGACCGGAGGTTTCGGACGTCTTGGAAGAGCATGGTTTTCTCCAAAAGGAGGCATATGGACCACGCTGATTTTAAGGCCGAAGATTCCGATTGACAGCCTTTTTTTTATAACAATGGCCGGCTCCATTGCTGTTGCACGAACAATAAGGCAGATGTACAATATCGGCGCTCTCATCAAATGGCCAAATGACATATACATCGGCGATAAAAAAATATCAGGGCTTCTTCTTGAGCTTTCAGCAGAGGCAGACCAGATCCACTACTGCCTGCTTGGAATAGGAATTGATGCAAATTTAAAGCCTGAGGAGTTTCAGGATGGAATTAAAACTCCGGTTACATCATTGAATGCCGAGACAGGAGAGAACATAAACAGGGCAGAATTCCTGGCAAATGTTCTAAAGGAGTTTGAGCGAAGATACGAGCTGATTGAAAACAATGAATTTGAATCAATTATTCGTGAATGGAGAAGTTTGTCCCTTACGCTTGGAAAGAGGGTTAAAATTACAACACCGAGAAAAACCTGCGAAGGTGTTGCAATGGATATAGACAGCCACGGTGCACTGATTATTAAAAAAGACAACGGCATGGTTGAAAAAATCCTTTCCGGCGACTGCACAATGGTTTAATTTTTTTTTTAATTTTTTAATTACCGTTTAATTTTTTCCCGCCTTTGTTATTTTTTTTCAGAATATTTATTTTGTCAACCAGCAAAAATATTTAGGTTGACATAAATGTATGGTGATGAAAAAAGAGCACAGATAATTGCACTTACAGGACTTTTTATTGCACTCACCGCTGCCGGAAGCTTAATTGTAATTCCAATGGTTCCTGTTCCGTTTACACTTCAGACCCTTTTTGTTCTTCTGTGCGGATGCGTGATGAAAAGGTATGCAGCAGCAGCCATATCACTTTATGTTTTTTTAGGCCTTTTGGGCCTTCCTGTATTTCACCAGTTTACATCAGGGCCGGGCGTTCTTTTAGGTCCGACAGGAGGTTATCTCGCAGGATTTATTATAGCTGCACTTATTGTCGGCTTATGCTATGAGACAGAGAATAAAATAATAAGAATTTCAGGTCTTGTTCTCGGTGATTTTGCAATTCTTGCATGCGGGGTTATGTGGCTTTCTTTTTCAACAGGAATTTTTATCTTCGATGCAGTACTGGCAGGTGCACTTCCTTTTCTTACAGGGGATCTGATAAAAATAATTCTTGCATACATCATTTATTCAAGAACCGGGGATGTCTATGATTGAATTATCAGGCATCATCCACAATATTCTGGATATTGCGTCATTTGAAATACCCAAAGGATATACGTGCATTGCAGGAGAAAACGGGAGCGGGAAGAGCACTTTATTAAAACTTATTTCAGGAATGGAGATTGCAAAAAAAGGCAGTGTTTTATGCTGCGGTGAAAATATCAGGAATTTAAACTCAGGGTATGTTCCGGAGTATCCTGACAGGCAGATTATATTTGACACATGCTTTGATGAGATTATATCACCCCTTCGTTTTTCTTTTGCAGATCCTAAAGAAGCTGAAGAAAAGACAAAAAAAACAGCAGATGAACTTGGAATTTATGATATATTATATAAAAGCTGCAAAAAAATTTCAGGCGGAGAAAAGGCTTTTTTATCACTTGCAACAGCACTTGTAACCAGCCCGCGGATACTTGTTCTGGATGAGCCGGATTCACATATGGATTTTTTGAGCGCTGAGAAATTGTTTTGTGCTTTGAAAAAATTAAAGCCTGAATACACAGTCCACTGCACACAGGATATGAATATTGCAGAAAAAGCTGATTTTTTGATTTTTCTGGAGAAAGGAAGAGTGAAATATTCAGGTTCTCCTGATGATGTCTTTGAAAAATTAAAGGGCACGCCTTTTTTGCCCTTATCCCGGAGGCTTTTTTAATTGTCCGAAGTCTGCCTTAAAAATCTGATTATAAAAAGAGATGACTTTTCTATTTGCTCAGATGGTGTATTCAAAGAAGGAGTCCACATTGTTACAGGAAGAGTCGGATGCGGCAAAACCACTCTTTCAATGGCGCTTGCAGGACTGATAAAGCCCGACTCAGGCGAAATTTATTGCAGCGGAGTTGAAAAAATCCTTCTTCTGATGCAGTTTCCAGAGCATCACTTAACAAAGCTGAAGGTGGATGATGAAATAAGGTCATGGGGGCTTGAGCCGGATGTGGTTCTTGAAGTTTCAGGACTTTTTGGGATGGGAAGAAAAGATCCCATGAAGCTTTCCCGCGGGGAATTAAAGAGGCTGCTGCTTTCATGCATTTTTTTAAAGGACTCTGATCTATTAATTCTTGATGAGCCTTTCAGCACCCTTGATCCGGTCTGGAAGGAGAAATTCTGCCGTGATGAATTTTTCAAAAAGAAGATAACGATAATCTTTACACACGAGCAGTCATTTCTTCCAAAGGCAGACTTCATCTGGGAGATTGAAGATGGCAGGCTTTTATTTCGCGGAGAAGTGCCAAAGTGCCTGCCTTTATGGAAAGGAGCGCCTGATTACATAAAAAAAACTCTGCAAATCGGACTGCTTCCAAAAAACATACGCTTTGAAGATGTAAGGGAGGCTTTATGCAGGATGCACGACTGAGGCTTTTATCAGTCTTTTTATTATCTGCAGCGGCTTTTTTGAATGTCATTGCAGCGTTATTTGTAATTTTATGGTGGACATTATTTACAAAAAGAAAAAATTCTATACCATCACGAAAAGCTTTTTGTGTTTTTTTGCTGCTGATTGCATTAGTCTCAGTCTTAATGGAGCTAAGAGGCCTTTTGGGAGTTTCATATTTTACCAGGATGACTGCGGTTTTGCTCATTGCAAACTGGGCATACACAGAGATTAAACCATCAGACATGCTCAATACAATGACCTGGCTTATCGGTCAGAAATTCGGATTTGAACTGGGCCTTATATCTGCAGTCGCGCTTTTTAAAATCACAGTAATCTCAGAGGATTTTGCAAATATTAAGGCTGCATACATCATTAAAGGATCAAAATTAAAAATTTCTGATTACATATCAGCTGCCGGAAATATCCTCATTATGTCTCTTCGTGATGCATCAAAACAGGGCAGAATTTTAGCTCTGAGAGGATATAAAAACGGAGGCAGTCTGTCACCGTCATTTAAAAGATCAAAAACGGATTTAATACCGGTATTTTTTTCAACCGGCATTTTTTCATACTCCTTTTTGAGCTTAGTGACATATTTATAGTTCGGATGAGAAAGTTATTAGAGACTGAATAATTTAATTATACAATATTTAAGCCGCCCTTTCGGAGGTAATTTATGAGTGTGACCAATCCTGTGAAAATTACAGATACTACCCTAAGGGATGCACACCAGTCTTTAATCGCGACCCGTTTAAAGACTGAAGATATGATCCCTGTTGCCCGTGAAATCGATAAAGTCGGTTTTTTCTCAGTTGAAGCCTGGGGCGGTGCAACTTTTGACAGCAGTATTCGATACCTAAATGATGATCCCTGGCAAAGGCTTAGAGATCTTAAATCTGTTTTGAAAAATACTCCTATACAGATGCTTTTGCGCGGACAGAATCTTGTCGGATACAAGCATTATCCTGATGATGTCGTTGTAAAATTTGTTGAAGCCGCAGGCAGAAACGGAATTGATATCTTCCGCATTTTTGATGCATTAAATGATATAAGAAACATGCAGAAATCAATGGAGGCGGTAAAGGATATCGGTGCACATCTTCAGGGAACAATAAGCTATACGACAAGTCCGGTCCACTCCACAAAAAAATTCATAGAATTAGCAGAAGATCTATATTCAAAAGGCAGTGATTCAATCTGCATCAAGGATATGGCAGGATTAATCATGCCAAAAGAAGCCGCAGAACTTATCCTTGGAATAAAAGAAAAAATAGACATTCCAATAAACCTTCATTCACACTCAACAAGCGGCATTTCCCCGATGAGCTACCAGGCAGCAATTGATGCCGGTGTTGATATTCTTGACACAGCAATGTCGCCTTTTGCACTTGGCACCTCACAGCCGCCGACTGAAAGCGTTGTTGCAAGTTTAAAAGATACCAAAAGAGACACCGGAATTGATTTAATGAAACTTCGTGAAGTCAAAAACCAGTGTGTTCTGATAAGAGAGAAGTATGCAGGCCTTATTGATCCAATCTCTGAGAGAATCGACAGCGACGTTTTAATCTACCAGCTTCCCGGAGGAATGATCTCAAACCTTGTCTCACAGCTAAAAGAGCAAAACGCACTTGACAAACTTGAGCTTGTTCACAGGGAAATCCCTCATGTAAGAGAAGACCTCGGCTATCCGCCGCTTGTTACGCCGACAAGCCAGATTGTCGGGACACAGGCTGTTTTGAATGTTCTGATGGGTGGAGAGAGATACTCAAATGTGACACAGGAAGTAAAGGACTACGTAAGAGGACTTTACGGAAAACCGCCCGGAACAATTCCGCCTGGGATTATCAAAAAAATCATCGGTGATCAGATACCCTACGAAGGCCGTCCCGGAGATCTCTTAGAGCCGCTCTATGAAAAGATGGCGCAGGAGGCAAAGGAGAAGGGAATTGTTAAAAAAGAGGAGGATATCCTTACATACATTCTCTATCCTGCAATTGCGCCTTCGTTTTTGAAAGGCGAGAGATGCTGCGAGCCCCTGCCTAAACAATTATCCAGATATGCATCTTCATCAAAAGAGATTCCAAGCTGCATGGAGGTTGAGGTTGACGGTGAGGTATTTGCAGTAAGGATTCTCTCTGTTGAGGGAAGTGCTGTTGAATCTGCAAATATGACCGGAGCAAAAAGAATTCCGCGTGATATCAAAGGCGGAGTCATGAGCAATATGCAGGGCATGGTTTTAAAAGTAGAGACCAATATCGGTGCACATGTAAAACCCGGAGATACTCTTGTTGTCCTTGAGGCAATGAAGATGGAAAACCCGATAAAGTCTGCAAAAGAGGGGAAGGTCACCCAGATTTTTGTGGATGCCGGTGATACTGTGCAAAACGGCGACGTTTTGCTGGTGATTGAATGAAGTATTTTGATAAGATACTCATAGCAAACCGCGGCGAGATTGCAATCAGGATTATGCGTGCATGCAGAGAGCTTGACATAGAAACCGTTGCAGTCTATTCGGACTCTGACAAAAACTCCCTTCATGTAAAATATGCTGATGAGGCATATCCGGTGGGCGAGGCTCACCCGCAAAAAAGCTATCTCAACAAGGAAAAGATTGTAAAAACAGCACTTTCAGCAGGCGCTGATGCAATTCATCCCGGATACGGATTTTTAGCCGAGAACGCAGACTTTGCAAAGCTTGTTGAAGAGGAGGGTATTACCTTCATCGGCCCTTCATGGAAGTCAATTGCAGCCATGGGTTCAAAGCTTGGCTCAAAGCATATGATGGAAAAAGCCGGCGTTCCTGTTCTGCCTTATACTCCCAACGGAGTTTCATCGATTGATGAGGCAAAAAAAATCGCCGCAAATATTGGATACCCTGTTATTGTCAAAGCAAGTGCAGGCGGCGGCGGCATAGGGATGCAGATTGTCGAGGATGAGGCATCACTTGAAGAGGCCATTGATAAGGGAATGAGGATTGCCAAATCAGCCTTTGGGGACTCAACCGTTTTCATCGAAAAATATCTGGTAAAGCCAAGGCACATTGAGTTTCAGATTTTATGCGATAAATACAAAAACGGCATTCACTTATATGACAGGGAATGCTCAATTCAGAGAAGGCACCAGAAGCTTGTTGAAGAAGCCCCCTGCCCGATAATGACTGAAGAGTTAAGGGAGAAGATGGCAGAGTCTGCTCTTAAGGTTGCAGAGGTTTCAGGATACTACAATGCCGGCACTGTTGAATTTCTCTACTCTGAAGGGAATTATTACTTCATGGAGATGAACACCCGTCTTCAGGTTGAGCATACTGTAACCGAGATGATTACAGGTGTCGACCTTGTCCGCCAGCAGATAAAAATTGCTGCCGGAGAAGAGCTCTCACTCTCACAGGACGATATTTCAATTCACGGCCACGCAATCGAATGCAGGATTAATGCCGAAGATCCGCTGAACAATTTCACGGCAGATCCGGGAAAAATTGTAAGATACAGATCCCCCGGCGGCCCGGGCATTCGTGTTGACTCGGGAATCCATGTAGGATATGCGATTCCGCCTGCATATGATTCTATGATCTCAAAGCTGTGCTCATGGGGTGTAAACAGGCAGGAGTGCATTGAGAGAATGCGGCGTGCCATCTATGAGTACGTGATTATAGGTGTTCATACAACCCTTCCGCTTCACCACGCAATCATGAGCAACAAAGAGTTCATTGCAGGAAACACTCACACACACTTCCTTACAGAAGAGCATATAAAAAAGAATCTTGCAAGATTCCTGCGTGATGACGAGGCAAGGATGCAGACGCTTGCGGCATCACTAAGGCATGGAAAAGAGGCAGCGGCAATAACCGCTGCTGTAAACGTCTTTATAAGAACACAAAATCCCGAGTCTTAAGTAAATTTAAAAAAAATCAGGTTAAATTTTTTTTTGTTTTTTTCTTCAGGCCTTTTTTTCCCAGTCACAAAATATTTTTGCGAGCACACTGATGCCTGTTATTATATTGTCCTCATCTGAGTTTGAGAAGTTTATCCTTGCAGTATTTTCGCCGCCGCCGTCAACATAAAACGGACTTCCGGGGAGTACTGCGACATTTTTCTCCATTGCCTTTTCAAAAAGCTCCTGAGACGAAAATCCCTTTGGAAGTGTAATCCAGACAAACATTCCGCCATTGGGGTTTGTATGCGACACTGACTGCGGGAATGTTTCATCCATAAGCTTTGTCATAAGAGAGCATCTCGATTTATATTCAGAACATATTTTTTGAATATGTGCATCGATATCATTTGTTCTTAAGTATTCTGCAATTATTCTCTGGCTTAAATAATTTGAATGAAGATCAGATGCCTGCTTTGCAGTTGATATTTTATCGATAATCTCTTCGGGTGCATATATCCAGCCCATTCTCATTCCGGGAGAGACAATTTTGGAAAACGAGCCTGTTATTACTCCCATGTCAGGGAGGTATTTTTTTACGGGAGCCGGCGTAATTTTATCAAAACTTAATTCACCGTATGCATCATCCTCTATAAAGACTGTGTCCTTTTCTTTTAAAATCTCTGCAATCTCTTTTCTTTTTGCTTCTGAGTATGAGATTCCTGACGGGTTTTGTGAGTTTGGAATTCCATAGAATAACTTTGGATTTTCAGCATCGGTTATTCTTTTAAGCTCATCTGTGTCAGGGCCGTCATCATGAAGTGTTATGGGAAAAAACTCCGGCTCATATAATGAGAATGCCTGTATTGCACCAAGGTATCCGGGGCGCTCGATTGCTATGGCATCGTCTTTGTCGATGAATACCTTGCCTGTTAAATCAAGGCACTGCTGAGAGCCGTTTGTTATAAGAATCTGATCAGGATTTGCATTCAGGTTGAATTTTTTATTGTATCTTTCCGCGATAAACTGGCGGAGGGGAAGGTATCCTTCTGTGTTTGAGTACTGAAGCGCATTTTTGCCGTCAGTTTTTATTACAGTTTCAGCTGCCTTTTTTATTCCTTCGGCATCAATAAGAGAAGGATTGGGAAGCCCTCCTGCAAAGGAGATTATTTCAGGCCTTTGGGTAACCTTTAGTATTTCTCTTATGAATGACTTTGGCGTCTTTTGTATTCTCTTTGAAAAACAATATTTCATTATGCTTTACATATCTGATCTTTAAATTATAAGAATTTTTAAAATGATTCAGAAAACCGGATTTTAAACCACAACCAAAAAAAAATTTAACCGGAAAATTTTTAAAAAATCCGGCTGGTAAATTTTGGGATTTACAAAAATATGAATGCAAATAAATTCTCTAAATTTCTTTTCCGGTTCATATAGTTTTAAGAATTCTTAAATTAAATTAAAAATGGATTTTTAGGTGAAGACATTGGCATCAGGAAATTTTGTACCGAAAAAGGTTTTTTTTACATCGGGATCAGGCTCTCACCAGGACAGGCTGACCTCTTTTGAAATGGCGCTGAGGAGAGCTTCAATTGAATGCTATAATCTTGTTGAAGTCAGCTCAATTCTTCCGCCAAAATGTCAGATTGTTTCAAAACAGGAAGGATTAAAGGAGCTTTTCCCGGGAAGCATTGTTTTCACAGTCATATCCAGATTATCCTCAAATGAGCCGGATAAAAGAATCACTGCATCGGTTGGCATGGCGATTCCGAAAAACCCGGAGACTGAATGGGGGTACTTTGCCGAATACCACACTTTTGATGAGACAAAAGAAGAGGCAGGACAATATTCGGAGATGATTGCCAACAATATGTACAGGGGCATCTCAGACAGGATTCCTGAAAAAACAATGAATGTAACTGAGTCTGCTGTTGTTCCAAAAAACGGGGACTGGACAACAACCCTTGCGGCAGCAGTATTTATAATGGAATAATTTTTTTTCTTTTTTGTTATTCTTTCATTTTTTTATCAATTTTTTTATGTTTCATTTTTTTTTCACTTTTTTTATGTTTCATTTTTTTTTCACTTTTTTTTTGTTTCACTTTTTTTTTGTTTCATTTGTTTAATTTTTTTTCCGGCTCACCTGATGTAATCCGAAAAAAAATGTTTTATCTTTTTTTTGCAGGGGATTTCCGGAATTGAAATATTTTTAATGGACAAATCTTTTTGAATCTGTATCAATATCAACAATGAACGGCTTTTTGGATTTCATCGCCTTTATAAGAGCCGGCTTTAAATCTTTAGGCTTTACAACACGTATGCCGTCGCCGCCGCAGTTTCTGGCAAATCCGGCAAAGTCAGGATTTTTTAGATCGGTTGCATAATTTTCGTATTTCTCCATCATCTGCTCAACCTGTATCATTCCAAGCTGTCTGTTTGACAAAATTACAACAATTATTGGAAGGTCATACTTTACAGCTGTTATAAAATCTGACATCGCCATTGAAAATCCGCCGTCGCCTGTTATGCAGAATACGTCCTTTTTAGGCCATGCGATCTTTGCCGCAATCGCCGCAGGAAGACCAAAGCCCATCGTTCCAAGATAGCCTGACATTGCAAAAGCCTGCTTTCTCATCCGGAAATTTCTTCCAAACCACCACTGGTTCTCACCGACATCCAAAGCTATTGCAGAGTCAGGAGAGATTATCTCAGAGAGTATTTTCATAATATAAGGCGGCCTTATCGGAGTTTTGGTCTCATCAGCCTCAAGAAGAAGAGTTTTTTCCCATTTCTCTTTCTCTTTTTTTATCCTGCTTTGGATTTCATCATCCTCTTTTTCTTTTAAAATCTCCCTTAGTTTTGGCAGAACAGCAGAGCAGTTGCCCCAAAGCGAGATCCCGTCACTGCTTTTTTCAAGCTTTACCGGATTTATATCAATCTGAATGGTTTTTTTGTCTGTTGGCACATTTGTAAGCTGTGAATAGCCGACACCGGCTGTAATTAAAAGATCAGAGCTGTTTACAAAATCCCTTGCATGCGGAGTTCCGACTGAGCCGAGTATTCCAACGCTCCATTTGTCATACTCAGAGATAATTCCTTTTGCGCGAAATGTTGTTGCAACCGGAGCCTTGATTTTTTCTGCAAGCGCCAGGACCTCATCCCCGCAGTCCTTACACCCCCAGCCGATAATAATCACAGGCTTTTTGGCCTTATCTATTAACTCTGCAGCAGTTTTTAGGGATTTTTCATCAGGAGAAATCATAAAATTGTCAAGGCAGCTCTCTTTTTTGCACAATTTTTCGTCAATTATCTCTTTTTGGATATTGTTTGGAACAGAAATTTGTGAGACGCCTTTATGCAGAATCGAAAATTTCAGCGCCTTTGTAAGAAGCAAAAGAGCCATGTGTTTATCATAAATTGTATTGTTGTAAACCGTAAGCGGCCTGAAAAATGCATCCTGATCAATCTCCTGTATGCCGCCAGGGCCTGTATACTGTGCTCTTACCTGCCCGTTTATTGAAATTACAGATGCACTATCCTCTTTTGCATCATAAAGGCCGGTTGCAAGATTGGTCGCCCCGGGACCTGCAATAGTTAAGCATGCGGCGATTTTTCCGGTGAACTTGTTGTAGGCTGATGCAGCCATTGCGGCGTTCTCCTCATGCCTTACAACAATATATTTAATTTTCTTATTTTTTCTAATAGCCTCAACTATTCCAAGTGAAGAAGTTCCCGGAAGACCAAAGACTACATCAACACCCCATCTTAAAAGCTCTGAGACCATCGCATCAGAGACGGTTGTTTTAATTTCTCCTTTTTTTGCATCCTCTTTTAATATGCTAAAGGCCGTTTTGTCAGCACCGCATACCGGGCACTTCCACTCTGCCGGAAGGTTTTCAAAGAGTGTTCCTTCCTTTATACCCCCGGCACTCTCACCTTTTTGCTCATCGTATACATAGCCGCATACCCTGCATTGTAATTTCTGCATAAAAACCACCATAGAATCTTTTGAATTTAAAATTATCCTTAGTGAGTAGTAACAGATGAAAAATATAATAATTCTTCCCTGATGCTGAAAGAAATTTTAGAAAAAATACAAAATCAAAGTTTAACAAATTAAAAAATTAAAAAATTACAAAATTAAAAAATTAAAAATTTACAAAATTAAAAAATTAAAAATTTACAAATTTAAAATTTACAAAATTAGCAATTTAGCATAATTAGAAGTTTAAAAAATTAAAATTCAGCAAAACTAAAAAAATAAAAAAATTTATATGAAAAATTCTCAGTAGCTTCTTCCAACAAGTGCCGGCTTTGAAGGTTTGCCGCAGATTATGCATGTGCCGCTGTTATCCCCGATGTACTCTGATCTGATTTCATTTCCAAGAACGCTTACATCAAGTTTTTCTTCAATCTCATCAGCACACTCTTTGCAGCCGCACCACTGAACAATAGAAACAGCGCCATTGTCAACAATTTCCTTTGCCTCGTCAAGAGTAAAGGCAGTCTTAATCTGACCGGATGCCTTTGCTGATGCCCTCTCCTTCATCTCATCCCTAAATGACAAAAGCTCATCCAAAACACCTCTGGCTGCATCCTCTCTTTTGATTATTGTCTTTTTGCCATAGCGGTTTACAGCCATTATTACCCCGTTTTCGAGATCCCTTGGGCCGATTTCAATTCTTAAGGGAACACCTCTCATCTCCCAGTGATAGTATTTTGCACCGGGGCGAAGCTCTCTTGAATCAGTCTTCACGCGAAGGCCAACAGACTTTAGCTCTTTTTCAAGGCTTTGTGATGCTGCCAAAACCTCCTCTGCGTTTTTCTTAATAATAATCGGGACAATTACAACCTGAAGAGGTGCAACCTCAGGCGGAAGTACAAGACCCTTGTCATCACCATGAACACTGATTAATGCGGCAATGCATCTTTCGGATATTCCATAGCAGGTCTGGAATGCAAGCTTCTGCTCTCCGTTTTCATCCTCGTATTTTAAGTCAAAGGTCTTTGAAAAGTTGTCTCCGAGATGATGAACTGTTCCAACCTGAAGCGTCTTTCCATCCGGCATTATGGCATCGGCAGCCATCGTGTAATCAGCACCAGGGAATTTGTCCCATTCAGGGCGCTTTGAAAAGATGATTGGAACACAGATTCTCTCATAAAATTCCTTATATAATGAGATAGCCTCTTCAACCTGGTTTTTTGCATCATCCCATGTTGCATGGACAGTGTGAGCCTCTTTAAAGGATGTAATCTCACGAAGCCTGATAAGAGGGCGTGTGTGCTTTGTCTCGTACCTGAATGTGTTTACAATCTGGTAGAGCTTAAGCGGAAGATCCGCATGAGAACGCACCCAGAGTGCATACATTGGATAAATGGCAGTTTCGCTTGTCGGTCTTAATGCAAGCTTTACATCAAGCTCGGTTCTTCCGCCGTGCGTAACCCAGTAAACCTCATCCTCAAAGCCTTTAATGTGCTCTGCCTCTTTCATGAACTCATTTTCAGGGATAAGAAGCGGAAACAAAGTCTCTGCATGATCCCTGTCAAGAAGCTCACGAAGAATATTGTATGCTGACCTTCTAAGGGAAAAGCCATGCGGAAACCACACATAAAGACCTTTTACCGGATAACGAACATCCATTATCTCGGCACGCCACAAAATTTCATTGTACCATTCACTGAATTTCTCTTTTAGGGGAAGTGCTCCGCTCTCTTCTGCCATATCAGACTCCTTGAATCACTAAATTTATGATTTGGGGCGTAATAAATGCCTCTGTAACCGCCGCCAGAGCAAGAAGGGGGATTACAATCATAATAAATTTCCCGGCAAGAATTTTTGCATCCTCTGCCGCATCGCCATGCCCTTTTAATTCTGAATACAATGAATCAGAAAGCAAAAGTCCAAGCCCTGCCGCTATCAAAAATGCAGGAATCTCCATTATTCCGTGAGGAATCAGTGATGCCATAATAGGAAGCGCTCCTTTTAAGTCCGATGCATAGCTTATGACAAACCCGATTATCATGCCGTTGGTCATTAGAATAAAAAGCGTCAGAAGGCCAAATGTCGCCCCGCCGATAAACAGCAGCAAAGACGCCTCAAGATTATTCAGAAAAAGCTTTAGTGAAAGTATAGCAGCGTTGTCATCGGCAACGAAGGAGTACATTTCATTCTGAAGGGAAGCCATAATGCTTTGTGCCATTGCATCGTCTTGCGCAAGATATGCCGCTCCCAAAATTCCAAAAATTAAAAATACTGCTGATGAGGCCACAACCGCTTTTAAAAGACTGCTATCAAACATACAGAATCATCCTGACCATGTCACGAATACCAGGCGCCATTCCAACCATTATCATTGCAAACAAAATCAGATGCCAGAATGCCTGGCTTCCTTCTTTTCGATACATCTCAAGGATATAAATTCCGGGAATTACAACGGCAAGCTTTAGTGCAAACATTGAAAATGCTGTTCCGGTCGCCTCGATTAAAAATGATCCCGCTACATGCTGTTCGACATAAGCAACCTCATGAAGATCGATTCCAAAACTTGT
Organism: Methanobacteriota archaeon; assembly: GCA_023396365.1. Classification (GTDB taxonomy): domain Archaea; phylum Halobacteriota; class Methanomicrobia; order Methanomicrobiales; family Methanomicrobiaceae; genus Methanomicrobium. Next base: position 30,199 of record JAEWWL010000011.1, read on the forward strand.
TGCGCTTGCATCAAGCAGATGGCCGAAGATTAAAAGCTTATACAAAATGTCAGAGACATATTCCCATTTGAAAATGTATCGCAAAAGGCAGTAGACTGCAAATGAGGTGACAGATGCCATCGAAAGAATTGCTGCCATCACATACAGATTTAGCTGCGTCTCAAAAAGCCCGACCCATACAAGAACCACAAGAGCCGCCGCGCATGCAATTATACCGGCTGCCGCAAATCCATGACTGTAATTTCTCATTAATTTTCTGCCCTCAAGAAATCTTGAGAGATAAAGTGAAATTATCGCATAGAAAAATATTACAAAATAAATCAGTGGCGTAATTAAAAGAATGTACCACGGGTAGGGAATTATTCCGCAGTCCTCAACAACCCTTAAAAGGCCTCCGAGGATTACAAACGGAATAAGAGCAAGGACAAATTCCTTGTTTATGCTGATTCCTGACTTTGTAAGCCAGCGATATACAAGATAAACGGCGATTATTAAAATGGCTGCATAAGTCAGGGTGTCAACCAGAGTATATGCCTCTCCGTTGATTATCGGATCAACGTAATATTTGTATATAAAATCCCCAATCATTTATTGATAAAATAATGAGCGCAGATGGTATAAAAGTACTCAAAAAACCCCTGTTTGATAAATCGAGATGGATGCAGATGCCAAGGGACATCCTAATCGGCCACGGGGCAATAGAACAGCTTCCAAAAGTCTGCGAAGATCTGCATCTTGGAAAATCTGCTCTTATTATCGCCGGTGAAAACACAATGAAAGCAGCCGGAGGACATGCACAGGACCTCCTTTCAGACAATTACAGCGTTGATGTCTTTACTGCACAAAACATATCCTTAGAGACAATAAAAAATGCGGAGAACGCCGCTGTGGGATTTGATTTCATTCTTGGCGTTGGCGGCGGAAAGGCAATTGATCTTGCAAAAATAGTCTCTTATAATCTTGACTGCCAGTTCATAAGCGTCCCTACAGCAGCATCGCATGACGGAATTGCATCATCGCGTGCATCAGTCCCGACAGCCGGCGGCAGTGTCTCAATGGATGCCCATCCGCCCCATGCGGTTGTTGCGGATACAGAAATTATTGCAAAGGCGCCTCATAAGCTGATGGCTTCAGGCTGCGCTGATATAATCTCAAACCATACCGCAATCTTAGACTGGGAGCTCTCGCACAGAGTCAAAGGCGAGCCTATCAGTGAATATGCGGCAGCACTTTCAAAGATGACTGCCGATATTCTTGTAAAAAATGCGCATCTTATTTATCCGGGTTCAGAGGAGGGTGCATGGATTGTCATAAAAGCGCTTGTCTCATCAGGCGTTGCAATGAGCATTGCGGGATCTTCAAGGCCGGCATCAGGTGCAGAGCATAAATTCAGCCATGCGCTTGACATTCTCTCTCCTGACAAGGGTCTTCACGGTGAGCAGTGCGGAATAGGCTCTATTATGACTATGTACCTTCACGGCGGAGACTGGAGAGAGATAAGAAAATCCTTAACAGACATTGGTGCACCGACAACACCAAAAGAGCTTGGCATCGATGATGAGACTGCTGTTGAGGCTTTGATGATGGCAAAAACAATAAGGCCGGAGAGGTTTACAATTCTTGACATGGGCCTTGAGAAAGACTGTGCACGAAAGCTTGTAAAAATGCTCTATAAGGACTGATGAAATAATTAAAATTCGGGGAGTCTTGCAATGACAGAGAATCATATAAGAATTACTCTTATTGGAAAAGCGCTCGCAAAGCCGGGTGATGAATTCATCTACAAAGGTGATCTGCCGGGCTGCGAGGGATGCAGGATGTACAAGGTCTGCAACAATCTTGTTCCAAAGAGAAGATACAGGATAATCGGGCTTAAAAACAACAACATCTTATCCTGCAATGTACATTATGAGGGAGTCTGCGCTGTTGAGGTCATACAAGCCCCTGTTGCAACATTCATCGACAACAAAAAAGCAATTCTTAATTCTGAAATTATCTATGAGCCTTCATGCACAGAAACCGGATGCGAAAATTACGATATCTGCCTTGCTGAGGGCCTGACTGAGGGCGGGCGCTATCTTATAACATCTGTTTTTGAAAACATGAAAAAATCAGGGTGCAAAAAAAACAGAAGCTTAAAAAAAGTTGAATTAAATCCTGTCAATGATTAAAGTGCACATTCTGCAAGAGAATATGCTGCACATTTTATTCTTTTAAGACTTTTTAATTTTTCAGCCCATCTTTTTGGTATTTCATCAGCGCCCCAGTATCCCCCGCCAAGTGCGCCGCATATTGCGCCGATTGTGTCTGCATCGCCGCCAAGGTTAACAGCACGGATGAGCATCTCCTCAAAATTATCAGCGTCCATAAAAACTGATACTGCACAGTGCGTTGCTTTTAGAGAGTCCAGAGAGGGATTTAACGGATATGAATTTAAATTTGAAAGCATATCTGCAACTGTTTTATTTTCAATTTCAGACAATGCCTCTTTGTATGAATCAGATCTTTCAAAACCCCTGCACAGCCTGCTTACCATACTGTTAACAAAAGAGCTGCATTCACATGAAACAGGATGATAATGTGTAATTTTAGAACATTTTATGCTGAATTCCCTTGTTTTTTCCGGGGGGAAATAAACTCCGACAGGTGCGCCACGCATAACGCTTCCGTTGCTTTTCCCGCCGCCTCTTTGGCATATTTTTTTGGAAACTGCTAAAAAATCCTCTCCTGCGAGCATGCCCAAAAAAACCCCGGTTGATGTCGGCCCGAAAAATCCTGGTTTTTTTACATACTCCTCACACATCCTGCGGGCTATGTCATTTAAAAAAAAGCCTTTTAATTCAACAAGCGATTCTGATATAGCAAGCGCAGACAGGGTATCATCTGTTATTTCACCTGCCTCTCTTTTGTGTATTCCGCCGGGAATCATCTCTGTTATGAGCTTTTTTTGGGGATTTAACCCTTCCAGCGGCGCGCCCAGTGCGTCGCCTGCCGCAAGCCCGATTATTGTTCCCGCTCCCCGCAAATAATCAAATATAAAGATCACCAATAAATTATATCTTGTTTGGATTGTAGTATTTTTTAAGGATTGGTGATCGAGTGCAAAAGGAGGAGTTACTTCATCTACATATGCTTCTTATTCAGGTAAAGAAGTATTACGAATCAATTGACAGCGAAGAGATTAATACAGGAAAATACGACAGACTCAACATTTCCCCTGTTCATATCCACAAAAATAAGATCTGCCATAAAGAGGCAATTTTAACTCTTGGCGAAGAGCTTGTCGGATATATTCAGCACAGCCATATGGCGGCGGTTGAGTACGCCTCCGGTGCGGGTTCTGAAGAGGTTGCCGTTGAAAACTAACCCGGCTGATAATCACACTATTTTAAGGGAGATTATTTCCCGTATTTTATCTGAGGCAAAAACTCCGGCAGATGTTCAGAAAATCAAGGCATCTGTTGCAAAGAAATATTCACTAAATGCTTTCCCACGGCATTCAGAGATCTTTTCTGCGGCCCTAAAAGAAGAAAAGGAGCTTCTTCGAAGTTTTGTCCAGGTCAAGCCCTCAAGAACAATTTCAGGAGTAACTCCCGTTGCAGTGATGACATCGCCGCACAAATGTCCCCACGGGATATGCCTTCCATGCCCGGGCGGCCCTGAAAATGAACAGTTTAAATCACCGCAGAGCTATACAGGAGAGGAGCCTGCCGCCCTTCGCGGAAAGCAGCTTGAATATGACCCCTATTCACAGGTTCAGGCAAGGCTTTCCCAGTTTGAGATGCTCGGACATCATATTGAAAAGGCAGAGCTGATTGTAATGGGCGGCACGATGACGGCACGTGAACCTGAATATCAGGAATGGTTTATGCGCTCATGCATACGTGCAATGAATGAATATGGTCTTGAAAACCGCGGCGACATATTCACATTTGAAGAGCTCTGCTCTGAAAACGAGCATGCGAGAGTCAGATGCATAGCAGTTACATTTGAGACAAGGCCGGACTGGTGCAGAAAAGAGCACATCGACAGGATGCTCTCCTTAGGAGTTACAAAAGTTGAGCTTGGAGTTCAGCAGCTTGATGACAGGATTTTGGATTACAACCGAAGAGGCCATCTTGTTGAGGATTCCGTTATTGCAAACTGCTGCTTAAGGGATGCCGGAATAAAAGTAGGCTTTCATGTAATGCCAAATCTTCCATCAGCATCTGTTGAGGATGACAAAAAAATGTTTGATACTCTCTTTTCTGATGAGAGATTCTGCCCTGATTTCCTAAAAATTTACCCGACTCTTGTAACACCGGGCTCTGAGATTGAAAAGCTGTGGAAAAATGGGGAATACAATGTCTATGATGAGGATGAGCTTGTAAATCTTGTTGCATACGGAAAATCCAGACTTCCCGAATATGTCCGCCTGCAAAGGGTTCAGCGTGACATTCCTGCAAAATTAATAGTTGCAGGCTCGCATTACAGCAATTTCAGGCAGCTTGCAAAGAACAGGCTTTTGGAAACAGGCGGTGTGTGCAGATGCATAAGATGCAGGGAAGCAGGAAGAAATTTAATCTTAAACGAGCCCTCTGTAAAAATAACCGAATACAAATGCTGCGGTGGAACTGAATTTTTTATCCAGGCAGTTTCAGATGACTCACTAATAGGCTTTGTCAGGCTTCGGTTTCCGGACAAAACCTGGAGAGAAGAGCTTATTGGTGCATCGCTTGTAAGAGAGCTTCATGTTTACGGCTCAGTTGTCCCTCTCTCAGAAAAAGGGTCCGGAAGCAGGTGGCAGCACAGAAATTTTGGGGATCGCCTTTTAAAGATTGCCGAAGATATTTCAAAAGATAATGGCTATGAGTCTGTCGCTGTCATGAGCGGCATTGGTGTGCGGCCATATTACAACAAACGCGGCTATGAAAGGCGCGGGCCATATATGGTAAAGGAAATTGCATGAATGCGGCAACTTACGAATACTTAAAGCAGAAATTTTCCGGATACTACCAAAGAGCCGTCTTTGATTTTCCCCCGGCTCTTGAGCAGCGCGAATGGGGCTTTATATTTTTTGATTCGGAAAATGAAGGCAGGATGAAGAGGCACATTGGATTTGGAGAAAGAAGCGAAGCCGAAAATTACTTAAAAGCCATGGTGCCGCGTCATGCATATTATTCAACTGCGTATTATGCTCTTCCAGGCGCCGGAACAATGCAGGACAAGATATGGTCTGGTGCGGATCTAATCTTTGATCTGGATGCCGATCACATCGTCCGCGGAGCATATGATGAAATGCTTCAAAGAGTAAAGGAAGAGGCATTCAAAATTATTTCAATGTTAACACAAGAGCTTGGATTTTCCCAAAAAGATCTCTATATTGTTTTTTCCGGAGGAAGAGGATACCATATTCACATAAGAAATCTTGAGGTTCGAAACTGGTCAGGTGCTGAGAGGCGAGAGCTTGTTGACTATGTCTGCGGAACAGGCCTTGATCCTGACATCATGCTAAAGGGCAGAAAAACTGCAGGGGATTTTGGATGGCCTCTTCGGTACAGGGAAGCTGTAAGAGAGTATCTTTTAGATTTGAAACAAATGGGCAGTGATGAGGCAGTAAAAAAATTAGCCTCAATAAAAGGCGTTTCAAAAGAGTCAGCAGCGGAATTTTTAAAATCTTCTGACAGCATAGCAAGAAGCCTTAAAAAAACAGATAAAAATATTCTTGTCGGAAGGGTTTTACGTGCTGTTCTCACAGGCGAAGAGAGCGATTTTAATGAAAAAATAAAAAAAAGGGCTGCACTTACTGATGAGCCCGTTACAACAGATATAAAGCGTCTTATAAGAATGCCCGGTTCTCTTCACGGAGGAAGCGGATTTAAGGTCTTAAACCTGTCACTAAAGGAGTTTGAAAATTTTGACCCTCTTTTAGACGCGGTTGTCTTTGGAGATGATCCTGCAAAGGTAAACCTCGCATTTAGTCTTGAAATGCCGATTCTTGGAAACAAATATTCACTGGAAAAAGGAATTAATACAGTACCTGAAGCGCTTGCAGTATTTCTGTGCGCAAGAGGCATAGCTGAATATACCGGAGGAGGCAGGAGAACAGATGGACTTTGATTATCTGCGGCTAATCTCACTTGATGAGCGTGAAAGCGGAAAACTCTCATCAATATCCATAGACACCTACGATATGGCAAGAGAGTATCTTGCCGAACTTTACGAAGAGGCAAAGTCGATTGATCATTTCATGACCAGGCGGGGCAGTGAATTAATCGATGAAATCGAGAGTGTCCAGTCAGTTCTTCAGGCCATAATAGATCAGAGATTCAAAAAAATTATACGTCTTGCAGAGAACCAGACCGGAAGCGGAAAGGTTGACAAAGAAGAGCTTAAAATGCTTATTCCTCTTGAAAGAGAGATGTATGATGAGATATTATGCGCAATTGGAAAGTGCAGGGACAAGATTACAGGAGCATACAGCCAGACAGGAAGTGAACAGTCAGGAGCGCATACACAGTCAAAGAAAAAAGAATCCCTAAAACAGCCTGAAATAATTCCAAAGACTTTGGAAGAGACTGATTCATGCTGCAAGGATTACAAAGCCGGTTCAGCTGATGACTCAAAAGAGGATGAATTTAATAAAATTTATGAAATTGTCTACATAAAAGAGAATATAGACTCCTTTATGGGTCTTGACGGACATATATATTCACTATCCGCCGAGGATGTTGTCTCTCTTCCATTGCAGAATGCATCGGTTCTATGCGGGCGCAACATAGCCTTAAATATCAGGGTTAGCAAATAATAATGAGATTTATTATGAAGACTTCCCTTTAGGGCAGTTTTCATGACCGGCGTGATAAACAGGTGTTATACCGGTTAATATCCAAAATCAAAGGGGCTATACGTTTTATGAAGATGCCAACAAAGTTCAAGACATACTGTCCATACTGCAGAAAACATGAAGTTCATGAGGTCGAAAAAGTAAAGAAAGGTCGTGACCTTCACCTTCACTGGATTGACCGCCAGAAAGGACGCAGAAGCAAAGTAGGAAATATGGGTAAATTCTCAAAGGTTCCTGGTGGAGACAAGCCGACAAAGAGAATCAATGTCAGATACCGCTGCACAGTATGTGGAAAGGCGCACCTTAGAAGCGGTGTGAAAGCAGGTAAATTTGAGCTTACGGAGTGATTTAATATGGTTCGCGTAAACAGAGAAAACAGATCAAAATTTTATACAGTTAAATGTCCTGACTGCGAAAACGAGCAGAAGATTTTCCAGAAGGCAAGCTCGGTCGTTGACTGCGTTGTCTGCGGAAAAGTTCTTGCAGAGCCCAAAGGCGGAAACGCAGATATAAAAGCAGAAATTATTGCTGAACACGAGTAAATATATTGTTATGACAGAGAGAGAGTGGCCGGAAGAAGGAGAACTGGTCGTATGTACTGTTGCAAGTGTGAAGGATTTTGTCGCATTTGTAACACTGGATGAATATAACGATCATGAAGGCCTGATTCCGATTGCCGAAGTGGCACGGGGATGGATAAAGCATATCCGCGACTTTGTGCGTGAAGGGCAAAAAGTTGTATGCAAAGTCCTTCATGTAAACACAAGCCGCGGTCATATTGATCTCTCTCTAAAGGATGTCAACGAACACCAGAGAAAAGACAAGATACACGAGTGGAAGAATGAGCAGAAAGCCAGAAAATGGATTGGCTTTGTTGCAGAAGCCTCCGGTGCTTCCGAGGAGTCCTTAAAATCCAAATTCTATGAGGAATACGGGGCACTTTTTCCTGTTTTTGAAGACATTTTAGTAGATGAGGAAGAAACATTAAAAAAGCTTAGTCTTGAAGAGCCTGTTGCAAAGGCGCTTATAACCATTGCCAGTGAAAATGTCAAACTTCCAAAAGTTACTGTTACAGGAACTCTTATTCTGACATCCAATAAACCGGACGGAGTAAATGTAATCAGGCGTGCACTAAGAAGTGCCCAGCCAAGCATTGACGATGTCGAAATAGAGCTTGTCTATGTAGGAGCTCCAAAATACCGTGTCAAGGTGACAGCTCCGGATTATAAATCTGCCGAAAGAGCCATCAACAAAGTTGCAAGTGCAGCAATCGGTGTTATGGAGCGTGCAGAAGGCGAAGGCAGTTTTATCAGGAAACAGCGCGCCGGTAAAGCTTAGATGAGCAGAAAAATAAGATGCTGTCCAAAGGACGGCAGCTATACTCTTTCTTCACAATGTCCCATATGCGGCGAGAAAACCAGGATAGCACATCCTCCAAGGTATTCTCCGCAGGACAGGTATGGAAAATTCCGCAGGGTGATTAAAGAAAATGCATGATATTGATGTTGACTTTTTTAAAGAAGATGATTATTCCTGCGATATATTAATCGAAGGTCTTCCAGGTGTCGGACAGGTTGGAAAGCTTGTTGCCGAACATATGATAGAAGAGCTTGGTGCAGAAAAAATTGCAGAGATACATTCGGTATTTTTTCCCCCGCAGGTATTAATGGACGAAAAGGGTGTAACACACCTTCCAAACAATGAAATATTCCGCTATCAGGGAGAAAATATTGCTATAATGTTTCTGGTCGGCGATTTTCAAAGCACTTCACCAGAAGGGCATTATCTGCTTACCGACACCTATCTTGAAATTGCAGAGAAGTTAGGAGTAAAAAGAATCTACTCTCTGGGCGGATACGGTGTCGGACATCTCATTGAAGATGTCAGGGTCCTTGCGGCTGTCAATGATGAAAAATTAAAAGAAGAAGCCGTATCAGCAGGCGCAGTCTTTACAGACGGAGAGCCGGGCGGCGGAATAATAGGAGCATCAGGACTTCTTCTTGGGATGGGCAAAAGAAGAGGCCTTGAAGGAATATGCCTGATGGGAGAAACATCAGGATACCTTGTTGATCCAAGAAGCTCAAATTCAGTTTTAAGTGTTCTTTCAAAGCTCATCGGAATAGAGGTTGATTCCACAAAACTTCAGGAAAGAGCTGATGAGATGGAGCATTTTGTTGAAAAATTAAAGGCATCCGAAAAGGCAAATTCCGAAGAAGAGCTAAATTATATCGGCTGAATATGTATCTTTACGCTGATTTTCATATCCATTCCCCTTTTTCAATGGCGGCATCCAAAACAACGACTCCAAAATCCCTGATTGATTCATGCAGAATAAAAGGTCTTGATGTTTTGGGAAGCGGCGATGCACTCCATCCTGAATGGCGCAGGATGTGGGAGAAGGAGGATTTTTGCAGTGATGATATTTCAGTAATTCCTTCTGCCGAGGTTGAAGGAAAAGGAAAGGTTCACCATCTAATCCTTATGGATAATTTTTCAGCTGCCGAAGATATTTTTGAGGGGCTTAAGCCATACAGTCCGAACATAAATAAGGCAGGACGACCCAATGTTGCCCTATCCGGCGAGGATATTCTGGAGATAGTTCATGACTGTGGAGGGTATGCCGGCCCGGCACATGCCTTTACACCCTGGACAGGAATGTATGGAAGGTTTGAGAGCATTCATGACTGCTATGGAGAGCAAAAGCCTGACTTTCTCGAACTCGGCCTTTCTGCCGACACATCATACGGCGATAAAATAAAGGAGCTTTGTGAAATTCCTTTTCTTTCAAACTCTGATGCACACAGCGCTCTTCCAAACAAAATCGGAAGGGAGTTTAACAAAATAAAAACCGGCTCAAAAAGACCGGAGGATATTTTAAGATCGGTTTTAAAAGGCGATATTATTCTTAACGCCGGATTTTTTCCTGAAGAGGGAAAGTACAACAAAACAGCATGTACAAGGTGCTATAAGCAGTTTTCACTCTCAGATGCCAAAGCTCTAAACTGGCGTTGTGATTTAGACGGCGGAAGAATAAAAGAAGGCGTCTGTGACAGGGCAAAGGCAATGTCTGATGAGAGCATTAAAAGCAAAAGGCCTGATTATCTTCACATAATGCCGCTTGGAGAGATTTTAAAAGAAGTCCTCTGCCTTTCATCAGCATCGGCAAAAAAGTGCTGCAGCCTTTATTCAGAACTCATTTCAGCTTTTGGAAATGAGATAGCCATACTTATTGATGTTCCTCCCGAAAAAATTTCTAAGATAGATGAAAATACCGCAACAGCCATACAAAAATTCAGGGAAGGAAAAATTATCCTTCATCCCGGCGGCGGCGGGATGTATGGAACATTTGAGCTTTAAAAATATTTTATAATCTATGGATCTTTTTTATTGCTGCTTTGTGTAAGCTGGCCGGTTATCTGTTTTCTGATCTCTTTTATCTCTTCAAGAGCCTTGTCTCTTGTATCATAATCCCCTTTTTCGTGTGCAGCAGAGGCTATATCTGTTAACTGAATGAGCAAAGAAAAAGTATCTTTGTCTTCAAGGATCCGGGTTGAGATCATCTCTTCTTTATTGAATTAACAGATTAAATAAATAAATGTATTCCAGAAGAAAAAGAAATTATTTTTCCAAAAGTGCTTTTGATACGAAATTTTCTGCAAATTTTTCAGAAAAATATGCATGAGTGTAGCCTGCAAGAACATCATTTACATAAACACCGTCACGGCCGCTGTCTACTCCTATGCCCCGTGAAAGTTTTAATGCAAATCTGATGTCATTTCCACAGTTTAATTTTGTATAATGAAATTCATGCCCGTTGTAGCAGATGTTTTTTGGAAGAATGCTTTTGTCTGTGCAGCACTTTGCAGTTACATACCCAAGCGCCTGAAAGCGGTTCATCTTTAAAGCATCCGCAGGAATTATGCCGCACATTCTGCCCTTATTTCCATCAGACTCCAGATTTTCGCAAAGATATGTAAGGCCGCCGCACTCGGCATAAATAACCATACCTGAGTCGGCTGCCTTTTTTATCTCTTCCCTGCATTTTGATGACTCAAGCTTTTTTAAATGAAGTTCGGGATAGCCCCCGCCAAAATAAAGGGCATCAGTTTTTGGAAGAGCATCTTCCATCGGGCTGAAGAAGATTAAATCTGCACCATACTTTCTAAGCCTGTCAAAATTATCCTGGTAGTAAAAATTAAAAGCCTCATCAAAGGCTACACCAATTCTTACTGTCTTACCCTTATTATCAGATTTTTCTTCTGCGAAAAAATCTTCTTTGTGTTTTTCAGCTGAGATTTTTGCAATCTGAATTAATCCGTCAATATCAGCGTTCTCTTCGAGGATGTCTGCAAATTCAGACATTGCACTTGTTTCATGAGCCATCTCAAGACCAAGATGCCGGCTTTTAACTGATTTTTCCCTGCTGTTTAAAATACATCCGTAAACTGGAATTTTCAGAGAGGGTTTTATCATCTCAAAATGTCTGCTGCTTCCAAGTCTGTTCAGGATTACTCCGGCAAGATTTACTTCCGGGTCAAAATTTTTAAAGCCAAGTGCAACCGCATTAACGCTTCTTGATGAGCCTTTTGCATCAATTACAAGAATTACAGGAGCATTTAAAATTTTAGAGACATGTGCAGTACTTCCAATGTCACAGCCCTCAAGACCGTCATACATTCCCATAACACCTTCAATGACTGCAATATCAGCACCCCTGCAGGCGTTTTTGAATGTCTCTAAAACACCGGTCTCTCCCATCATGTATGGATCGAGATTTCTTGAGTTTCTTTTGCAGATTGCAGAATGATGCGAAGGATCAATAAAATCAGGCCCAATCTTAAATGGCTGGACCACCATACCTCTATTGACAAGGGCTGCCATAAGAGCGCCTGATATTGTTGTTTTTCCGCATCCGCTGTGCGTCCCTGCAATTATTATTGTTGGTATCATATCGGTACTCTTTTAATTATGCTTGAAATTCTGAATTCTATCCTATACAGATTCATCCTTTTGATATATTATAATATAATTTATTTGATTTAACAAAATTATATCTGATTCAAATAACCAAAATTAAATAGTAATAACTAAAATTATTTTTATAAAGCTGCCTGACACTTCAGGCCGCTTATTATTTTATTTACAGTTAATTAAAAGAGGTTTTTTCAAAATGCATATAATGGAAGGTTTTCTGCCATCACCCTGGTGGCAGATATGGTGGATTTTAGCACTCCCGTGTCTGATTTACGGGTTTTACAAACTAAAGATAATCTTAAGCGAAAACCGTGAGTATCTTCCGCTTCTTGGTGTTGCAGGCGGATTTATTTTTGTCCTCTCGGCTCTAAAGCTTCCGTCAGTTACAGGAAGCTGTTCACATCCGACAGGAACGGCTCTCTCATCAATAACATTCGGGCCGTGGATAACTGCTGTGCTTGGATTTATTGTCCTGATATTTCAGGCGCTCTTCATTGCCCACGGCGGACTTACAACTCTTGGCGCAAATGTAATGTCAATGGCAATTGCCGGCCCGCTTGTTGGATACTATGTATACAAAGGTCTTGAAAGAGCAAATGTAAATTTCTTTGCAGCCATCTTTATTGCAGCATTTTTGTGCGATCTGATGACTTATGTTGTAACCTCACTTGAGCTTGCACTGGCATTTCCGGCAACAGCCGGAGGATTTGCAGCATCATTTGCAGCATTCCTGGGTGTTTTTGCATTAACGCAGGTTCCCCTTGCAATCATTGAAGGCCTTGTATTTGTCGTGATATTCAAGTACATCATAATGCTTAAGCCCGAAATTTTAGTTAAGCTTAAAGTTCTCTCTGAAGAAAAAATGAAAAAAGTTAAGGGGGCGCTTGAAGAATGAAATACAAATTTGAGATAATCACTGCTGTTGCAATAATAATATTCATCGGAATATTCCTCTATACCGATACACTTGTTCAGGCATCAGGCGAAGAAGGCTGGGGCGGAACAGACGGTGTTGGATCAGAGATGCTTGAGGCACAGGGATATGAGCCCTGGATAGATAATTCAGACTACACCTTCACACCTCCGTCAGGAGAGATTGAGTCATGCCTGTTTGCGCTTCAGGGTGTAATCGGCGGACTTGCAATAGGATTTGTATTCGGCTCATGGGCAGCAGAAAGAAGATTTATGAAAAATCCTAACTAATTTTTTACATATATTAAATGTATTATGAATTTTTAGAGGATATTGCCCGGACAAACAGGCTAAGAAGTGTTCATCCTGCAATTAAGCTCCTTACAGGTCTTGGCTGCATGCTGATATCAGTATCATCCAAAAGCGTAATAACACCTCTTCTTATCGCCATACTGCTTTTTTTTGCAGTTGTCTTTGTTGCAGGGATTAATCCTTTTTTTTATCTGAAGCTTCTTTTTATCCCGGCAGGATTTGCAGTAATAAGTGTCATTGTAATTATTTTTATGAGAAACAGCGGGGACATACTGTTTAGCCTGCCTGTTTTTGACTTGTTTTTTATAAATATTTCAACAGGAAGCATCAACGAAGGCGCTTTGATTTTATCGCGTGTTTTAGGAGGCATGTGCTCTTTGTTTTTCATATCTCTTACAACACCCGTATCAGACACATTCGGACTTTTGGCAAAATGCAGGATTCCGCATGAGCTTATTGATCTTTCAATGCTCATATACAGGTTCATCTTTGTATTCATCGAACAGGCGGTTTTGATTTACAATGCACAAAAGATGAGGCTTGGCTACACAAACTTAAAGGAAGGAATCAACAGCTTCGGGTATATGTCAGGAGCACTTTTTATGAACACCTGGAATACGGCTGAAAACTTAATTCTTGCAATGGATTCAAGATGCTACAACGGAAAATTTGCAGTGGATGATGATGGCTTTACATTATCGCTTCCGCTTTTATTCGCAGTTTTGGCATTTCTTGCTTTACTTGCAGGCGTCTGTGTGACTACATCAGAATACACAATTTTTTGCGGAGCTTAAGTAATGACCGGAATAATAGAAATTAATAATTTAAGCTACAGGTATCCAAACGGCCCTTATGCTCTGAAAAATATTGACTTTAAAATAGAAAAGGGTGAAAAGGTCGCTCTTGTAGGTCCTAACGGCGCCGGCAAATCAACACTGCTATTAATGCTCAACGGGATGCTAAAACCTGATTCAGGCGGGATTTTATTTTCAGGAGAACCTGTTTTATATGACAGAAAAAACCTTCGCGAGCTGAGAAGAAGGGTAGGATTTGTCTTTCAAAATCCCGATATGCAGATTATTGCACCGACTGTTTTTCTGGATGCTGCATTCGGCCCTGTAAATCTCGGCATGTCAGATGAAGAGACAAAAGTGGCAGTCAGAGACGCCCTTTGTGCTGTGGGCTTAAAAGGTTTTGAGAAAAGGCCTCCGCATCAGCTCAGCGGCGGTGAGAAAAAACGGGTTGCAATGGCAGGGATTCTTGCTATGAATCCAGATGTTTTGGTCTTTGATGAGCCGACAAGCGCTCTTGACCCGGCAGGCTCACAGGATATAATGGAGCTTTTGGATGAGATGCACATGAATGGAAAAACAATTATTATCTCCACTCATGATGTTGAGCTTGCATACCCGTGGGCAGATAAGGTAATACTTCTTTTTGATGGCGGCATTCTTGCACAGGGAACACCGGATGAGGTCTTCTATGATAAATCACTTGTAAAGATGGCAAAACTTTCAATGCCCTCTCTTCTTGAACTCTACGAAGAGCTTATTGAAAGAGGAATGCCAAAGTCAGAAAACCTTCCAAAATCTGTTCTTGACATTGTACATCTCCTGCTTGTAAACAGCAGAAGTGAGACAAAAAATGATTCAAAAAGCTGCGGGATGATTTATCTTGCTGATGCTGACAATACACAGCCCGGCAGTATTGGAAGAATAATATCTGATAAGAATATAACAGCAGTTGGCGCAATGGGCTCAAAGGCAAAGCTCATGGCAGAAATTGAAGAGATAGAGCCTGATTTTACATACGGCGTCATCGATAAATGCCTCCTTAAATCAATAAACAATAAAAATTCCTTAATCATTACATCAGGCGGAATGATCAAAAGAGTTCATGACAGGATTTTTGAGTTCAACCGCGAAAGCATGAGAAATATCACAATTATTGATCTGAATTAAAAAAAATCTGCAAAAAATTACTTAATCCTATTATAGCACAATCGTATTATAGCACAAACTAAAATTTTAAAAAAAGCAGTCCATAAAAAAAAGATTTTAATAAAACCTTTTTTTTAATTTTTTTAAAATTTTTATGCTTTTAAATTTAAATTTTTTAAACTTTTTTATTTTTTTAACTTTTTTATTTTTTTAACCTGACTTTGCCAGTGCAAAAAAATAAGTGTGTTCTTAGTGATGTTTGAATCGACAAAAATGCAGACAAAACTAAGAACCTATGAAATTGTGCCGAATGAAAATATATCTTTTCCTATTGGTACCATATCAGCAGTTGGGAGTCTATACAATATTTTAAATTTTCCAGAGATTATTGGAAAACATAAGCGCAATGGAATTGACATCAATAAATTAGTCAAAGCACTTGTTAGTTACAAGCTGAGTGAGAACTTCAGTATTAAAAAAGCTCATGAATGGATTAACAGGGACGAAGTTCTTGAAATATTTGATCTGGAATCATTTAGTGAAAGAACCCTTTACAGAGTACTTGAAGCAATTGGCGATAACAGGGAAGAAATCATATCAGATATTCAGGACGTTTTGTTTGAGAGATATAATTTTGAGCATACTGATATTAATCTGGATTGGACGAGCATTGTGCTTCATGGAAATGAAGCAAAACTAGGGAAATATGGTTACAGCCGGGATCACAGGCCTGATAAGAAGCAGATTACTGTTGGTGTGAGTGAACTTGCAGACCCGATTAATATTCCAATCGGCCTGACAATTGAACCTGGAAATACTAATGATCAGATTCATTTTTTGAAAACTTATTCACAGGTAGCAGGGAAATTAAAACCCGATTCTCTTGTTATTTTTGATAAAGGAGCAAACAGCATTAAAAATGCTGCAATGATTCGGGCAGATAACATGCAGTACATAACTGCAAAGAAACTGAATAAAAGTGACGACAAGATCATTGCAGAATTCTATTCATATAACCCTGAAGTAATCGATACTGAAAAGGGAGTTAAAGGAATTAAAATTATTAAACCTAACAGTATCAGTTATCTTTTCTTCTCAAAAAAGCTTCAGACTGAACAGCTTGAATCCAGAGCCAGAAAAGTCCTGAGGCAGATTAAAGAGGCAAAGGTAATACAGGAAAGCATTGATAAACACAAAAAACTTCCAAAACGATTCCGGATTAACAATTTCTTAATAGAGGTAGATTATTCTATCCAGACAAAACTTGTTGATCTATCAGAAGATGATGCGGTTAAACTGCTTGAAGAAAAAATAATAACTGGCAGGGAAGGATTTTTCTGCCTGAAATCAAGTAAAAATTTGACACTTTCTGAGGCTCTTTTGACTTACCGAAAAAAAGATTCAATTGAGAAGATATTTCATTCACTGAAGAATGAAATTGAAATTAAACCGCTAAGAGTATGGACAGATAAAAGCATTTATGGAGCGTTAATCATAGGATTTATTGCCCAGTTGTTTGTTTCACTAATAAGATATGAAATACCTGAACTTAAGCATAAATCTACAAAATTCATCAAAAAATCATTATCGAATTTGACAGTTACCATAGATTCGTGGCAGCGAAAGACAAAAAAGTGGATTTACTCAAACTTTGATGCCATCAACACTCTGATTTTAAGGCTAAACTGGGCAGTTTCAT
>JAEWWL010000054.1 GCA_023396365.1 Methanobacteriota archaeon
ACTGTGTAAATTCGCTGTCACTTCTTTTCATCCCGGATATTGATTTCAAACCTGATACTGCATACTTTGCTGCAGGATGCTTCTGGTCTGTCCAGTATTTCTTCAGTGAAGCACAGGGAGTTTTGGAAACTTCAGCCGGTTATATGGGTGGAGAGCTGATTAATCCTGCATATGCCGATGTATGCACCGGAAAAACAGGGCATGCCGAAACAGTAAAAATAACATTTAACAAAGCAGTTATTTCATATAAGAGTCTGCTGAAAATTTTTTTCAGCATTCACGACCCTTCACAAAAAAACAAACAGGGGCCTGATATCGGAACACAATACAGATCGGCGGTTTTCTATACCAGCAATGAACAGAAAAAAGAGGCAGAGGAATTTAAAAAAAATCTTGAAGACAAAGGATATTCAATTATAACAGAAATTTCCCCTGCAGGACGCTTTTGGAAAGCAGAAGACTATCACCAGCATTATTTTAAAAACAAAAGAATAAAACCGGCCTTTCATAAGCACTTATTCTAAAAAAATGATTACTCTTTTGCATCGCCAAAGTTTTTTAACTCACTGTTCTGCAAATCCTTAGCATCCTGATTCCTTCTCTTTTTTACCCGCTGCTTTTTTGAGTACAAAAGCATGAATTCAGAAGACTGCTCTGCCGGGCAGAAAGGGCAGACTGCATAAAAAACATTTTGTGCCTCATCCTTTGCAGGACAGAAATATTTTCCATATTCACGCTCAACCTCATGGCCCCCAAAAAATGGAGTGCCTACAGGATGTGCCGGCTCTTTTAAGGCAAACATCCGAAATCCGGCAAGGAGATATTTTAGATACAATATTGACGGATCATCACGTGATGCTGTTTTTCTGCAGGCCTCAAGAACCATAAGCCAGTATTCACCGGATTTCCTGCCCGGTGAGAATAAAAAATCAGAATACTCTCTTTTATCATGGAGCATTATAATTGTATGGCGGGTGTCAAGCATCTGCTCACGAATCTTTTTAAGAAGCTTTCTTCTGTATATCTCATCCATATCCTTTGTTGTTTCTGATATCTCATCCATCACCCGGATAAAAACCTTAAGCGGGTATTTTGAAACTTCATTTCCGATGATGTCAATAAGCTGGTTAGCAGACCTTGCCTCTGAAAGCACAGTGCAGCTCATCGTTATATTATGAATTATAACAGAATATTTTGAGAGAACAGGCCCTTCTTCATCAGCACTGATACCTGCCGTATCAATAAGAAGGGAATAGGAAAGAATCTCCTCAGGAGTTTTTTCCATATTTTTCTTTTTTGAAGAAAATATTTTTTCAGCAACAGACCAGAAACTCAACTCAAACCACGCCTTTTTATCAGTTCATATTAGGTTTTCAGATTTTTTCCGAACAATACCAATCTTTTTCTTTTTCCATAGCAGACATTATCTGGATTTATGCAACCTGATGAATGTGAAGATTATCTTGAAACTATAATTAATAATTCCATTTCTGATTTAAAAAATGAATCCTTAAGGATTCTTACGCAGGCTTCTGAAAAAAACATGAAGGAGACTGAAAAAGACCTTCATGAACTACAGAGGCTTGGATATATCTCAATAGAGAAAGATGGGAGCATAACATTAACTGAACTTGGAAAAAGAACAGGGGAATGCACAATAAAAAAACATAAGGTGCTTGAATCTTTTCTCACTGAGATGCTTGGTATGGAGCCTGATACCGCTTCAAAAGAAGCATGCATTCTTGAGCATGGAGCATCTGATGATACAATAAAACGTCTGAAAAAATATCTCCATGGCCATGGCAGGTGCAGAAGAAGAGAAGAGCATGAAAGGCATGCAGGTTTTCATGACTGCTGCGGAAAACCGCTGACTGATTTTTTAGAGGAGGAAGTTGTAAGAATTCTCTGCACAAAGGGAGGAGCAGGGCGTACAAACAGGCTTCATGATCTCGGTGTAATACCCGGAGAAATAATAAATATTAACCGTAAACTCTCAAACGGGGCAATGGTTGTTACAATTAAATCCTGCGAGGTCGGATTAAGCCCTGAGATTGCTGCATCCGTTTTTGCTGAAAAAATCTAGATGGTGATGCTCTTTTGAAATTTGGTCTTATCGGAAATCCGAATGTTGGAAAATCCCTTATATTCAATCACCTCACCGGAATAGGTGTTGAAATATCAAATTTTCCAGGAACAACTATCGGTATGCTATCCGGAAACGTCTGCTATCAGAATGAAAAGTTTGAGATTGTCGATTTTCCGGGAATATATTCGCTTGACGGATTAACTGAAGAGGAGTCTGAAGTCCGCCGCTCTCTTTTAAACAGAGAGCTTGATATCCTTATTGCAGTACTTGACGCAGCACATCTTGAAAGAAACCTCTATCTCCTTCTCCAGATTGCTGAATTTGAAATTCCGACAGTAGTAATACTTAACATGATTGATGAGGCCGAAAAAAAAGGTCTTTTCATTGATACTGAAAAACTCTCAGAAATTCTTGGGTGTGATGTACTGCCGACATCGGCAATTGAGGGAAGAAATATTGAAAAGATAATTCCCTTTGCACTTGAAAAATCATGCATCCCCAAGATAAGAGTTCCTTATGACACACACATTGAGGCCGCTGCAAGAAGCCTTCAAAAAAATGGTGCAAAAAACAGGATAGAAGCACTTCTTGCACTGGAGGGCCTTTTTGAAAATGAAGATCTCAGTTTGTCTGCAAAAACGATTGCAGACGAGATCGAAGAGCAGCACAAAATGTCTGTTCACCAGATAATTGCTGCAAACAGGCATAACGAAGCGGC
The DNA here is from genome assembly GCA_023396365.1 of Methanobacteriota archaeon. Lineage (GTDB taxonomy): Archaea > Halobacteriota > Methanomicrobia > Methanomicrobiales > Methanomicrobiaceae > Methanomicrobium. The sequence continues at coordinate 2,805 of JAEWWL010000054.1, forward strand.
ATCCATTTCAAAGTCAGTATCAAAAGGCGGCCGGGAAAAGTCATTGAATATTGACAGGCTCCTTACGCGGACATTTCCCGGCCTGCCAATAATGGCGGCAGTCCTTTTGTCAACACTCATTTTTGTATTTATTGCAGGATCTTTTCTTGAAGAAATAATTGTAGAGCTTTTTGAAGTATTCTTAATAGAGCCTATGCATTCACTCGGCCTCTCTCCCTTCGCCGAGCAGATTGCATATTCACTTTTAATCGCACTTCAGGCCGGACTTGGAATTGCATTTCCGTTTGTATTTGTATTTTACATTATAATCTCATTTCTGGAAGATACCGGATACATGACAAGGGCTGCATTTATTGCAGACAGGGCAATGCATAAAATCGGTATGCACGGACAGGCCCTGATACCAATGGTTCTTGGATTCGGATGCAATGTACCGGCATTAATGAGCATAAGACAGCTTTCAAAACGCGAGAGGATTATTGCCTCATTTTTAATAACAATGGTTCCCTGCTCGGCAAGAACAGTTATTATAGCAGGAATTGTCGCCGTATTTGTCGGAATCACTGCCGCTCTCTCAATTTACCTGATAGTTTTTGCATTAATTCTTATCACAGGACTTTTTTTGACAAAGGTTACACCGGGGGAGCAGTTTGGAATGATCCTTGAGATTGTCCCAATGAGAAGACCAAGACTAAAACAGACACTGCAGCGTGCATGGCTTCATATGAAGGAATTTTTATTCATCGCGATGCCCCTTCTAATGGTCAGCAGTGTTGTACTTGGAATTTTGCAGTTTACAGGAATCATCCAGGCATTTCAGGATATTTTTGCACCACTTATGCTCTCACTTCTTGGTCTTCCCGATTACTCATCAACATCACTTCTGCTTGGAATTTTAAGAAAGGAGATGGCCTTTGAAACCCTGGCAATTCTTGCAGGAACAGCAGATCTCGGATCTGTTATGACCGGTGCGCAGCTGTATATATTTGCGGTGGTAAGTGTTCTTTTTGTCCCCTGCATATCAACAATAGCAGTACTGTATAAAGAGATGGGCCTTAAGATTGCCGCTGCAGTCTCATTTTATACACTCTCTCTTGGAGTTGCCGCAGGAGTAATATTAAACCTTTTATTCTCTTTAATCTGATTTTAAATCAAGGAAGAAAAAAAATGACAGAAAACTTCAGGAAAACACTGATAATAGGATGCGGAAATCCTTTCATGGGAAACGACGGTGCAGGAATATATGCAATTGAGAGAATAAAAGAGATGATGCCCCATGTGGAGATTCTCGATGGTGGAACAGGCGGCCTTGGTCTTATAGGTGAAATGGAAGGCTACTCACGCATAATAATTATTGATGCAATGCTTGGAATAGGAGAGAAGAAAGGGGACATAAAAATTTTTTACGACACACCCCCGTGCATTCCTTCAACAATGTCACTTCATGATGCCGGAATTTCAGAGGTTATTGAGGTCGCAAAGGAGATAATCCCCGGAATTGAAATAATTACAATAGGAATTGAGGCGGATTTTGTTTCGGAATACAGCAGAGAAATCGACCCCGAAATTATTGAAGGGGTCAAAGAGGTCTGCACAGTATTAGCTGATCTCTTAAATGAAAACAAAAAATAATTTTTGTTATTAAATATTGAATTTTTTTTAATTATTATAAATATTATTCACCAATAAACATTTTTCACAGAATAAAATGATAAGATTAATATCAGTTCCGATCTTCAGTTAACATTATGCAACTGCCCAGAGGCAGATTTGAACAGTTTGTTCGTGATGCTAAGATAAAGGAATTTCTGAATGAACTTCAGGAGAGGAAATTTACAGGATGCTTGTCCGGAATACTTGGAGAGTCCGAAGGCGAGCTTATCTTTGAAGGTGGAGAAATTATTCTCGCACAGTCTTTAAAATATTCCGGCTCTGATGTTTTTTCGGAATTGTTTTCAAACCAGGATGGCAAGGTAACAGCTGAGCTTTCTCAGTACAGTGAACCGCAGGTTAAACTTGCAAAGGAATTTAATCAGAAATTTTCAGTTAAACCTGGAAGTTTTGCATCTGCTTTTTCATCCTTCCTTAAACAGAACCCTGCCGAAAAAAGAGAAGAACCAAAAAAGGCAGAAGTTCCTTTAAAAAGAGATAATGCAAAAGAAACTCTGAAATCTGATAAGACTGCCTGTGCCGGTGCTGCTGTATCTGAGAAAAATTCTTCAGCTGATGTTAAAAGAGATGAGGAGAGCATCCTTTCTATCAATGAAAGTGAAATAGAGGCAATTAAAAAGAATTTCAGCTCAGGAGCTGCGGATCTTTTAAAAAGGATCCATATGGATCACCTCATCCCTGATGAAAACAAAGGAGGAAAAAATAAATGACAATTGATCCGGTAGTTTACGGAAATCTTATGCTTACAGCTATTGCTGTAATCCTTCTGCTGTTGCTTATAGTAATTATTGTTGTGCTGATGCGCTTTAAAAAGACGTTTCCCGCGGCAATTCAGGAGATTTCCAAACAAACAAATGATATTGAGGAGAAGAAGGTGAAATATGAGGGGGAAAAAGAGACAGATCCTTCAAAGTTATATACCGAAGATTCCATTGCTAAAAACCTGCTGAATCTGTTTAACTATTACAAACTTAATTCCTTTACGATGGCCACATCGGATGGTCTTGTAATCAGTTCAACAGATCCTGATCCGGACCTGGACGCTGCCAACTACAGTTACCTGTACCTTAAAGGCGAACAGCCCGAGTCTCCAAAAATCAGGCTCATAGGTGTTCCGCATAAAGGAGGAACAGTAGTTGGAATTATTAAATCAGAAGAAGAGCTTTTGGATAATGATCTCTCCCTGATAGAGAGAGATTTAAGATTTATTCTAAGGAAAAATCTATAAATCATATTTTAGAGGGAATTATGACAACAGTTTTTACAATTGCATCTGGAAAAGGAGGTACCGGCAAGACAACAGTTACTGCAAACCTCGGCTCAATGATTGCATACCACAAAAAAAGAACCATTATTCTTGATTCAGATATGGGTATGGCAAATCTCGGGCTTGTTCTGGGTCTTGAGAATATGCCTGTGACACTTCATGAAGTACTTGCAGGAAAGGCTGATATTCATGAGGCAATTTATGAAGGTCCGTTTGGTGTAAATGTAATTCCAAGCGGCCTGTCTCTTGAAGGATTCAAAAATTCAGATCCCGGGAGATTAAAGGATGTCTTAAAAGAGATCATTGATGAATGCGACTTTTTGATTATTGACGCACCGGCAGGAATCAACCATGACGGAATAGTTCCGCTCGCAATCGCCGATGAAGTTATTCTTGTTGTAAACCCGGATATTTCATCACTCGTAGATGCTCTCAAGACTAAGATGCTTACAGAGATGATTGGAGGAAAAGTGCGTGGTGCAATCATCAACCGTGTTGCAAGTGTCAATGACAAGGCCACTCGTGAGCAGATTGAAAAGATGCTCTCAGTCCCTATAATCGGCATGATTCCTGAAGACTCAAATGTCAGGCGTGCATCGGCATCACGTTCGCCCATTGTCTTAAAGTACCCCACATCAGAGGCTTCAAGAGCATTCCGCCGTATTTCAAGCTCCCTTATAGGAGTTGATTATGTTGAGGACGAAGAGACAAAGAACAAAAAGAAGGAAAAATTTATAGAAAGATTTGCAAGGGCACTGTTCCCCGGAGGTAAAGATGCCAACTGAAGTAATCGTAATTGCAGGACTTATCATTCTGAACATATTATTTCTCTTTATAATATGGGTGATGTATGTTCGTATCAAACAGCTTTTAAGTGATGTAAAAGACTTAAAATCAAGGATGGAATTTTCAGACAGCGAAATCGAACTACTCGCCGATGCCGTAAGAGGAATTGGCGGGATGAAATAATCTTTTTTGTCTTTTTATGCTGGTGATAAAAAATGATTGAGATAACAGTAGACAAGGATTCATGTGTTGGATGCGGCCTGTGTGTCAAGGACTGCCCAATGAAAGTCTATGAATTAAAGGATGGCCTTAGCATACCCGTAAGGCCTCAGGACTGTATGGGATGCCTCTCCTGCCATGAGATATGCCCTGCCCAGGCCCTTGAGCACAAAGGAATCTATGCAGCAAAGCGGCACTATATAGACATCAGGGTATGTGAAATGCTAAAGAAGGTGATCTGAGATGACTGCAAGCTATGTTGACGAACTCCACAACAAATTTGAGACAGACATCACATACAAATCCGAAGACATTCCTCTGCAGTGCATTCCTCCCGCAAAAGAGATTGAGGCGACACTTCACGGTGTAATGAAACTAAACGGTCTTGTAATCAGATCCTTAGAGGAAATTGCCGGAAGAGGAGCAAATGCAGTTACATTCCGCGCAGGAAAAAAATTTGGCCATGAAGTTGCCAAATACTTCCAGAAGCGTGAGGACATAGAAGATGCACTTCACGAGCTCTCCGATCTTTTGCAGGGTCAGTACTCCTTTGAAGTCTGGAAACCAGCAGACAGCAATACTTTCATTATCGAGGAGAACGGTGAGAGATTCATCTATCTTGTATTCCATGACTGCATTGTAAGACAGACACTTAGAAGAAACGGACAGGAGCAGGAGGGTCCGCTCTGCCAGACTCTTTGCGGATACGTTGTCGGTGCGATTGAAGAGATTACAGGTTCGCGTGTAAAACTTGACATAATGCATACCGGACCGAACTCATGCTTAAAAAAGCTTATTTTGAAGTGAGGCCGGAATATGATAAAAATAGCAATAGAAGAACTTGCAGGATGCTCAGGATGCACAATTGCAGTCCTTGATTTACATGAGATAATTTTAGATGTCCTGCAGAAGGCAGAAATTGTCTACTCACCAGTCATAATGGATGTAAAAGAGCCGCCTGAAGGAATAGACATAGCATTTGTCACAGGATGCGTAAGAAACGAAGAGAATCAGGAAAGGCTTGAGAAAATAAGGAGCAGATCAAAGGTTCTTGTTGCACTTGGAACATGCGCCTGCTATGGAGGAATATCAGGCCTCTCAATGCTGTCAAGCAATGATGATATATTCAATACAGTCTTTAGGGGTGTTGACACCGTAAAGGAAGATGGCAAAATACCGACATCTGTTCCCCCGTTTACATACAGGGCATTCGCAGTTGGCGATCTTGTAAAGATGGACTACTATATCACAGGATGTCCGCCAAAGGAACAGTTTTTAAGGCAGATATTACCGGCGCTTATTACAGGCGACAAAGTTGAGCTTTCCAGAAAATCAGTATGCTCTGAATGCGACAGGAAGATGGGTTCTGTTGAAGGCTGGAAACTAAAGAGACGCTTTGAAGGAACACCTGATCGCGAACACTGCCTTTTAGGTCAGGGTTACCTGTGTCTGGGCCCTGTAACATTTGGAAGATGCGGTGCAACATGCCCCAAAAACAACGTCCCCTGCCATGGATGCAACGGCCCGTCACTTGATATTTTAAGAGAGCCGTGCCGTGACATATACAACATGATGGTAAGGAGAATATCTGATCTCACTGACAAATCACAAAAAGAGATCGAAGCCGAACTGTATGATGTTGCCCATACAATGTATCCGTTTACGATTGGCAGCCTGATTATGGAAGACAAAGAGAATTCAAAGATACGTGATCTTGTAAAGGAGAGAAGCGGATGAAAGAGATTACAATAAACCCGGTTACAAGAATCGAAGGGCATGCAAACGTAAAAATCAACTTAGATGATCAGAACAATGTTTCATCTGCTCATTTTCAGGTTGTTGAACTAAGAGGATTTGAGAAATTTTTAATAGGCTCTGCAGTTGAGGAGGCTCCAAGGATTACACCAAGAATCTGCGGCATCTGCCCGACATCTCACCACGTCGCATCAGCTAAGGCATGCGATCAGATATTTGGTGCAACTCTTCCAGAGACAGGCAAAAAACTGCGTGACCTTCTTATGACAGCGCAGTTTATCCATTCACATTCACTTCATTTCTTCATGCTTGCCGCACCCGACTTTCTTGTAGGCCATGAAGCGCAGGCCTGCGACAGAAGCGTAATAGGCCTTGTAAAAAAAGCTCCCGAGCTTGCAAAGGCTGCAATAGAGGTAAGAAAATTTGGCCAGAGGCTTACAGAGGCAATCGGTGCAAAGCCTATTCACCCGTCAACATGTATTCCAGGCGGTGTCTCACACCCGCTTTCAGAGCAGAAGCGTGCAGAACTTTTAGAGATGGCAAAGAAGTCACTCTCAATCGCACAGGACGGATGGAACACTGCAAAGACAGTTCTTGATTCAACAGACAAGAGCTTTGGATCGGTTGACACGTCATTTATGGGGATGTCTGACAACGGTAAATTCACTATCTATGACGGTCCGGTAAACGTTGTCGGTCCAAACAGGGAGATCAGCGCAACCTTTTCAGGTGCAGAATACTTAAACCATATTGAGGAGTATTCCGAGGACTGGTCATACCTGAAGTTTGTGAGGCTTAAGTCCCAGCAGTATTACCGTGTCGGACCTCTTGCCAGGCTGAACATTGTAAAAGAGATGGGAACTCCGCTTGCAGACGCTGCTCTTGCTGAGTACAGGAGTGTATTCGGGGAATTTTCTCAGACAACGCTTGCATACAACCTCGCAAGATATATCGAATTTCTTGCATGCTGTGAAAAAGCAGTCACATATCTCTCAGATCCCTCAATATGCGGGACTGATGTGCGTGCAAAGACTGACAGCATAGTAAACCAAAGAGGAGTCGGTATAATCGAGGCTCCGAGAGGAACACTTATCCACGACTATTCCGTCGATGATAAGGGAATTATTACCAAATGCAACCTGATTGTGGCAACCTGCCAGAACAACTATGCAATGGACAGGGGTGTTGAGGATGTCGCAAGAAAAGTTATTTCAAACGGCGTTTTAAGCGAGAGTGCGGCTAACAAAATAGAAATGGTAATCAGGGCATATGATCCCTGTATATCCTGCGCAACTCATGCAATAGGCAAAATGCCAATTTCAATTGAGATTTGCCGCGACAGTAATAAATTCAGGCAGGTATAAGGAGAATTTAGGAACATGTTGAAACAGATTCTGAATGAATTCCTGCAGATTGCCGGTGTCACAGCCGCAGTTATTGCGGGAAGGGATGGTTTTGTTATTGAAAGTGCAGTCTCAGGTAATGTCGACATAGAAGCTCTTGGTGCAATGGCATCAACAGGCCTCGGTACATCTGAAGCAATGAGCAGAGAGCTTGGAAAGGAAATCATGAATCAGATAATTGTTGAGCTTGAAGAGGGTCCGATTCTTATTTCTCCGCTTTCCGATGACGAGCTCATTGCAATAGTCGCTCAAAAGGGCGTTAATGTTGGCCTTTTAAGATATGAACTCAAGAAAAACCGTGAAAGAATAATGGCAGCACTATGAATCCCGGGCTTCCTGCCGGCGAGAGAGTTGCAGCAATGCAGGTCTCTCCTGCCAGGCTATTAGATTTGATTCCGGGTTTTACCGGCTATGTAAAGGCAGAGAAGGAAGAAGGTGAAGGGTTTCTTCTTGTCGAGAAGGGAAAACCTATAGCAGCAGGATTTCTTTCAGGTGAAGAGAATTTCACAGGTGAAGAGGCCTTTGAAACGATGATGAAGGAGGAAAGCCTGAACTGCACACTAAATATGTATTCTTTTGCCGAACTTGAGGAGGCAAAAGCAGAAATTCTTGAAAGTTTCGGTATAAAAGAAGAAGCCTCAGAGGAGGAGGAAGTCAGAGGAAAAAGCATTCTCTCTGCAGAAACCCTGCAGTCTGTAATGCGCCAGCCGGGTGTTCGTGCAGTATCCGTAATTTATGAGGGCTTTGCTCTGCAGTCTGTAGGAGATGCTGACTTTGAGCATGTTGCCGCTGTTGCAGAGGATCTTGTCCGTGCAGGCCAGAAGATGACAGGCGATCTTATGATGGGGTCTTTAGACCAGATGCTTCTTGAAACACTGGAGGGAAAACTGATTGTTGCACCAGTAAAAGAGCTTTATATCTGTGTCCTTGCCGAGACAAATGCGAACCTGGGCCTAATCAGACTGTCCCTTCAGTCTCTCAAATATGACACGGCTGATTCAGACGAATAAAAGAATAATTTTTTCAGATCTCTATTTTTATTGTTTTCAGCGCAGGTTTTATCTCAAGTGAGACATCAAGATTTTTAACGGAGTGCGTAAGTTCGCCAAGACTTATCCTGTCAACTCCTGAGAGTGCATACAGAGAGATATTTTCGCCAGTTATTCCCCCCGATACTTCAATAATGATGTTTTTGCGAAGATTCTCTTTTTCAAGCGCCGCTATTACCTCAGAGATTTTTTCCGGCGGCATGTTGTCAAGCATTATTATATCAGCACCGCACTCTGCGGCTTTTAAGGCATCACTAATGCTTTCAACCTCTACCTCAACTTTTTTATAGGCAGTATACTCCTTTGCCTTTCTTACTGCGTCTTTTAGCGGGCATAGTGCAAGATGGTTGTCCTTAATTAAAAATCCGTCTGAAAGGCTGTACCTGTGTGGATCTCCGCCGCCCAGAATTATCGCCTTTTTATCAAATTCCCGAAATCCGGGTGATGTTTTTCTTGTCCCGCAGACGTTTGAAGAGGGATTTTTGCTCTTTACAATTCTGGATAATTTTGCAGTTTTTGTTGCAATTCCGCTCATCCTGCCGATAATATTTAAAACAGTTCTTTCAGCCATTAAAATTGATCGGGCGCTTCCGGAGATCTCCATCAGAATATCGCCATTTTTAATATTCTCGGAGTCATTTTTTTTAAGCTCGGTCTCTATTCCAAAATGAGCGAAAATCTGACAGGCCTCATAGAGCCCTGCAATTACTCCGTCCTCTTTTGCAAGGATATATGCACTTGTTTTGATATCCGGAATTGTGGCATTTGAGGTTATATCACCCCCCTCAGTATCCTCCCTGATATAAAAAAGAAGCTTTTCTGATATCATTTTAATCAGCCCTTTATCTTTACCATCCTCTCTATTGCAGAAGATGCACGCTTTATTATTTCATCACTGATGATTATTTCATGCTCCTCTTTTTCAAGAGATTGTTTTAGAAGAGCAGGAGTTATAAGCTTCATGTCATGGCAGACAGCCGTTTCAAAACCAATGAACTCCTTCTCCGGAAACTCTTTTTTGAGCCTGTAGACCATGTCTTTTTCTGTTAAAACAGCCCACCGGGAAGACCGGTAAGCCTCTTTTATCATCTGGCCGGTTGAGGCGACAAGGTCGCATTTATTTCTTATTTCTTCAGGGCATTCCGGGTGGCAGACGACCATGTATCCTTTGTCTGCTGCACTGACTGCATCCGATGTTTTAAACTCTGTATGGACCGGGCAGTGCCCGTTTGCAGGAAGAGGAATTATTTTTTTATCCGGCAGTTTTTCAGAGACCCACGAAGCAAGGTTTGAGTCCGGGCCAAATAGAATTGTCTCTGACTTTAATGAGGCGCAGACCGAAACAGCGTTTGCAGATGTACAGGTTATATCAGCCTCTGCTTTTGAATCCGCAGTTGAATTCACATATAGGACTACCTCAGCTCCAGGGTGCTCCTCCTTTGCTTTTTTAACCATATCAGCTGTCAGGTAATTGGCAAGAGGACAGCCCGCATCCTTAACAGGAATCAGAACTTTTTTGGATGGATTGAGTATTTTCGCAGTCTCGGCCATGAACATGACACCGCAGATAACTATTATCTCTTCTTCTGCATCCTTTGCACGGACAGCAAGTTCAAGGCTGTCGCCTGTAAAGTCGGAAAGATCCTGAATTTCCGGCGGCTGATAATTATGCGCAAGAATGATTGCCTTTTTTTCCTTCTTTAATCGTTTAATATCGTCTGCTATGGTCATAAGCGCAAATTTTCTTTTAGGTTCCTATTATCATCGGCTTTTCAAGATTTTTTAGAAGCGTTATAATTGAAAGGGCTGCAAGGTAGCTAGTTGCAGGATTCTGCGGGCAGGGATTGTTCTCGATTTTTAAATAGAAATCCCCAAAGTCGCCTTCAACAAATATTTCATGCATGTTTCTTTTGATATCAGGATCTGCCCAGAGTTCAACCTCTGCGTCATGGCCTGTTGCAAGCTCAAGTGCTACTGCGACATTGATATTTTTTGGAAACTGCTTTATGCATTCGTCGGCACGCCCTGAAAATACAAGGGTCTTTTCACTTGTTTCAATTCGAAGAGAGCGGGGATTTTTTGTCGTTCGTAGAAGAAGCTTTGAAATTCCAGAGATCTGTCCGATTTTTAAGTTGTCAAGGCCCATTATGGCACCGCTTGGAATCCTTATTTTTCTGTTTTTTTCAGACGCAATTTTAATAAGCCTGTTTTTGAATTCGCTGTCTGCAAGCGCACCTACAGAGAGTATGACAATATCTTTTCCGGACACCAGCACATCTTCGGCATGACTGTAAACTGCTCCGACTGACGCTGCCTCAACGACAATATCCAAATCCTGTGCAATAAAATCCTCGAACTTCTCATAAGCCGGAGCGCCTGTTATTTTTGAAAGGTTCTCTGCATGGGAATGCACAAAATCATATAATGCTGTTATATTAATGCCAGAACCTTCGCTGGCTATTACCTCTGCAACATTTCCGCAGCCAAGCAGACCGACACGAATCATTGTATTTTATTAGTGGTGACTTATGGTTAATCATTTTTATGATAGGGTTTTCTTTTTTAAAAAATAACAAAATTTTATTTGTTCTCCTCTAAGAAGAAATTGTTGTTAGGCTGGTTATTATTATTCACCAATATCTCCTGAAATTACATTCATTACATAACTGAAAAAAATTAATTAACCCCATAAAATTTTAAACGGGGATTATTTCATTATTCAGCTCTTAAGGCGTCAATCGGATCCATATTTGCAGCACTCCACGCCGGATAAACACCTGATATTAAGCAGATTATAATTCCTACTGCCATACCAGCGGGAACATACATGATGCTTGAGAAATCAAAGAAGTAATCTGTTGTTCCAAGCATGATATATGTCAGTGAATATCCACCGATAAAGCTTAAAACCGCTCCGATGCCTGAACCTATTATTCCAAGGATTGCCGACTCATAGAGAAACATTCTTCTGATTTCCGAGCGCCTTGTTCCAATGCTTCGAAGAATTCCAATCTCTTTTACCCTCTCTGTAACAGACATAAGCATCACGTTAAAGATTGAGACTGCCGCAACAATCAGTGATATTGCCCCAATAGCCATCATGAATGTTACAATAGTTCCTATTGTTGATGATATGGTATCAACCATTGAGCCTGAATCCTGGATTCTTAACTCATCCTCTTCATCCACCCTGTAATTTACGGCATGGTCGATTGCATCCTCAAGAATATCTATCTCATCTATATCGCCTGCAATAATGTTGACCTGATCGTACTCGCCTTCACCACCGTAAAACGATGTGTACCATTTCTCTGTTGCGATTATCGCATTGTCTGAGTTCAGGTCCATCGACATGCCTCTTTCTTCAAGAATACCTGTTACACGGACTGTCGTCTGGCTTTCCTCCTCGTCACCGATTTTAATTCTGCTTCCAACCTGCAGATCATATCTTTCTGCAAGGGAAGGCCCTACAACAACTCCGCTTGTTCCTGTGGGAAAACTGCCATCAGTCACATCAACGATATCTGAAACAGCCGCTATATCTATACCGTATATTGTTGCTTTGCCCTTTTTTGAGCCAATAGTAATTGTATCTGAATCAGAATACATTGCAATTATAGTATTTGTAGCATTGCCGCCTGAAACTGCTTTTTCAATCTTTGAAAGCTGCTTTTCAGATATGTATGAGTCTTCATCATCTCCTCCTCCGCCTCCAAACATTCCGCCGCCGCCCCCGCCAGGGGATATCATTATGATGTTTCCAGATTCCGAAAGCTCGGCTGTTATTGAAAGTGTCATGTTTGCGCCGAGAATGCCTATTGAGGTGATTGCAACAACACCGATTACTATGCCAATTGCGGCAAGAACAGAACGAACAAAGTGAAGTCTTACGTTTCTGACAGATAGTTCTAAGAAGATATCATCAAGAATCATCCGACAATCCTCCCGTCTGCAAAAATTATTTTTCTGTGTGCATATTCTGCCGTGTTGTCATCGTGCGTTACCATCACAATCGTCCTTCCCTGCCGGTTCAGCTCAGAAAGCATCTCCATAATCTGGACACTAGTTTTTGAGTCCAGATTTCCTGTAGGCTCGTCACAAAGGAGAATTTTGGGATCGTTTACAAGCGCCCGTGCGATTGCAACCCTCTGCTGCTGTCCGCCTGAAATTTCATTCGGCCTGTGAAATGTCCTTGTGCTGTCAAGCCCTACCATCTCAAGAAGCTTTTCCGGGTATCCGGTTTCATCTCTTTTTCTGTGCTTTAGGATCAGCGGATATTCCACGTTCTCTTTTAGATCAAGAAGCGGAATTAAGTTGAATTTCTGGAAAATGTAGCCGATTTTATCCCTTCTTAGATCGGTTAACTCATCGTCATCCAAAGTCTTTACATCTTTTCCGTCGATGTAGAGATTTCCGGAAGTAGGCACATCCAGGCATCCGACCTGGTTTAAAAGTGTCGATTTGCCTGAGCCTGAAGGACCCATGATTGCGACAAATTCCCCTTCGAAAATTTCTAAGGAGACACTGTCAAGTGCAATCACATCATCGGTTGGAAGGGAGTATATCTTTGTAACATTTTCCAGTTTTATTACCGGATTTTCTGACATGATTTATTCCTTAATCAGCGCTTTTGCAGTGTGCCCAACTTTTCTCTGCCTATATCAGCAGCTTTCTTTAATACTCCCTTTCTCCATGCAAATACAAGGACTGTTCCTGCAATTATTACAATCAGAATTTCAAAAACCGGTATTGAATTCATTCCGCTTCCCATGTTTCCCATTCCCGGCATTCCTCCCGGACCGCCACCTGAGGGTCCGCCCTGCTGGCCTGATGCACCTGCAGAGCCTGATGTGCCTGATATTTCAGACGACTTAGATTCAGAACTGACTGTTACTGTTTTTTCATAGTTATTTCCGCTTTCATCCTTGTAGGAGATTATTATGGGAATTTCACCTGATGCAGATGTAAAAGTCACATCAAAACTTGAAAAGTCATCAGCTTCAAGAGACCCAATAACATATGATTTGTATGGATCAACTGCAACGCCAGGACTTCCAACTGTCACAACAACAGATTTTGCTTCATCAAGTCCTGCATTGGTGATATCACCTGAAATTGTCTTATATGAACCGGAACTTGAAATTTCAACATTGTTTAAAACCGGATTCGCACTTTTTTTGTCTTCTCCAAATATTACCGGAATATAAATTTCCGATGTGTGAGTCGTCATCCCGTTGTTATATGTCACAACAAATGTCATGTCTGTTTCAGAAGACGGTGTAACGTCAAATCTGACAACTGATGATGCATCCTTTGCAAGCGCTCCGATGAAATGACTTGTCTGTGTTGAAGAGAGTCCATCACCCTTAACCGCAATAGATACGCCTGAGACACTATTTTCCCTTGGATTTCCAATTGTCAGTGAAACCGAATCGGTTTTTCCCTCCTGGTAGTATTCAGGAGCATCTGTCACTGCAATTGAGAGTCCGGAGTTTTCAATCTTTACCGGTATGCTGTAGCTTAAACTATTTGAACCGGCAAAATCCAGATAGAATCTCGGGTAATATATCCCGTCCGGCGAGGTCGCTTTGATAGTAAAAGTAAACTGCATCTCGTTTCCGGCACCGATATATCCGACTATATCATATGCCTGATCATTTAATACCTGCAGGTCCTTTGTGTATAGTTCTGCTCTTTTTACAGAGACACTTTGACTGCCGGTATTTTTCACATTAACAGTAATTGTCCCTGTATCGCCATTCATAAAAACCGGTGGGTCCTGTGTTACCGATGTTACTGATATATATGTATATGCTGTGCTTTCAGTTTCTTCAGCAGCTGCTGCCTGTACTGCTGACATCATAATTATCAGCAGAAATAATGCCTGTTTAAAATTAATCTTCATAAAGTTCCCTGAATTTTTGTTTATTCTTTTCAAACTTATGCTGATTTTCAAAAACCAGAATGTCCCTAAATTGCCGGAAATCAAAATTTTTACCTTAATCATAATTTGGAATTGTGGTATTATTTTCAGAAAACAGGATAAGAGGATAATCACTTTTCACTGTTGAAAAGGATTTTTTTATTCCGCCGCTTTTTTTTGTTTGGTGGGAGGCACCGGAATAAAAGATTTTTAAAGATTTATCTTCCATTAAGAAAACCAGTTTTCTCCTATCCTGATATTTTTTTGTCTGAGCAAAAATTTCAGCTTTTTTCTGCAAATATTCTTCTGGTCTGGTCTATTTTTCAGTGTGGAGTTTATATTATCCGAGTTATGTTCGGATTTTTGTTTCACGGATGTTTTATTTTACCTCTCTGAAATTTTCCGGTTTCTTTTATTCCGGATTACATTTTCTTAGAACAGGGGAGATTCACGCCTTATTTGATTATTTGTGCAATACCCCCGGCTTAAATTAAGAGAGGAGGGGATTAGCGGATTAAATCTGCCCTGACAGCATTTTCCATCCGCATCGCCCCGTACAATATGTTTTACATTATGTTATATATAAGTGACTATAAGTATAGTTAAACCATATATCCATGAAGTGAAAATACAATTATGCAAAAAGAAAAAGAGAGAAATGATATAATTTTTATAGCAATTCTGATTCACAGACAGACTTTTTATAATCTTCAAGCCAGCGTGCATCCGGATTTTTCCTAAAGACCATAAATTTTCCATAATTTTTTGGATCAGCTGCCTGATGATATTTCATGTATGTGTACCTGTCATCTGTTCCCAGGATTTCTATCTTTCCGGTCTTATGCGACATTATAAATCTGATTCTTTTTGCAAGACCTGAACATTTCATTTTTGCCTGCTCAATTATGCTGTAAGCCTCTTCAACCGGAACTGAAAAGCAAAAGTTTCCTGTTGTCGGCCTGCACTGAAAGAGATAATATGGCGCAATCCCTGTCTCTGCAAGTTTATTTAAAAGCTGAGAAATAACATCCGGGCTGTCATTTACCCCTCTTAAAATTGGAGTCTGGTTTGCCAGTATTGCACCTGCACTTAAAAGAGCTGAGACTGCCTCAACTGCAGGCTTTGTAAGCTCACGCGGATGTGAAAAATGTGTCATTATGTAAATCCGTTTTTCATCTGTGCTGAATTTTTCAATCATTTCAATAAGGGCTGAATCATTTAAGATGCGGTACGGATTGAATGCCGGCATCCTGCTTCCTATTCTTATGATTTTTACATGCTCAATCTCTCTTAGCTTTGAAATAACCTGATTAAGAATGGAAGTTTTGAGCATCAGAGGGTCTCCTCCTGTTAAAAGAACATTTGATATTTGCGGATTGTCCCTGATATATTCAATTGCTTCGTGATAATCTTCCACTGTCTCAGAATCAGTATCAAGAAATATCCGTTTTCTAAAGCAGTAGCGGCAGACACCGCCGCATTTTTCGCTGATAATCATAAGGGCAGTCGGACCGTATTTATGCTGGATTCCCTTAACTACTGTATTGTCTGACTCACCTGAAGGATCTAAGTCTCCTCTTTCATCAAGCTCATGGATATCAGGAATAATTATCCGCCTTATAGGATCTTTTTTGTCATCCCAGTCTATAAGCGAGAGATAATATTCATTTGAACGGAAAGGAAATTTTTCCTCTGTCTTTTTAATATTTTCAGAGTCCTCCCCAGGCACTCCCGGGATATCATCTGTTCTGCTTATTATTTTAGGGTTAGACAAATTGTTATCAGATTTCATTTTTCTCCTCCAATTCCTATAAGAAATTTTTGATTTTTGTTCAGGACCTTTACATCCGCTTCTCTTTTTGAGGTTACACAAATGCTGCCTTATTTTAGATTTTCTCACACACACAAGTGGAAACAACACTCTTTCCACTGGAGAGTCTGCACAGAGCCTTAATTTTTAGGAAGCAGGACTCTTAAGCCATTCATTTCAGTGTTTTGCCGGGCGATTCAATGAATCATAAAAGATATTTTTTGAAATTTGCCTCGGAAAATCATTCAACACTTTTTTGTTTTATTATGGTTATTATGTTATTTAACTTTATGTCACTTTTATAAAGAAATGACAAAATAAAGAAAATAAGTAAGTCTTTCAAAAAAATACCAATAAATTCAAAAATTTTTAAACTATCATTAAAAACAGAATAATAATACTCCAGCTGTCTTTCTAATATTGAATTTCATTTAAAACAATTTCTGAAAACAATAAAAATACAAAAAACAGAAGAGACAATTTATGCAACAATTGCAGCGTTAGATGGTTTCCGAGAACTCGCGTATCTCAGTACAGCATCTGACGTAAACGGGCTTAACTGCCGGGTTCGGAATGGGTCCGGGTGTTGCCCCGTTGCTATGGCCGCAATTGAA
>JAEWWL010000078.1 GCA_023396365.1 Methanobacteriota archaeon
AAACGTTTTGTACACCATCTTAGAATGAGGAATTATTCACCCAGAACAACCAGATCCTACGAAGAAATAATCAGGAAATTTGGGTATTACCTGTGGATCAGAAGAAACAGAGGGATGGAGAAACTCGTAATATACTGGTCTGACTTAAACAATGCAAGACTTGATACCGAAATTGATTCAACACCGATATTAATTAATGATTTTTTATTCTTTATTTCATCACAAAAAGACTATAAACCTGCAACCCTGCAGCGTTTTATCTCATCATTAAGCTCATTTTACAGGTACTGCTACACACAGGGAATAATTGATGCAAACCCAATGGCAGGAATTGACAGACCCAAAATTAAGGATAAGGAAATCAGGTACCTCAAGCACAATCAGGTCTTAAAAATGCTTAATTCAATAGAGAACCAAAGAGACAGACTAATAATAAGAACAATATATGCAACAGGTGTCAGAGTTTCAGAATTATGCTCCATCAATATGGGAGACATAGATTTTGAAGAGCACACTATAAAAATAAGAGGAAAAGGCGGCAAAATACGTACTGTTTTTGTAGACGAAGATACATTAAAAGAAATTGATATTTTTTCAAAAGGAAATATTGACGGCCCGCTATTCACAGGCCAGCTTGGCAAAAATATGTCTCCCAGAACTGTTCAGCATATATTCACAAAGTATGCACCATCAGGAATTACACCACATAAAATCAGGCACAGTTATGCAAGTGAACTGTATAAAAGATCGAAAAATCTGCGTGTAGTCCAGGAAAACCTCGGCCACAGCTCAATTCAGACAACAGAAATCTACCTCCACACAGATATTGACGAAAGAAAACAGGTATACCAGAAATACTTCCCCTTATCAGATAACAGCAAAGACCAGCAATAAACTATTTTTTTTTAATTTACAGATCAAAATTTCTTTCCTTAATTTAGGTCTGCTACTGCTTCAAAAAAAAAATCCTCCTCTATAAGCATTTAGTCTTATTAACTCGATATTGAAAATCAAAAAAAAAACAAAATCAGTAATTCTATTATTAATTTTTTTCATAAAATTTCCTGCAGCAGCATAGCCACCTGTTTTTTTCATAAACACAGCAGAAAATAGAATAAATTAAAAAATATCTTAGAATTTTTGATTATTTTTTTTTAAAAAAATTATTTGGAAAAGAAATTTAAAATATTTATAAACCTTATGATGCTATACATAGCAAATACACAATAATTAAAATAAATATTGAAAATTTTTTAAAAATTGAAGAAAAATGTCTGTCTTAAATATTATCAGTTAGAAAAATGAAAATATTCAAGAGATATTTATAATTTAAAAAAAAAGGCGTAAAAAATGAATGTACCAGATGATGACTCTAAAAATAAAGAAGAAACCGATATGCAGCAGAACACTACTGACTCCGAAAAAAAAGACATAAATAAACCAGAGAAATCAGAAGAAGAAACAGAGAATAACTCAACAGAAGAAAAAACAACCCAGACTCAAAATAATACAGAAATCCGGGATGACATAACAGATACTGAATTAAAAGACATCCAAAAATCACAGACATATATTGTACCCCCTGCTCCACGCCTGCTCACAGAAGAAGAGAGAGAAAGAATAAACAAATACAAAAAATTCAAAAAAGTAGATGGTGCGGCATACAAAAGAATTAACACATTTCTTCGAAAGCACACATATATTACTGCAAGAGAATGGGCAATAGCGCGACTTTGTGCCGATTTTACAACAAGAGGGGGAGCAGAGATGACATTTATTGGTGAGAATCTTCCTGAACTTGTTCCATTTATGACCGACACATATACCCCGCAGGCTGTAAACCAGGCAAGGAGTTCATTTAAGAAAAAAGTAAAAAAATCCGGAGCAACTTTTTTTTATGGAGCACTCTGCGGATTTTTTACAGCTGACGAACTGGACGACATCTTATTTGAATCAAGTGAGGTTGCCAGGTTCCTCCTGGAGATTGAAGGAACAACCGTAGACATTGATGATGAAATAGAAGTAGAAGACAGAATAACTGATGTGATGAGAAGTGTTGCCGAGGCTGCATCAATGATACGCCAGCCAAAGCTGACATCTGATGAAAAAGAGAAGAACGAAATGGAAGAATAATTAAAAAGGAGAAATTATCTTGAAAATAATACATATAACCGGCCATTCCAACTCAGGAAAAACCACATTCATTCACAGTCTGTTAGACAGGATGGTTCCCTTATATCCTCAGAAAGTCGGGGTAATCAAACATATGGGACATCATAATTTTGAACTTGAGCAGGGAAAAGATACAACAACACATTATGAACATGGAGCATATTATACAGCAGGTTTAGACTCCAATAAAGCAATGGTTGCTATACATAGCAATCAGCTTTCCAAAACACTTGATCTCTTCTCTGATTCCGGAATAGAATATACAATAATTGAAGGGTTCAAGGATGAAGGATTCAAAAAAATAATTATGGGAGACCTGGATATTGAAAACTGCATAATGAGAAATCCTTCCGTTGAAGAGGTGGTTAATTCTCTTGAAAGCTTTGATGATTATTATACCATGCAGGGGATTATTAAAAAGCTTAAATATGAAACTGATATGACTCATGCGGGATCAATTCTTACGTTCAATGGAATTGTAAGAGAATTTTCAAACGACAGCCGGACCACACACATGGATTTTTTTGATTATCAAAAAACCGATGAGATAATCAGCAGTCTTGAAGATGAAGTAAAAAAAATCCCAGGAATTTTGAATGCAAAATTTCATCACAATAAAGGAAGGCTTTTTGCAGGCTGTGATATTACATATTTCGCTATAATATCCTCTCACAGGCAGGAGGCGTTTTCTGCTATGTCAAATGCAATTGACAGGCTGAAAAGAGAATTGCACGACATCGGAAAAGAATTATCCGATTGATTTATCCTCATTTTTTCAGGATAATTCTGATTAAACAAATTTTTCATTCAATTTTTTTTCTAATTTTTTATGCATTTTAAATTTGTAAATTTCATATGAAATTAAGACTATAAATTTTCATAAACTGTATAGAGAGATATATTTGGAAAAAATTTAGAAAAATTCAGGATAATACTAATAAAAAACTTTGAAATTAAAAATTTTACATGAAATATCAAACAAAATATCTTCAATAAAACCCTAATGATACTATATTTACTGGTGCTTTATGTCGACAGTTCAGTTGAAAAAACAGCTATTTGGAACAAACGGTGTCCGGGGGATAATTGGCGAGTCCATGAATCCCGGACTTGTAATGAAAATAGGACTCTCTCTTGGCACAATGAGAAATGGAACCATTGCAGTAGGAATGGATACAAGAACATCCGGCCCTGCACTCCTTAGTGCCTTAAAAGCAGGCCTTTTATGTGCAGGGTGCAATGTTGTTGATGTCGGGGTTTTGCCAACTCCTGCGCTTCAGTATATTGTAAAAAAGCATTATGATGCAGGAGCAATGATTACCGCATCGCACAATCCTCCTGAGTACAACGGAGTTAAGCTTATAGATACTGACGGAACCGAGATGGATGACGAGCAGACAATCAAGCTTGAAAATATTCTTTTTTCTGAATCTTTTGAGATAAAAGACTGGAAAAATATCGGCAATGAAATTCAGGCATACGGTTTGATAAATGAATATATTGACGGAGTTGTTTCTCATTTTCCATCTCTTTCTGCTGATATGACAATCGCTGCCGATCCCGGAAGCGGCCCTGCATGCCTTACAACACCTGCTATACTCTCAGGACTTGGCTGCAAAGTTCATACAATTAACGGTTCATGCGACGGAACATTCCCCGGAAGACTTCCCGAGCCTTCTGTCGAAGGATTGAAGGGATTGTCAGAGCTTGTAAAATCAACAAAAGCTGCATTTGGCGTTGCACATGACGGAGATGCTGACAGAGCTGTTTTCATTGACGATGAGGGAGAATATCTGGAAGAAAATGAAGAATTTGCACTAATGCAGCAATATTTTTGCAAAAATTCAAAAGACGGTGTTGTTGTAACACCTGTCAGCACCTCAGGCATTGCTGAGGCAGTTGCAGCCTGTACAAACTGCAGAGTGATTTATACAAAGGTCGGCAGCATTTATGTGGCAAGAAAAATGCTTGAGCTGGAGAAAGATGGTGAAAATGTATTGTTCGGCGGTGAAGGAAACGGAGGTCTCATCTTCCCAAAACACCAGCACTGCCGGGACGGTGGAATGTCAGCAGCAGTAATGGTTGCACTTATTTCATCTGAAGGAAAAAAATTATCAGAATTAAGAAAAGAACTTCCCAAAAGGCATATGTTAAGAGATAAAATTTTTACAAAAACACCTGAGTCTGTTCTTGATATAATAAAAAATAAGTTTAACAATGATAATCTGGACCTGACTGACGGAGTAAGAATCAACCGGAGTGACTCCTGGGCACTTTTAAGACCTTCAGGAACAGAGCCTTTTATGAGACTTTTTGTTGAAGCTAAAGATATTAAAGCTGCAGAAAAATTCAGGGATGAGATTAAAAACTCAATTTAGTCTTTTTCAATATTTAAAAAATTAAAAAAAAATCAATCATTTTTCAGTAATTATTCATCAATAAATTCACGGGAGCAAAAAAGATATTCAAGCGCATATCCGCTGAATTTTCCAAAAATTTTCTTCCCGCTCTCCCTTATTGCATCGTCAGATTTTTCATCTCCTGATTTTCCAAAGTAGTGGCCTTTAAGATAGTTTTCAGCAAATAACTCTCTGATATGAGCATCAACAGGAAAGGCATCGTATCTTTTGAATGCAAATAAGAGAATCCACTCGGCAACCCTGTGCTTAATTCCCTTAAATTCTTTAAGCATTAAGACTGCATCATCATAATCAGCAGATGATATTTTCTCCTCCCACCCGGGATTTTCAGTCACTCTTTTTGCAGCCAGCATTATGTTGTCTGCAAAGTAGCTGATATTGCAGGATTTCAATGCCGGCAAACCTGCCTTTATAATCTCCTCAGGTCTGGGAAAGGTGTAAAACTCAATATTGTCAAATATAATTTTTCTCCCGATTTTAGAAGAGACTCTTGTTATACGATCGCTTTGTGATTTTGTGCGGATTTTATTGACTGTCATCTGAAAAATCATACATTCCCAGGGGTCCTGACTGACAATTCTCAATCCGTAATTCAAATCCATTGCTTTTTTCGCATACATATCTTCTGAAAGAACATCATAAACTTCATTGAGGTTTAGGGATAAGCAAAAATAATCTTTTATAAAATCAGAATTTACTCCGGTAAATATTAATTTATTTTCGTCCTGCCTGATTTTAATAACAGAATCTTTTATTATTCCATACCACCAGCCATTCTCACTAATCCATCTCGGTGCCTGGCCGCATGATAATGTCTTATCCAAATCAAATGGCTGATTGTCATCCAGTTTTATTATATCAAATTCTGCCATTGGATGAATATATGTTTTCAGTATTCAAATAACATTTTGTAAATTAATATTTATGAAAATAAAATTCTTTATAAAATATTGATTTAATCATCCCTGTCAGACACCATATTATAATTCATAATATCAATCAGTATTTATTCAGGATATTCTTATCACAAATATTACTGCACTCACAATTAGTAACACTTATATCCAAATATATCACAACTTACCGTGTTGATGAATTATGCACATACCTGACGCTTTTATTCCACTGCCCCAGGCGGCAGTCTACTGGATTATTGCAGTTATCTTTATTGCACTTGCCTTAAAATGGGCAAGAAATGAACTGGATGA
The DNA here is from genome assembly GCA_023396365.1 of Methanobacteriota archaeon. Taxonomy (GTDB): domain Archaea; phylum Halobacteriota; class Methanomicrobia; order Methanomicrobiales; family Methanomicrobiaceae; genus Methanomicrobium. The sequence continues at coordinate 5,801 of JAEWWL010000078.1, forward strand.
AGAAAAAATGCCACTAATAGCAGTTCTTGCAGCAGGAATCTTTGCCATACAGGCTTTTAATCTTCCAATAGGAATGGGAACTTCAGGCCATCTTGTTGGCGGCGCACTTGCAGCCATAGTCCTTGGCTCCCCTTATGCAGCTGTCTTCATCCTGACTATCGTCCTTATAATTCAGGGAGTAATTTTTGGAGACGGAGGGATTACAACAATGGGTGCAAACATCATAAACATGGGTGTTATCGGCGGATTTGTTGGTTACTATTCATTTAAGGCAATCAAAACAGCAACCGGCAGCTTTTATGCATCAGCAGGAATTGCCGCATGGCTGGCATGCTTTATTCCTGCACTTGCATGTGCAGTTGAGATGTTTATTGCAGGAACATTTCCGCTTATTCCGGGTCTTTTGGGAATGGGTGCCTACCACGCTGCAATCGGAATCATTGAGGGTGCTATAACAGCCGGTGCCATATATCTTATTCACACAACAAGACCTGATTTAATGAGACAGGAGACAGGAGGCGTAGTAGCTTGATGGACAATAAAACATTCATGATTGCAGGAATTATTGTTGCACTATTAATAGGAACTGTTGCAGTTTTTATGGCATCCGGAGACCCTGACGGACTGGAAAGCACTGCACTTTTAGTACAGGGTGAAAAATCTCTAACAGGACCCTCACCCGAAGATGGTGATGCCGAGGCCATAGGCTTTGGAACATTTGAATATAATGCACCATTGCCTGACTATTCAATGCAAGGAGCTGGGAAACTGGGAGATATAACTGCACTTGCTGCAGGAATTCTCATTACATTTGCTCTCATCCTTGGTGTAACCTGGGCAGTCACATCAAAAGCCTCAAAATCTAAAAGCTCCTAATTTTTTTATATGCACCTTATTGAAACACGGGATTTAACCCATAACTACAACAAAACAATAGACGCACTTTTGGGTGTAAATTTTATTGCAGGCAGGAAACAGCGTATAGCAATAATTGGTGCAAACGGGGCAGGAAAAAGTACTCTTTTTAAACATTTCAATGGTATTCTCAAACCAACTTCAGGAGAGGTTCTGATTAGGGGAGAGCCGATTACCAAATCAAATATTAAGGAAATCAGAAAATTTGTCGGAATCGTTTTCCAGAACTCAGACGACCAGGTCTTTTCACCAACAGTCGGGCAGGACGTTGCATTTGGACCAACAAATCTTGGTCTTGATGAGCACACAATTGAACACAGGGTAAATGAAGCTTTAAAAATTCTGGACATTGAACATCTAAGAAGCCGTCCTCCTCATCATTTAAGCGGAGGAGAGAAAAAAAGAGTTGCAATAGCAGGAGTTCTTGCAATGGAGCCCCAGGTGCTTATTCTTGATGAGCCGACAGCAGGACTTGACCCGAAAGGTGTTGCAGATCTTACAGATTTTGTTAACCGTCTGCCACAGGATTACGGGATGACAGTTATTTTTTCAACACATCATGTAGATCTTGTATCAGAGATAGCTGACTATATTTATGTGATGGACAAAGGCCGGATTGTAGCTCAGGGCACAGTTGAAGAGATTTTTATGCAGCAGGATTTGCTCTCCGGCCTAAGACTTGATGTGCCGGTTCTTCCCAAATTAATCAAATCACTGCAGGAGAAGGGAATAGATATTGAGATGGCCTACAATTATGAAGATTCAGAAAAAACATTTTTAAAGGCATTTGGAAAATAGAATGATAGAAGAACTTTATTCAATCGAACAGCAGGCAATGGGAAAAAGCCCGGTTCACAGCACAGATGCCCGCATAAAGATACTAATTTCATTTTCTGCAATTATTGCAATGGTCGCATACCCATATTCTCCTGATGTTATAATTCCGGGAGCTTTTTTATATATATTCTTTTTACTGTTATGGGCACTATCAGGGCTTTCAGTTGTTTCCTACATAAAGCGTCTGATACTTATTCTTCCCTTCGGGATTTTCATTATTTTTTTCCAGATTTTTTTTGAAAATTCCCGCTATGATTCCTTTACCGCAATTGTCAATCTTCCCCTGAATATACATATTTATGCTGAATCTGTTGAATTTGCGATGATTTTATTTATAAAATTCATAATTTGCATTTCTTTTATTATTCTTTTATCATCAACAACAACAATGCAGGATATGCTGACCGGGGCCAGAAGACTCGGTCTTCCTTCAGAGTTTGCACTGATAATAGGCCTTATGATAAGGTATCTTTTCGTATTTGCAAATATCTTTGGAAAGATGAAAAATGTATTTGAAACAAGATGCTTTAATTCATTTGACAGGACACTTCCATACAAATACCGTTTAAAAACCATTGCATATGCTGTCGGAACTCTATTTATCAGATCATATGAGCAGGGAGAGCGGACTTATATCAGCATGCTTTGCAGGGGATACAGCAAGGATTCTTTTCTTCACGTTGGAAAAAAACAGTTGAAATTATCTGAGACAGGCTTTCTGGCAGTATCAATAGCATACATTATTTTAATTCCGGTAATATTCTTTTTTTTATTATAGGATTCTCCGGAATTTTTCCAGGAAATGTTTCATAAAATGTGCTCAAAAAAAATCTTTAGTCCAATTATTATAAGAATAAGGCCTCCGGCAGTTTCTGCGTATGTTCCTGATGCCGCACCAAGTTTATTACCAAGATATACTCCTGCAAAGGAAGCAAAAAATGCAATAAGTCCTATTATTATCGCTGGAACAATAACGGATTCATTCAAAAGCGCAAATGAAATACCGACTGCAAGTGCATCAATGCTTGTTGCTATTCCAAGCAGAAGGACGAGATGCGGATTTTGAATGTTAATTAATCTCTCTTCGCCGCTTTTTTTAAAGAGGCCTTCCTGAATCATCTTAATCCCGATAGCGCCAAGAAGAAAAAATGCAATAAGATGAGCATAATCTGCAACAAAAAAACTGAAATACATACCAAAAGTCCACCCGATAACCGGCATTAACCCCTGGAAAAAACCAAAAACAATGCCAAGTACAACGGCTGTTTTAAATTTTTCACGGACAAGAATTGTTCCGGCAGAAACAGAAACCGCAAATGAGTCCATTGCAAGTCCTGATGCAATGGCAAAAAGAGGGATAAGATTCATAATTTTTTTGAGCCGTTTCTAAGTCTTTGAGCTTCATATTCACTTTCAACCCTTACAAGAAATGTCCCGTGACAGGGTTTTGTGAAGGGGAATATCACAATGTTGCCATCAAGAGCAACTGAAACTGGCGGAACACCAATTATATGAACATCAAATATTTTGTAGCCCGGAGAAACTGCATAAAGCTCCCTGTAATTTTTTTTAAGATATTGCCTGCACTCATCAAAGCTGGAATTTCTAAGAATTACCTCATATGCAAGCTTTTCTAAACATCCCATTTTATCACTCCGTCAATAGCGTTAATAAGCGGTTTTGGATTGTGTGCTGCATCAGCTGATATCTTTTCACATTCAAATGTAATCATTGAGGATAATTCATCTGCATTGCTTCCAAAAATAACCGGATATACAACTGATTTTAATATGGAATTCATGGTGGCAGCATATGATATCCCTGCATCATTGTGGATAAAAACAAAACACAATGGATAATTTTCCCCATTTTCTAATATTGCATCAATAGTCATATCAAGGTCTTTTACCTCATCTATATAATGTCCGTCAAAATCAGCATATTTTATTAAAAGCCTTGCTGATGGAGTTCCTGCAATTACTGTTTTTATACCGGCCTTTTTAAGTCGTGCTGCAATATACAGCACAGCCGTTGTCTGCACAGGCACCTGCGGGCACCCAAGTACAAGAAGAGCACTATCCGGATTCTCAGGTATTTTCATAATATCACTGCCATAATCATTGCGATTACAAATTATCTTATATCCCATAATTATTACCGGCAGCTATAAAAAATTAAAGGTATTAATTCTGATATTTTATTTTAATTTCAACTAATCTGAAAATTCAAAAAAAATAAATGAAGTTTCAATATTAAAATTCATTAAGATATGTTATTTCAAATATATTGCAGATAAAGACAAATTGCCTGAACACCGGAGAAATATTCATGAAAAAAATTAATGACAATATAGAAATCCTCTTTGTGGATAAATGGAAAAATGAGGAGATTGTCAGCCTCTACAGGGATGGGGACTGGTGGGAAGAATCATGGGATACAAAAGGATTAGATGCCTTAATATCAGGAAGTTTTTTGTTTGCAGTCGCTTTTGACCGTAAAGAAAACCTGGCCGCCGGCATGGGAAGAGTCATCTCAGATGGAATATCTGACGGATATATACAGGATCTTGTTGTTAAAAAAGAATACCGCGGCAGAGGTATTGGGAAAAAAATACTTCATGCTCTTGTATCAGAATCAGAAAAAAAAGGTCTGACATGGATAGGATTAATAGCAGAGCCAAAAACGTCAGGGTTTTATGAAGCTGAAGGTTTTTCTGTTATGAAAGAGCATATTCCAATGCTTTACAGGAAATGATCCATTATGCCTGAATTAAGTGAATTTGAACCTGTCACTATAGAAGACTTTAAATTTTTCAGGTCATTTTATTCAAAATATCCGGTATGCCACAGCGATAATACTTTTACAAACATGGTATCCTGGAATGATTATGCCAGATATGAATATTACCATGAAAAAGACGCTGTTGTTATCTCAAGCACAATTGACAATGAAATATCTTTCCGCGGACCTTTTGGAAATTATGATGATGAACTGCTTAAAGATGTTTTAATACTTGCCAGAGAGAATGGGAAAAATCTTGCCTACCAGATTTTTGATGAAAAAACAAAAGATAAAATCCTGAATTTATATCCGGAAATACTGCTTACTCCCGACAGGGACTATTTTGATTATGTATACAAAACCGAAATTCTATCAAATCTTCCCGGAAAAAAATTTCTAAACATCAGAAAACATATCAACAGCTTCAAAAAAAGATGCAGCTATGAGATAAAACCTGTCACCAGGGACTCAATAGATGATATTCTGGATTTTCTGACCATTTGGTGCGAGTGGAAGCAGTGCATAAAAAATCCTATAATGAATCATGAAAAAGATGCAACTGTTTACTCGGTCAAACATTTTTTTGAACTTGATTTATCAGGACTGCTTCTTTTTGCTGACGGAAAAATAAGCGCAATCTCTATTTATGAAGAGTTAAATCCCGACACACTGGTTATACATTATGAAAAAGGTCTTCCTGACTGTGACGGAAATTATAAAGTAATAAACAATGAGGCTGCAAAGCTTGCATCCGGAAAATACAGATATATCAACAGGGAATCTGATCTTGGCCTTGATGGTTTAAGAATTGCAAAAATGAGATATTATCCTGAATTTTTTTCAAAAGTATACAATATCAGGTCAGAGGATATCCCTGATATCTAAATTATTCATGTTGTTGCTGCATCAACACATTCTTCCAAAGAGCCTATCCTGACATTGCAGCCGCACATATTTGGAACATACGCAAATGCCTTTCCTGAATCAACCATTACAGTATCAAATTTTTCCATTGCAGGTGAGACCACAATACATGTATCCTCAATTACTTTTGCGCCGGTCTTCTCAATCTTATAAACAACAGCTGTATTTGAATCCTTAACACCCTTTGCAACAAATATATAAAACGGCCTCTTTGTTTTTTTGCCTTCAAGAAGAGATGCAATACGCAAAAGCTCATCCGGTGAACAGTGCGGGCAGCCGACTGCGACCGCATCAACATCAGCATCCAAAAAGAGAGATTCAATCTCAGACTGCTCAATTGTTATCTTCTCAGACGGCTCTGCTGCAAATGTGGGAAGCTTGGTCTCAGGAGTAATTCCCTTTACATGATAAAGCGCCACAGCACCTGATGCAGCCATCGCAGCGCCAAGCGCTTTTAGCTGATCACGTGAAGGCCTTATATTTGTTATTAGAGGAATTTTGTTGCCGGCGGTTTTTCCTGCGAGATAACCTATTGCCCCGTAATGTCCTGAATGAATGTTTTCACCTTTTTCAATTTCAATTGTGATTTCAGGCATTCTGTTTTTAAATAAATGAAGACCATAATTTGGAGTCTTTCCAATCATTGCCGCTGCAAGTGCCGAAGGGCCGCCTTCCCGGTTTGTTCTTGCTCCAAGAACTGAATTTGCATACGAAACTGCAGAGGATTCTGACCACGCAAGGTGATCACCGTAATTTGTTATATTGAGATAATATGGTGTGCAGGTGCACTCCAGTTTTATTCCAAGCCTTTTGTAGGCTTTTATGACCTCATTCTGATTGTCTGCAAACTCTTTTGAAATTCCATATTCTCTCCAGCTGTCGCGGGGCATACCTATAGGGTTTAATACAGCAGGAACTGCAACACGTGCATCCAGATTATTCAGCCATTCAAGACCCCATTTACCTATTGTCTTGTATGAGGCGCCGCTTACCTGTGCGCTTGTGATTGAAACGAGATCCTCAGCACCGAAAACTTTTCCAAGCGCCACGAGTATCTCCATCATCTTCTGTCTGGTTTCTCCGTACTCCCCTGCTAATATTTTCTCGTCTTCTGCATCAAGATACATCTTCAGTCATCCCATACCGCTCTTATGAATTCGTCTTCCTTTCCCATTACCATTGTTGCATCAACACCAACTTTTACATTCATCCCGTCACCGATGCGGGAGGGATCAAGAGATGAGCCTCTGACTCCTTTTATTATCATAATATCCTCATCGCCACGGACCCGGGTTGCTATTGCGTACTCGACATCCTCCATATTGTAAATATCAATATCTTCATCCACAATGACCACATGCTTTAGGGATGTATGTGCAGCAAAAGCCGCCATCATTGCATTTTTGGCATCTCCCTGCGTATTTTTTCTTATCTGAATAACTCCGTGAAGATAGCCGCACCCTCCGGTTGTAAGTGAAACATTGCGAACAGTTGTCACACCTGCCACATACCTGTAAATTTTAGGCTCATAAGGCATTCCCATAAGAAGCTTATGCTCATTGCCCCCGGGAAGAATTCCGTGATATATGCAGTCCTTTTTCATATACATGCCTGTTATCTCGATAACAGGAGCAGGCCTTATGGGATCATATGTTCCTGTGATATCCACAAACGGCCCTTCGTCTGCTTTTTCTCCGGATATATATCCTTCAAGTACAATCTCCGCATCAGGAACCTTCACACCGTTTGGACACTCATAGACAGATATTTCTCCGCCAAGAAGTTCTGCTGCAAAAGGCAGTTCCTTTCCTTCAGGAACTCTTGTGCATGAGGCAAAAGTTACAAGCGGATTTGTGCCTATTGTTATTGCAACCGGAAGCCTCTCACCATTTGATAATGCAATTTTTAGAAGTGTATGTGTATGCCTTCCCTCAACCAGTCTTGCCGCAAGATGATTTTTATCAAGGACAAGCATTCTGTGAATTGATGCATTTGAAATACCACCGTATTCTGAGAAAACGATGGCTGATGTAAGATATCTGCCTGCATCCTTTGGGAAATGCTTCATTATGGGAATTGAGAAAAGATCGGGTGATGACATCTCAAGTCTTCCAAAAGTCCTTACTTTTCCATTGTATTCTGCCTTTGAGAGTTTTTCAACTATCTCTTTCTCGTCATATCCGAGTGCTACAGAAAGTGATTTTCTGCTTGCAGTTACATTCATCACAGCTTTTTTTCCGCCGTCAAGGTTATTAAAAAAAACCAGTCTGTTTGTTTTTGATGCAATTTTGGAAGCTTCATAAACAGATGAAACTTCTGATTCAATATCATCGGCAAGACCGGCACTTCTCATTTTTTCAATAAATTCACGCATTAATAATCTCCCCATCGTTTGCCTATATTGTGCTCTTCGCCAAGGTGATCAAGCGCCCTTGCAACAACCATATCAACAAGATCCTCTATTGTTTTAGGCCTGTGATAAAATCCGGGGCTCATTACCATAATAGTTGCACCTGCCTCATTTAAAGAGAGCATATTTTTCAGATGAATATTTGAAAGCGGCATTTCCCTTGGCATAAGTATGCACTTTCTTTTTTCCTTTAAGCAGACATCAGCCGCCCTTGTTATAAGATTGTCAGAAAATCCGGCATTTATCGCCGCAAGTGTTTTCATGCTGCAGGGAATGATTATCATACCGTCATACAAAAATGACCCGCTTGCAATATCGGCAAACATATCATCCTCATCAACATAAGCCGCATTAAAACCCTCAAGGCTTACCTGTTCATATTCAGCAATTTTTCTGGCAATTTTTGATATTACAAGATATACTTCGGCACGCTCTGAGAGCACCTCAATAAGTCTTTTTGCATATATAATCCCGCTTGCACCTGTAACTGCAACGACATATTTTTTCATGAAAATACCCTTTTTGTTTTTTGATTTAATCATTATACCTGCATGAGCCCCTGGGTGTTTCTTTTAATTTACACAGCCGTTTATATAATTAGTTTATCCTGCTTTGTCATTTTTTCTATGTTAAGCACCTCATATGCTGCCTGCTCAACATTTTTTCTGTTTTCAGGTGTTGTGTAAATACCCATCCTCCACTGGCTTTTTCTTGTATCATTAAGTGTTGCGGTCAGAGGCGAAAGGTCTTCTAATGATACCAGATTATTATGGTTTCTCACCTGAACTTCAACAGACATTACTGACGGTATCGGTGGAATGTCGACAAGAACCTCAAAATCCTCAACTCCTGCTGCTTCACATACAGAATCTGCAATTCTTCTTTCATCCTTTAATTCAATCATCCTCTGAATTGATGAAAACCTGACCTGATCCATTCCGATGTATAATGCTCTTTTGTAGAGATTTCGTGAATAAAGATTTTCTATTAATTTTGCAGATACAGATGAAGGTGATCTCTTAAGCTCAAGAGCAAACTCCCAGTCATCCATTAAAAGAAATTCATTTATATATTCAAACTTTGTCTCCTCCAAGTGTCTGACTGCCGCATATTTTATCATTGACTCTGCAATCCTGCTGACATGATGAAAATAAACTGCAGGACGCATAAGTGTCCTTGCAATCAGCAGGGATTCGGCAGCATTTATTCCGTTTTCTTTGAGAACAAGACCTTTGTCGGTGAGACTGGTGCTGTGAATCAGGCGGTGGGCATCAACAGTCCCGTATGGAACTCCTGTATAATGAGCGTCTCTTAAAAGGTAGTCCATTCTGTCGACATCAAGTTCCCCATGAATAATCCCTGAAAGCGGATGCTCTCCCATAACCATTGAACAGACATCAGCCGGATCTATATTCATAGCGGATAGTTTCTCCAAAAGACAGCCGTTTTGGATCAGAGAATCTATTTCCTGATGGCTTTTGCCAAGATATTTCTCCATTAATGGTTCTGTTGCATGCGAAAAAGGGCCATGGCCTATGTCATGGAGCAGTGCTGAGGACGCAACCAAAAGAATCTCATCTTTGGAAAGTCCAAGATTGATTCCCATCAGCCTTGCAAGATGCATTGTTCCAAGAGAATGTTCAAAACGGGTGTGATTGGCTCCGGGATAAACAAGATTGGAGAATCCAAGCTGTTTTATGTGCCTTAGCCTCTGAACAGGCTCTGAATCAAGAAGCGGAAGAATTTTTTCATCCACCTCCACATATCCGTGAACAGGATCCTGAATTGTTTTCATTAAAAATACCCGTTATCCCGGAAAAATTACATTTTTCCGGACTGATTCTTATTAATGAATCAGCTATCAAGGATAATAATTTTATTCATGAGAATTTATTTTGCTTAAAGTCCCGATTTTATCCTGACTGCTCAATTTTCAATACAGATTCATTCTGGTGAATATATCTACAATAAATGCCATAAAAAAATCAATGAAAATTACATTCCTTTCAGGCGGAACCGGGACACCCAAACTGATTAGAGGATTTAGAAAACTGATTCCTGATGAGAATATATCTGTAATTGTAAACACAGCAGAAGATATGTGGATATATGGAAGCCATCTTTCTCCTGATACTGACACACTGATGTATCTTTTTTCAGGATTATTAAATACAGAAACCTGGTGGGGAATAAATGGGGATACAACAATAACAAACGACTTTTTAAAGGAATTGGGAGAAGATGTCTTTTTAACTCTTGGAGATAAGGACAGGGCGGTCAATATCGCAAGAGGAAGAATGCTAAAAGAAGGGCTCAATCTAACACAGGCAACAAATGAATTGTGCAGAAAATTAAATGTTTCTGCAAATATTCTTCCAATGACTGACACCGAAGTTACAACAAAAGTAAAAACCAAAAACGGGCTAATTCATTTTCAGGAATACTGGGTAAGACACCGCGGAACAGTGGAAATAGAAGATGTCGTAAGAGAATTTAAAATAAAGCCACGTGCAACAAAAGAAGCAATACAGGCAGTAAAAAATTCTGATCTTATCATCTTAGGGCCTTCCAATCCAGTTACAAGCATCTCCCCTATCATTGAATGCGAAGGAATCAAAAATGAGCTATTAAAAAAGCCTGTTGTTGCAGTCAGCCCTTTTATTGGAGATAGCCCTATTAGCGGGCCTGCGGGAGCTCTTATGAAAGCATGGAAATTATCTCCGGATTCAAAAGGCACATATTCTATTTACAGGGATTTTACTGACGTCTTTATTCAGGACATTAGAGATGCTATGTTTATCGAAGGTGCATTGAAATTTGATACTCTGATGACAAATGAAAATATTAGCATATCTCTTGCCGGAAGTATTCTCAAAGAGGCCGGGGAATTAATCTGACCTCCATATTTATATTATACCTGTTTGCAGGTATACATATATGTCTGATTACTTCGCATTCAGCAGCATTGACACGGCACTGGACAGAACAAAATCCCTGCTATGGCCGTTTCAAAAAGGCATCTGGCTGAGAATTGCTTTCATTTCACTGTTTATTGGCGGATTTTCATCATTTAACCCGTTTCAGTTCACATCAGATACAGAGGATTTCCCTTTTATCACTTCAGGTTCCGATGCGTTCATTGATCAGCTCCCGATTATTCTTGCAGTAATTGGAATTATATTAGTCATCGCACTGATTTTCTCGTATATATCATGTGTATTTCAGTACCTTTTTGTTGAATGCCTTTCAAAAAATGAATTTTCAATCAGGAAATATTTTAAGACAAATACAGGCAGGGGCTTAAGACTCTTTGGATTCGAGCTGCTCATTGCAATTGCAATGATTGCAGTTATCGCTGCGGCTGCTCTTTTTCTTTTCATGGGAGTCTCAGACCCGTCATCTTTCCCCGGTTTTGGGTATCTTATTATGCTGCTTTTGGTAATCCTTCTTATTTCAATTCCTTTTGGAATTATCACACTTTTTACGATTGATTTTGTTGTTCCGATAATGATTAAGGACAACTGCAATCTGACAGATGGATGGAGGAGATGCTTTGCATTAATGAAAAAAGACTGGGTGCAGACTATAATTTATTTCATAATGAGGATTATTCTTGCTATTGTAACAGCCATTTTAATGTTTATTGCAATAATGATTGCAGCGCTTATTCTCGCAATCCCGTTTTTCATTGTAGGAGTATTCGGCCTGCTGGCATTGGGTGGAGGATTTCCTCTTGCAGCTGTGATTATAATTCTTGCAGTATTATTCATAATCTGCCTGATTCCGGTTGCGCTTTTAATAAGCGTTCCGTTTGTTGCATTCCTTAAGTACTATACACTTGAGGTTCTTGGATGCATGGATGAAAATTACGTCCTTTTAGAATAAAAATAAATAAAACTCTTTTTTACTCTCCTATTTTTTATACCTTAAGCAAAACCACTTTATCAGTTAAAGCCAGAATTAATCTGCAAATGATTACTGTCATCTCCGGAGGAAAAGCTTCATTAAAACTTATAAAGGCTTTTAGAAATCTGTTATATGACAATGAAATATCTGTTCTGTCAAATACATCCGACTCTTTATGGAAGGATGGGAATCTTTTATGTCCGGACCTTGACGATGCAGTATTTCTCTTTTCAGGGCAGCTGAACACACTGCAGTGGACAGGAATAAAAGGCGACACTTTCTCAACAGACAAACTTGTAGAAAAAATAACAGGCAATACTCCAATTATTAGTACAGGCGACAAGGCAAGAGCTGTCTGTATTGCAAGAAGCAATATTCTAAGAGAAGGCAAAAGCCTTACTGATGCAGCAGAATCCCTATGCAGTTATTTTAATATCACATCAAAAATCCTGCCTGTTACTGACAGCAGATATGCTGCATTTGCAGAAATAGACAATAAAATATTTACAATTCCGGAATTTCGAAAACTTTATTCAAATGATTATACTGCTGAATTCAGGGCATCTGTATCAGTTGACTTCAAAAAAATACCAAAAATTTCAGATAAAGCGGCGGATCTGATAAATTGCAGCGATGCAATAATAATCGGGCCTGAAAATATGAATACTGTAATTTCTCCGGTTCTTGCCTGCAGGGATGTTCGAAAACTTCTGAAAAGCCGGTATGTAATATCAGTTATCCCCAAAATTCCAGCTGATTACACCGCCGAAAAATATCCTGCATGGCTAAATATTCTAAAGACTCTGGTTTCAGTCTCAGACATAATAATTCAGGATATAAAAGAGGAGAACACTCTTTTTGGAGCAGTCCGCCTTAACACTGATTTGGGCACAGCACATAAAGCCGAATCTCTTGCCTGGGAGATTATGTCAATTATCAGAAGCAGAAGCAATTAAATCATTTGCAATTTCAAAGGCACCAAGAAGAAGTTCATATATTTTTCCGGCAATTTTCAGGAAGCTTTCAACATCAACCTCTGAATGAAGAAGAGAATCAATGTCATCAGTCTGTTTTGCAACCTCTGTTCCTGAAGGGCTGCCGGAATGAACTGATGTGGCTGCAGCCTTCAGGGTGGGTGCGGATGTAAAAGCAGATGTCTGTATATTCCAATTCTGGTTTTGTTCAGGTGCATTCAGGTTTAATTCACTGTTTAATTCCAAGGCATAATTATGAGCTTCAATTGCCTTGTCAGCAGCCTGGGATGCATAATTGCGCGCCAGCTCATAGTCAGAATATTTGTATTTATCCCCTGCAAGGACAAGAAGGGTTTTTGCATTATCATTGTAGGATTTAATAACCCATACACGGGAATCAGATGAAAGACCAGCTGAATTTTCATAATATGAAATCATTGAGTCCACTGCACCTGTTTTTTTCTCAGCATCTTCAATTGAGTAATCTGTCCAGGATATATCAAGAAGTCGTTCAGCCTCATCCATAAAAACCACTGCTGAGGACAAAAGGCTGCTCTGAACAGAAGGAGCGGAGTTTTTTGCTGTAGAAACGGCATTTGAGGCTTGTGTGTATTTTTTCTCTGCCTGAAAGGTATCAACCCCAAGGCTTCTTAGATTGTCTGTTTTTGAACGAAGATTATATAGCCTTGCTTCAGCAGAATCCTGAATACCGGATAAATCAGAAGGATTAATAAAAGTTCTTTCAACACTCTCCTCGGATTTCAGCTTACCGGCGGCATCATAATGAGCAACATCAAAAATGCTGTAATTTCCAGTTGACGAAACATCAGGAACAGTCCCGTTTAATCTGACTCTGACAATAGTCTGATACGAACCCGGATAATAAAGTTCAAATCCGCTTATTGATTCATAGCGTCCGGTATCCTTTGGCTTTTCCTGTTCAGCACCATCAATTGATATCGTAAACTGCCACCGCGGGTCTGACAGATCAGTATAAAATTCCAAAGATTCTCTGTCTGAATTAAAATTGTATTCTACGGAGTAATAGCAAAAAACCTCATCTCCGGGGGCAAGAACACCTTCCGGATTTACATACCCCCAGACATCAAGATTGTTATCTGCAAGAGCAGAAGGCACACCCAGATAAATTATCAGAAGGATGATTGAGAATATTTTTATTTTATTATTTGAAATTAAGGACATCTCTGATTGATATATTATTTTTTTCAGGCATATATTGTTTTATTTTCCCTTTACAAGAAGAGTTGTAATTTTGCTGTTCATTATTACAGCTGAACTCACACTTCCCAGAAGAAGCCTTTCAAGACTGCTCTTGCCGCGTGTTCCAAGAATTACAAGATCTGCATGAATTTCATCAGAAAAGGCAGGTATCTCTTCTCTTGGATCACCATGTTTTATGTGGATAATTATATCCACCCCCTCATCATGGGAAATCTCCTTTGCATGCAAAAGGATTCTCTGCGCTTCTGCTGACAAAATCTCATCCATCATTTCAGGATTTGTTTCAGGCGCGCCCACAGGTGAATCTATGACCATCTGATGAGTAAAAAGATGCTGAACAACATAAACCGCATTTAATTCCGCATTCCTGAGTCTTGCCTCCTGAATGGCGGTATAAAGTGCATTTTCAGAAGCTTTTGAACCATCAAGGGCAACAAGAATTCTTTTAAACATAATTATATTGTCTTTTTAAAAATTGAATATATGAATATATCTATAAATTGCATCTTTTTTCTCCTCAAATTATAATTTTTTTGCTACCACATACAAAACAAAAATAATAGTTTAAGACACACATTATTCAGATATTTTATGAGAATACCACTAAATGAAGTAACACCGCAGATGCAGACCGCAGAGGTCATCGGATGGGTGCACGAGATAAGAGATCTCGGCGGGCTGTCATTTTTTATTTTAAGAGACAGAACCGGTTTTTTACAGGCAACAATTGTTAAGAAAAAGGCGCCTGAAGAAGTTTTGGCAGCAGCAAAAGATGTTTCACGTGAGTCTGTTGTAAAAATATCAGGTGCTGTCAAAGAGTCCGACAAAGCTCCCGGCGGATGCGAGATAATACCTGAATCCTTTGAGATAATAAGCAAAGCTGAAACACCTCTTCCGCTGGATGTTTCAGAAAAAGTTCTTGCAGAGGTTGATACAAGAATAGACAACCGATACCTTGATGCAAGAAGACCGAAAGTAGCTGCAATATTTAAAGTCAGAAGTGCTGTAACACATGCAATAACCGACTATTTTTATAAGGAAGGATTCATCAGCATCACAACATCCAAGATTGTTGCGGCTGCAACAGAGGGAGGAACAGAGCTTTTCCCTATTGCCTACTTTGAAAAGGAGGCTTTCTTAAACCAGAGCCCGCAGCTTTACAAGCAGATGATGATGGCTGCCGGATTTGAAAAGGTCTTTGAGATTGGCCCGATATTTCGTGCTGAAGAACATAATACAACAAAGCACCTTAATGAAGCCACATCAATAGATGTTGAGGTCTCTTTTGCTGATCATATTGATGTGATGAATCTTTTGGAGAATGTAATAATTGCCGCATACGAAAATGTTGACAAAACATGCAGTGATGCAATAGAAACTCTCGGCATTGATTTCAAGGTGCCTGAGAAACAATTTCCGAGGCTTGCATATTCAGAGGCAATAGATATTGCAGCTGTTTCAATAGATGAGGATATTGCATATGGCGATGATCTCTCATCAGCTGCCGAGCGTGCAATAGGTGAAGAGATGGGGCAGCATTACTTTATTACAGACTGGCCGACATCAATAAAGCCATATTACGCAATGCCTTATGAAAATGATCCTGAAATATGCAAGGCATTTGATATGATGCATCCGAGAATGGAGCTTTCAAGCGGCGCACAGCGTATCCACCAGCACGATCTTCTTGTTGAGCAGATGAAGAAAAAAGGTTTATCTCCTGAGAGCTTTGAATTCTACTTAAAGCCGTTCAAGTACGGAATGCCGCCGCATGCAGGATGGGGTGTCGGAATGGATCGCCTGGTAATGACGATGCTTGACCTTCCAAACATCAGAGAGGCGGTTCTCTTCCCGCGTGACAGGCACAGAGTAACACCATGAGACTGATTAAAAAATTGCTTCCCACAACAGTAGTCGGCAGTTACCCTGCAGTCAGAGGAAAAGGATTCAAATCAATTCTGGATCCATATTCACATGCCTTAGAGACTGCTGTAAATGATCAGATTGCCGCCGGAATTGATATTATTTCAACCGGACAGGTACGAGGAGACATGATAACCTCCCTGACCTCTCAGATTCCCGGGATACGCGAGCAAAGAGTTACAGGCCTTGTAAAACCTGCTCAAAAGCCGATGACTGCTGATGACACCAGATTTGCAGTATCAAAGCATCCAAAGGTCAAGGCAATGCTTGCAGGACCTTCAACAATCTCCCATGCATTAAAAATTGACACTCCGGTTTACAGGAACAGGGATGAATTAATACTGGATCTTGCACAGATAATAGCAGTTGAGGCTTCAAGGCTTGAAACACTCGGGATAGCAATATTTCAGATTGATGAGCCTATTCTTTCAACCGGAGCTGCAGATATCAGCACTGCTTATCAGGCGATAAGTGCGATAACAGGAGTTTTAAGAGTGCCTACATGCATGCATGTCTGCGGAAATATTGGCGGCATCATTGACAGTCTTTTAAAAATGCCGGTTGATATTATAGATCTTGAATTCTCATGCAATCATGAAAATCTGGAAACTATCTCAAAAAAAGAGATACATGACAAGCAGATAGGATTCGGAGTCGTTGATTCGGCAAGCGCTGATATTGATTCTGTTGATTTAATAAGAAAAAGAATTGAGGCCGGTGTAGATATATTCGGCCCGGAGAAACTGCTAATTGATCCTGACTGCGGTCTTCGCATGCATTCAAGGGACACTGCATTTGGAAAACTGAAAAATATGGTCACTGCAGCCGGTGAGGTTCGCGAGAGCCTTTAATATCAAAATATCAGTGAGTTCCGGCATGAATGAACGATTTTCAAATAATTTTGATTTTTTAAGGTTCTTTGCCGCATCTCTTATCATATTTTCACATTCATTTGCTCTTCTCCTTGGCTATTCAAATATTTTTGTATATGACTGGCACCTTCTTGCAGGCCAGGCAGGCCTTGCAACTCTTCTTGTAATAAGCGGATACCTGATACCCGGAAGCTGGGAGAGGAAGCCGTCTTTGAAAATATTCTTTAAAAAAAGGATTCTTCGAATTGCTCCGGGACTTTTGGCGTCAGTTCTTCTTGTGATTTTTTTAATCGGCCCCCTTGTTACAAGCCTTACAACGCCTGAATATTTTCTTAAAGTCTTTGCTCCTTCGGCATGGATTTCGGTTCCGTTTTATGCAGACGGATCTGAACTCGGCCTTTTTGCATCAAATCCTGTTTCATATGTAAACGCACCCTTATGGGCAATACCTTTTGAATTTCTATTGTATGGAATCGTTGCTTTTTTGGCAGCAGCAGGATTATTTTTTAAAAAACACTCGATGATTCCGTTTATTTTGGGCACAATCCTTCTCTGGATGCTGTGGTATGAAAATCCTGCATTAAACAAAATTCGCTTTGCAGTTTATTTTTTCATAGGTGCCTGGCTTTACATAAACAAAGAGAATTTTAATATCAGAACATGGATGGTTTTAATCCCCTGGATCTTTGTGATTCTCTCATATGGCACATGCTTCATGTTTTTATTTGCATTTATTGCCATTCCATGCACTGTAATCCGGTTTGCATACATTCCTTCCAATAAGCTTTGGAATTTCGGAAGATATGGTGATTTTTCATTTGGAATGTTTATATATGCATACCCGCTCCAGCAGACAATAATCCATTTCATACCGGAAATTCAGATACCAATGATGATTCTGCTTTCATATGCAGTATCAATACCTGCAGCAGTAATTTCATGGCAGATTATTGAAAAGCGCGCCCT